>NZ_CP014232.1:2721458-3042917 GCF_001553935.1 Actinomyces oris | reverse complement strand
AGCCCTTACGACTACCGGGAGGGTCTGGAGTCGGCGGCCCAGGACGACGGGGATGCCTCCTCGCAGTCCTCCTCAGCGACCGACGCCGTGAGTGCCGCCTCCGCTGTTCCTGCTGTTTCGGCGACGGCCTCCGGTGCCGCTGACTTCGCCACCTACGGGCAGGCCGGGGCCGCGCGGTCCACTGAATCCGCCCGCAGCGGTGTCAGTGCCGGGTCAGCGTCCTCTGCAGGCTCGGTGCGCCGACCCATCGTGCGGATTCCGGCCGCTGCGCAGGGGGTACGCACCGTGAACGCCTCCACGGGAGAACTCAGCTCGGTCCAGCCAGTGGACAGCTCGCCGTCGGCCCAGGAGGCCGCCGACGCGCAGGATGTCTACGGAGCCCCCTCCATCGAGGAGCCGATGGTGCAGGGTGGCGCTGAGGTCGAGATCGACGTCGAGGCGCAGACCATGGTGGTTCCGGCATCGGAACCCTCGACTCAGGCTGCGCAGGACTCCGAGTTCGGTGCGCCCGGGGCCCCACAGTGGAGGTCGCTGCATCAGGCCCCGCAGGCGGGCAGCTTCCAGGAGGCGATCGTGGACGGGACGGCTGAGACCGCAGCCGTCTCCGGTGAGGCCGTCAGCCCCTACGCCTTCTACAGCGACGAGGTCGAGAACGGCAACGGTCCAATGGGGGCCTCCGAATGGGACTCTGTGGCGGCCCCGGCTGCCGAGGTGCCCGAGGAGCCCTACCTGGCTCCGGTCAACGAGGTCACCGGAAGGGTGCCCACCCCGGATCACGTCCTGCCGATGGAGCAGCCCGGTTCCTCCTCGCGCATCGGTAAGATCCTCATGGCCGCACTTATCATCGTCCTCCTGCTGCTCATTATCGGTGTTGTCCTGGCGCTGCTGATCTCCAACGGCAAGCTCGGCGGCAGCTCGAGCGCCATGGCGGCCAGCATCGGTGCGGGGGAGTGGATCCGTCAGCTCGTCTGACGGTGGCGTGCACGGTACAGTCGCCGCTGCCGCATGATGACCGACTGACCGCGTTCTGAAGGAGATCCGTGTCCGCCACTGAACACGCCACCGCCCTGGCGATCGCCGCTGCTCGCGCTGCGGCCGATAAGAAGGCTGAGCACCTCACCGCCATTGACGTCTCCGAGCGACTGGGACTCACCGATGTCTTCCTCCTGGCTTCCGGGGCGAACGACCGCCATGTCCACGCCATCGTCGATGCGGTCGATGAGGCCATGCACCATGCCGGAGCCAAGCGCCGTACCCGGGAGGGTTTCGCCGACGCCCACTGGGTCCTGGTGGACTACGGCGACGTCGTTGTCCATGTCCTGCAGAACGAGGATCGGGAGTTCTACTCGCTCGAACGTCTGTGGAAGGACTGCCCTGCCATCGAGCTACCGGTGGACCTGACGCATGAGAATGGCCAAGACAGTGATTCCCGTGGTCGGGAGACCACTGCGTCATGACGGACCTCATTCTGTGGCGCCACGGCCAAACCGACTACAACAGCCAAGGACGTATTCAGGGCCAGGTCGACATCCCTCTCAATGAGACCGGACGCGACCAGGCCCGGCGTGCCTCAGAAGGCATAGCGGCACTGAGGCCCACACGCATCGTCTCCTCCCCGCTGGTGCGGGCTCGGGCCACGGCTGAGGTGCTGGCGTCGCTGACCGGCCTGAGCGTCGAGATCGATGAGGGCCTGGCGGAGAAGTCCTTCGGAGACTGGGAGGGGCTCAAGGCAGCTGATATCAAGAAGCAGTGGCCGGAGCACTACGCCACCTGGCGGGCCGGAGGAGACCTCCCCCAGTTCAGGATCGAGGGGCGCCGCCAAACCGCCGAGAGAGTGGGAGAGGCGCTCAAGACCATCGCCGCAGGTTCACACAAGGATGACGTCATCGTGGCCGTCTCCCACGGTGCGGCCACTAACCTGGGGGCCACGTACCTCCTGGGGATGGACGCTCAGCAGTGGTTCGGTCTGCGTGGGATGAGCAACTGCTGCTATGCACTTCTGCGGACCACCAAACGGCCTCCGGGCTGGGCGGTGGTGACGTGGAACGCCGGACCACCGGTGGACTCCAGTCCGCTGGGCAGGATCCTGGGCTGAGCAGGTGAGGTAGCGCACGTGGTGCGGATTTGCTCTGACGGGTCCGAACTTCATACAGTTATCCGCGTCGCCGCACGCGAGCGACGCCCGAACGGGGCTATGGCGCAGTTGGTAGCGCGCTTCCATGGCATGGAAGAGGTCGGGGGTTCGAATCCCCCTAGCTCCACGATCCCCTCGGAGTGAACGCCGAGTGGGACACCCTTCACGGGGCTATGGCGCAGTTGGTAGCGCGCTTCCATGGCATGGAAGAGGTCGGGGGTTCGAATCCCCCTAGCTCCACCACACCACCAATATGGAGGCCCCGCCATGAGGCGAGGGCCATTTTATTTTGCCGCCCGCCGTTGCCGCGTGCGGCACAATGTGGGGATGGCTACTGCTGTGCTCATCAAGGCGCTAGGCGCCTTCTTCGCGATCATGAACCCCTTTGTCAACCTGCCCCTGTTCCTGAGCCTCACCCAGGAACAGGATGCTGCGACCCAGCGGCGTACAGCAGTTCGTACCACGATCTCTTCCACCGTCATGTGCACTGTCGTGCTGCTCCTGGGTGCGACGATCCTGAGATTCTTCGGCATTGGCGTCGACGATTTCCGGATTGCAGGCGGAATCGTCCTGCTCATCATCTCCTTGTCCATGCTCAATGGCAGCGGCTCCAGCGCTCATGAGGGGAGTGCGCAGGAGAAGGGCCAGCACAACGTCGTTGCCGGTGGTGGGAGCGACGTCTCCTTCTACCCCATGACCTTCCCCATCCTCGTGGGGCCGGGAACGATCGCAACGATCATCGTCATCCAGTCCCAGGCCCAGGGACTGGGCGGGCATGCGGCGGTTGCAGCTGCCCTGGCGGCTGTCCTGACGGCGCTCGGGATCGTTCTCTACTTCTCAGCCAGCATTGGTGCTCGCCTGTCCATGACGATGCGCACCATCATGACCCGCCTCATGGGCATGATCCTGGCCTCGATCGCGGTGCAGATGATCGTCGTCGGGATCCAGCACCTCTTCCCCGGGCTGGCTCGCTGAGACACGCTCCACGTGTGGGTTTCAGCAAGGAACTGGCCCCTCGACCAGTCTGAGGGTAGCCTCACCTTCAGATGTTGCCCGGAGCACCCGCCCCCACGTGCGGCAACACGGTAGGAAGGTAAGCGTGTGACGTCCGTTCAGGTTCCTGACATCATGCAGCGTGCCCGGCGCACGGCCCGGCGTCTTCTGGCCGGCAGTGGGAGCGCGGCGGTAACGGCCTACCGCATCGACCCCTCCGCGCCGGCCGCGTTCGTCGCTCATGCCTTGCGGGCCGATGGCCGGATCCTCGTTGCCGCATGTCCTCCCCAGGGCACCCCGTTGGCCATCGCGCCCGACGACGTCGCCGTCGACATCCGACTCGATGTCACTCTCGACGCCGCCGAGCCCGGTGTGCGCATCACGGCTGCTACCGCTCACCTGCTGGGGAGCCTGACCTGGGTCGAGGGCGAGGATCGCGCCCTGCTGCTGGCCTCCTCTCGGGCTTCTGCCTGCCACTGCGCCATCGTCGGGGAGGATCCGTTCGAGCGGGTCCGGGAGATCGCCGCGGGTCCCGGCGGCCGGCTGGGCGTCATCACCTGTGAACGGGTCATGCTTCACTGCGTCTCCGGGGTCTCCAGCCACGACATTGAGGAGATCCTCGACATCGATTCGGCCGATGCCGCTGCGGCGCCCTCAGCCTCCTGGAGCCCCCAGGAGATCATGGACGCCCACGAGGCGGTCAGCGCCGTCGGTCAGCTCGGTCTGCGGGCTGTGTGTGAGGCCGTGCGCGAGGGTCAGATGCCCGGATGGATCTGCTCCTCCCGCCCTGCTGTCGGGGTGTGCCCGACGCTGTGGGACAGGACCCTGTGCGTCGACGTCGATGCGCACGGGGTCACCCTTATGTCCATCACCGGTGAGGAGGTCACGACACTCGTGGTCTCCTTCGGGCAGGCACTGGCCGACGCCGGCGAGGTGGGGCCGGCCCTGGAGCAGCTGGCCTCTCACGCTCTGCCGCAGCGCCTGACTCGGCCCTGAGGCTGCCAGCTCAGCTGCGGCCGCGACCAGCTGGCCGCGAATACCGAAACGGGGGATACCACCATATGGTGGCATCCCCCGTTGGCCCCCAGCCGCTCGAGCTGGAGAGCCTTCCGGTCAGCGGACCTCGTAGGTCGTGCAGGCGGCGGTGTCGCCCCCGACGGTCACGGCCTCGGCAGTGCACATGAGATCCTTGTTGTGGACGCACTCGAGACGCTGGCAGGCACCCACGTGGCCCTCTGCCACCGGCAGGCCGCCGCGGGCGTCGAGGCTGATGAAGGTGTCGCAGGCCGGTGCGCCGTTGTCGCCACCAACGGTGATGGCGAAGGCGGTGCAGCCGCCGTTGTTGAAGGCGCAGGAGGTGGTGGTGCAGGAGGAGATCTTGGTGACGGACATGATGCTTTTCCTTTCGAGCGGATGTGCGCTGCGGACATGAGTAACGTAAATCCGCATCCGCTCCCCGGCAACGAAGGACAGCCTGCCCTGCCTCCCGGTATGTCAAAGAACGTTGAAATGACGCCGTTTTAGCGGTCAAGGAGGAGGTGTTCGGGTCTGTTTGCGGCCCTCGGGGAAAGTCGGGGTTGTGTGTCGTCGATTTTCGTTATTCCTCGCAGGTAAGGCAGTCCTGTGTGAGTGCGGTTGAGG
Organism: Actinomyces oris; assembly: GCF_001553935.1. Lineage (NCBI taxonomy): Bacteria > Bacillati > Actinomycetota > Actinomycetes > Actinomycetales > Actinomycetaceae > Actinomyces > Actinomyces oris. The sequence continues at coordinate 3,038,149 of NZ_CP014232.1, read as the reverse complement.
ACTTTCCGCTGTGCGGAGGGCACTGACGTCAAGGGCGGGGCGAGCTGTGCCCGCCCCGCCTCAGGGGAGTCGCTGTTGCCCGGGTCGTCCGGAGAGGTCGGTGGGATCGAAGGCCATGCGCCGATCAGCTGTGCGCGGCGGCCACGGCCAGGCGCAGAGAGTCCGTGAAACGTGTCTCGCGCTCGGTGGCGCTCATGTCGCTGGAGTGGTCCAGCAGGTGGTCGGAGACGGTCAGGATCGCCAGTGCCTGTTTGTCGTACTCGGCGGCGACCCCGTAGAGGGCGGCGGCCTCCATCTCCACTCCCAGGACCCCGTACCTCGCCAGCGCCTCGGTCTGTCCCTGGGGGTGAAGTAGAAGTGGTCCCGCGACATGACAGTGCCCAGGTGGACTGCTCCTTCAGCCTGAGCACCCTCGGGCTGCGCGGCCTGGTACGCGGCCGCGGCCAGCCGGAAGTCCGCCACGGCGCTGAAGTTGACGCCCGGGATGCGCAGCTGGTTCATGGAGGAGTCCGTGTGGGCGCCGGTGGCCACGATGACGTCGCCGACCTTGACCTTCGGGGACAGGGCGCCGGCAGTGCCCACCCGAATGATCCGCTTCACGCCGAACTGGCTGAACAGCTCGGTGGCGTAGATCGTGAAGGAGGGCTGCCCCATCCCTGAGCCCATGACGCTCAGTGGCCTGCCGTTCACGGTCCCGGTGAAGCCCAGCATCCCGCGCACGTCAGTGACGAGACGAGCGTCATCCATGAGGAGCTCGGCGATGCGCTGGGCCCGTTTGGGGTCGCCGGGCATGAGGACGGCGGGGGCGAAGTCTCCGGGCTCTGCAGCGATGTGAGGGGTGGCCATGGGGGTCCTCTCGGGGTGTGAATCAGGTACGAACAGGAGTGTTCAGTGTGGCATGGATCGCGTGAGAAAAGACAGGTGACCACCCTGACGACTGTCCGTATCGTGGACGTCAGACGACACATCGTGGTCGCTCGACTAGCGTCCAACGACAAAAGGGCCTGCGACCAGTCCGCAGGAAGAGGTGGCCCCTGGGCCGCCTGCATTCGTCATATCACGGAAGGTACTCATGTCCTCCAAGACAGGGGAGAGCGAGTCTCTTCAGGCTCCCCCGCGCGAGCAGTGGAGCGGGCAGCTCGGCTTCCTCATCGCCGCCATCGGCTCGGCGATCGGCCTGGGAAACATCTGGCGCTTCCCAGGGGTGGCCTACACCAACGGCGGCGGTGCCTTCATCGTCCCCTACGTCATCGCGCTGCTGGCTGCCGGGCTGCCGATCCTTTTCCTCGACTACGCCCTGGGGCACCGCTTCCGCGGCTCCCCGCCGGCGGTCTTCAGGCGACTGTCCGCCAGGCTCGAGTGGCTGGGATGGTTCCAGGTCTTCATCTGCTTCGTCATCATGACCTACTACGCGGTGGTCGTGGCCTGGTCCTTGCGCTACATGTTCTTCTCCGTCAACGTCGCCTGGGGCGACGACGCGGCAGGCTTCTTTCAGAGCTACATCGGGATGGACCGGCTCGGTTCTGAGGTTGCCTACTCGCCGACCGTCATCATGGGCGTGGCCCTGCCGCTGCTGTTCGTATGGGGCTTCGGTCTGGTGGTGACCGCCCTGGGAGTCAGCGGAGGCCTGGAGAAGGCCAACAAGATCTTCCTGCCGCTGCTGGTCATCATGTTTGCCGGCCTCGTGGTGCGCGCCCTCCTGCTCCCGGGCGCGGGGGAGGGGCTCAATGCCCTGTTCACGCCCAAGTGGTCCGCCCTGCTGGACTACCAGGTGTGGATGGCGGCCTTCGGGCAGATCTTCTTCTCCCTGTCCGTGGGCTTCGGCATCATGCTCACCTACGCCTCCTACCTCCAGCGGCGCCGCTCCAACCTGGTGGGAACCGGCCTCGTGGCGGGCTTCGCCAACTCCTCCTTCGAGCTGTTCGCGGGGATCGGCGTCTTTGCGACCCTCGGCTTCATGGCGCACACGCAGCACGTCGGGATCAGCGAGATGAAGATCACCGGGCCCTCCCTGTCCTTCATCACCTTCCCCACCGTCATCGCCCAGATGCCCGGAGGCGCGCTCTTCGGGGTGCTCTTCTTCGCCTCCTTCTCCATGGCGGGGCTGACCTCCTTCATCTCTATCATCCAGGTGGTCGCCGCCGGCGTGGGGGAGAAGCTCGACCTGACGCCGAAGAAGGCCTCTCTCGTCGTCGGCGTCCCGGCCGCCGTCCTGTCCTTCGTCCTGTTCGCCACCAGCTCGGGCCTGCCGGACCTCGACGTGGTGGACGCCTTCATCAACAACATCGGCGTGGTCGTCTCGGCCATCATCATGTGCGTGGTGGTCGCCTGGCTGCTGCGGCGCACGAAGCTGCTTCAGGACCACCTCAACGCCGTCTCCGAGTCCCGGATGATCGGCCTGTGGTGGAGGGTCCTCGTCGGTGCCGTCGTCCCCGTCCTGCTGGGGTACATGTTCATTCAGACCCTGTGGACGTACCTGTCCGAAGGATATGAGTCGGAGGCCTACTCCAGCGGCTTCGTCATGGTCTTCGGATGGGGGATGCTGCTGGTGGTTGCCTTGGGCACCGCCGTCATGAGCCTCATCCCCTGGAGGACCCCGGTGGACGAGTTCGAGGCCCTCACGCTGGAGGCCGCTTCCCAGGAGGAGGACTGAGATGACCGGAATCGCCGTGCTCATCATGCTGCTCGCCATCGTCATCATCTGGGGCGGTCTGGCGGTGTCCATCACCGCGCTCATCTCGCGCGGACGCCGCGAGGACCGCGACGCCCGGGCCGAGGCCTCGGCGCGGGCCCGCGAGCACATGCTTCACCCCGAGGAGACCGACTGACCGGTGCGGTCCGCTGAGAAACGCGGACGTGACCGCTTGAGAAGAGAGACTGACTCCACCACCCGTCTGGGGCCCGGTTCGGCCGGTTTCCAGGCGGGTGGGACACAATACGCCTATGACTCAGACTGATGTGAGCCCCCGGGCGCTGCCCCGCCTGGTGGCCTTCGACCTCGACGACACGCTGGCGCCCTCCAAGTCGGCCATGCCACCGGCCATGGCTACAGCGCTCAGGCGGCTGCTCGACGTCGTCCCCGTCTGCATCATCTCCGGGGGGCAGATGGGGCAGTTCCGCGACCAGGTCCTGGCCCACCTCGACGCCGACGCCGATGAGCTCTCCCGGCTTCACCTCATGCCCACCTGCGGAACGCGCTACTACACCTACGACCCCTCCCGTGCCCAGAGCGATGAGGACGCCTGGACGCTGGTCTACGCCAACGACCTCACCCCTGAGCAGATCCGCACCGGTTTTGAGATCGTCGAGGCCCAGGCCCGTCGCCTCGGTCTGTGGGAGGAGCAGACCTGGGGGGCGATCCTGGAGGACCGCGGCAGCCAGATCACCTTCTCCGCGCTGGGGCAGGAGGCCCCCCTGGACGCCAAGCGTGCGTGGGACCCCACAGGTGAGAAGAAAGCCTCCCTGCGTGACGCCGTCGCCCCGCTCCTACCGGACCTGGAGGTTCGCTCAGGCGGCTCCACGAGCGTCGACATCACCCTCAAGGGGGTGGACAAGGCCTACGGCATGAAGCGCCTGGCGCAGATGACCGGTATCTCGCTGGAAGAGATGATCTTTGTCGGCGACCGCCTGGACCCGGAGGGAAACGACTACCCCGTCAAGGCTCTAGGCGTTCCTTGTCAGGCCGTGGACGGCTGGCAGGACACCGTCACCTACGTCACCTCCTTGGCGAGTCTCATCGCCTCTCAGACGCACGACGGTGAGGACCCGAGCGCCCAGGTCTCACTGGGCGCTCGTCTCTGAGGTGAGCCGTGCTCCGGACAACTTCAGAGCCTGACACCGATGCCGGCGCCACCGAAGCAGCAGGGGGCCTGTGGGGCGGTCTGCTGACGGCCGTGCGACGCTGCTGCGCCCTGGTCGTCACGGTGCTGTTGGCGCCGCGCCTGTGGTGGCGTCGCCGTCGTCGCGGGACCCGCACGGCGATCAGTACGGCGGCCATGATCCTGGCCTCCAGCCTCGTCTCCCTCCTGCTGGGGGTGTCCACGGCGACGGCCTCGACGCCGGTCGGTCCGCATGAGGCGACCTGGTCGACCACCCTGGACTCCACCGTCACGCTGGACCTCGGGCCGCTGGGAACCGCTGCAATGGAGTCCCCTGCCGGGATTCTCGGCGTCACGGTGGTTCTGGGGGAGATCCCAGGCGATCCCGCACCTGATACAGCCAACGCGGCCAGCGTGGGGCAGTCCCTGTCCTCCGACGCGACCTCCTACCTCTCACTGGTCTCCCATCCCGATCTGACGATCCGGCAGGGCCTCTACGGACTGGCCGGCGACGCCCTGCGCCGGGCCGGAGTCGTCGAGGCGATCTTCCTGTGCTGTGTGGCCGCCTGGCGCCTGGCACCGACCAAGCCATGGCGTGAGACCGTCCGAGCCGGCGTCTCGCACCGCTGGGCCACCACCGTGGCGTTCTCCGCGGCCGTGGCCACCGTGGCATCCCTCCTGGTGCCGGCCATGCGCACAGCCACCTCGCCCGGCTCCACCCTGTCCGTCCTTGAGGGGACCCCGCTGGCCCAGGCCCGTTTCTCAGGACGCATCGCCGACGTCGTCACCGCCTACGGCCCCAAGGCGCGTACCTTCGTGGAGACGAGCAAGGACTTCTACGCCAAGGCGGACACCAACCTGCGGGCTGCCTGGAAGGCGGCCGAGCAGACTGAGGGCCTGGTGGACGTCACCGCCGTCGACGGAAAGGTGGATGCCGAGGACCTGCAGGCCCGGGTCAGGGCTTCCTCCGCGAAGACCCTGGTGAAGGCCGCCGATCCTGAGTCCGACGCCGCCCCGCAGCCCTCTGAGAGCCCACGGGCCACCGCGACGCCCTCGATCTCGGTGACCGGGGCCCGATCAGTGCCCGAGCGCGGACGCAAGACCGCCGTGCTCACCACGGACCTGCACTGCAACCTCGATGTCATCGCCTTCTCCGGGATCCTTGACCAGCTCTCGGGTGCCGATATCCACATGGACGACGGCGACCTGACCATGACCGGCTCGGATCCGGAGCGGGTGTGCGTCGACGCGCTGACCCAGGCGGTCCCGAGCTCGACGAAGAAGGTCGCCACGATCGGCAACCATGACTCCGACGCCACGGCCGCCCGCCTGCGCTCCCAGGGGTGGACCGTCACCAACGGCTCGGTCCAGACGGTCGCCGGGATCACTGTCCTGGGGCACGACGACGCCGAGCGCACAACAGCTGCGGGCACCAAGCCCCGCAACGGGGAGACCACCGAGCAGATCGCCTCCCGCCTGGCCACGACCAGCTGCGGGAGCACACCGGTGGACGTCGTCCTCATCCATCAGCCCGCCACCTTCGACACGCTCACGAAGGAGGGCTGTGCGCCATTGCTCCTGGCTGGGCACGTCCATGCTGAGCGGGGAATGACCACAGCGATCAGCCCCCGAACCGGCCGGCCCGTCACCGGGATCATCTCGGGCGCGGGTAAGGGTGGTACGTCACTAGGATCGGTCACCGAGGACGCATTCCTCCACGTCATGTCCTTCGACTCCGCCGGAGCGCTGGTGGCCTGGCGTGCGGTCATCCTTCACTCCGACGCCTCGGTGACGGTGGGGGCCTGGCGGCCCGTGCCCGGTATCGCCTCGGGGCAGACAGCGGCCACCATGGCGTCGACCTCGAGCCCGACGGCCTCGGCCTCCCCGGTGCAGACGCAGACCCAGGCTCCGCAGAGCACGAGGCCCGAGGATGGCTCTGCGCCACAGGAGGGGGCTGAGCCCCAGGGGGAGAGCGATTCCTCGGACGGGTAGGGCACAGGTGGCCGTGTGTGGCATACGCTCTCGTCCTGATAAGCCCACGACACCCAGAAGAACTGCTGACGCACCACTGGTGAGGAGACTGACGATGTCGCGCATGCCCACAGATGCCGAGATCGATGAGATGAGTGAGGAAGAGCTCGAGGTCTACCTGGGCGCTGGCCCCACTCAAGAGCTTGACCGACGCACCCGTCGTGATTCCGGCGAGGACTTAGCCGCGCGTCCGGCCTGGCTGCGGCGCTCCGGGGCCGAGCGGGGATTCGGCTGGTTGCTCACCGTGTGCGCACTGATCGGGATCCTCGCCTGCTGGGAGCTCATCACCGCCCAGCTCGACCTGCTGCGCAACCCGGATGCAGAGCTCGTTTGCGACGTCAGCCCCCTGGTGTCCTGCGGGGACTCCCTCAACGTGTGGCAGGGCAACCTGCTGGGGGTGCCGAACTCCTTCGTCGGGGCCATCGCCTTCGGGGCCCTGGCCGCGATCGGCATGGTGCTGCTCAGCGGCGCGCGCCTGCCGCGCTGGATGTGGTGGGGGCTGAGCGCCGGCAGCCTCGGTGGGATCGCCTTCGTCATCTGGTTCCTGTCCGTGTCCATCATGACCTTCGGCAAGCTCTGTCCCTTCTGCATGGTCATCTGGTCCGTCACCATCCCGGTGGCGGCCCACTCCTGGGCCTGGGCCGCGGCCGGTGGGCACCTGGGGCTGCGTGACAACCTGGCGCTGGACGTGCTCAAGGCCCGGTGGTGGATCATGGCGGCGATGTACCTGGCGGTGGTTCTCACCATCGTCATCGCCTTCGGCGGCCAGCTGGCCAGGCTCTTCGGGTGACTGCGCCCAAGGAACGGCGGGCTCCGAGCGGGTCCGGTGGGAAATCCTCGGTGGCGGGGGACTCGACCGTCACGCAGGACTACCTCAAGGTCGTGTGGGCCGCCTGCGAGTGGGGCGGTGCGGGTGCCTCCGTCACCGGCCTGGCCAAACGCATGGAGGTGGCCCCCTCGACCGCCTCAGAGAACGTGGCTCGCCTCGTGGAGGAGGGACTGCTCGTCCACGAGCCCTACAAGGCCGTCACCCTCTCCGAGGAGGGACGACGCCGGGCCATGGGCATGATCCGCCGTCACCGCATCCTGGAGACCTACCTGGTCACTCGGCTCGGCTTCGGCTGGGATGAGGTGCATGCTGAGGCCGAGGAGCTCGAGCACGCCGTCTCTGAGCGGCTGCTGGAGAGGCTCGACGTGGTCCTGGGGCACCCCACCCGTGATCCGCACGGGGACCCGATCCCCACGGCCGACGGCCGCCTCATCGTGCCCGACCTGGTGGGCCTGGAGACGTTGCCGGTGGGCTCCGACGGCGTCGTCGGACGGATTCAGGACGACGCCGAGACGCTGCGCCGCCTGGAGCGGGCCGGCATCGGGCTGGACAGCCGGGTGCGGATCCGTGATCGGGGCACGGTGGCGCCGGCCGTGGAGGGCGGTGGCCGCCGTCGGGCGACCGTCATCGCCCTGCTGGACGACGACGCCTCGCGCGGCGCAGCGCCCAATGGCGCCCTGGAGGCCATCATCCCCGACGGTTCCCTGTGGCTGCTGGCCTGACCAGGGGCGGGGCCTGTGCGGATCCGGGCCCGGCTGGGGGACAATGGGGCCATGAGCACGATTTTCACCAAGATCATCGCCGGCGAGATCCCCGGCCGTTTCGTGTGGGCGGACGAGGTCTGCGTCGCCTTCGCCACCATTGAGCCGCACACCGATGGGCACGTCCTCGTGGTCCCACGGCTCGAGGTCGACTCCTACGTGAACGCGCCCGATGACGTGGTGGCGCACCTGGCCGTGGTCGCCAAGCGCATTGGAGCTGCACAGGTGCGCGTCTTCGAGGCGCCCCGGGCCGGGCTCGTCGTGGCCGGCTACGGCGTCGACCACCTGCACCTGCACGTGCTGCCGATCCGCTGCGAGGAGGACCTGTCCTTCTCATCGGCCCGCCACCCCGAGGCCCCCGAACTCGATGCTGCCATGGAGCGCCTGCGGGCCGGCCTCGTCGAGGACGGCTGGGGCGAGTTCGTACCCGCGCAGATGGACAGCGCGGCGCTCGCGTAGCCCCGACGCTACCCGCTTCGTCCTCGTCAGAAGGGTGGGGCTTGGTCGATGAGGGGCGCTAGTCCCAAGGAGTGGGCGGCCCTCGGAAGAGGGGTGGTCTCGTAGTCTCCCGCCTTTTCGCTGGGTAGGGGACCTCGGGTCACGAGGCGGGCACTGCCGCTGCTGGGCTGGGTACGGTCGAGGGCGGTGTTGAGTCGGTCGATGAGCTCAGGGCCGATCTGCTGGCTCAGGTCGGCCGGGACGACGGTGCTGGGAACAAGGTGCTGGTGGGGGCCGACCTTGTGGGGCAGGCGGTCGATGGTGCCGTCCGGGTGGCGCCGATAGACGGTCCTGTCCGGGGTGTGCCAAGACAAGACCCCGCTGTCACGGTCCCTGGTGAGTGCCCATCCGGGAGTGTGCTTGAGTCGGTGATGGGCCTGACAGAGCACCACGAGGTTGTCCAGGCTGGTGGTCCCGCCCTGACTCCATGCGGTGAGGTGGTCGATATCGCAGCGGGAGGCCGGAGTCTGGCAGGTGGGGAAAACACATGTTTTGTCGCGGGCTCGCACGAGGTCCGCAAGTCCCACAGGAGGCCGGTACCTGGTGCGGCCGACGTCCAGGACGGTGCCGCTGGCGGGGTCGGTCACCAGGCGCCTCCAGGTCCCGCCGGCGGCCAGGGCCCAGGCAGTCATGGCCGGTACCGCTGCGCTGCGTGCCCCGATCCTCACCTCAGCGACCTCTACTGGTGTGGCGGAGAACGGGGAGACGAGCTGGGCAGTGGGCTGGATGGTGGGAGCAACCGGGGCGAGTTCAGGCAGACTCCTCCCTCTAGGCCCGGGCAGACTTCTCCCACCGGGGGTGAGCAGATTTCTCCCGCCGCTCGGGGAGTCTGCGCTGTTGAGAGGCTCGGGCGCGGCGGTGGAGCATTCGCCAGGGCCGGCACCACCTGGATCAAGACAGCGGGGGTCGTCGGGGCTCTCGCTGTCCCCAGGACCACAGCCCCCAGAAATGCCGTCCCGGAGCCGGTTGTCTTCGGATGAGGTGCCGGGGCTGCCGCCTCCGGGATTGACGCCGCCGGTGGGGCCCTCTTCCGGCGGAGCCAGACCAACCAGGCTGCTCAGAGGAACGGTGACGTTGACGTTGATGTGGATGCCTTCTGGCAGAGGAAGGTGACCGGTGGCCGAAGGGGTCCACCACGGGCTGTTCGATCCCACCAGGCCGCTCAAAGCGCCCAGGAGCCCTTCCAGAGGTACCCCGTCAGGCAGCAGCCGCCCCGGGGAAGGGGGCTCAAGAGGAACCGAGGACGAGAGCACTGAACCCGGCTCACTCAAACCACCACCACAGATACGGTCATCACCGCTGGCACTGATGCCGCTGCCGCAGACGCCGCCGCCGAGGCTGTACCCTCCGTGATTGTCGTTGTCGGTGCCGTCGTCGCCACCGCTGCTGCCGTCGTGATTTGTGCTTGCGGGGGTGGTGGGGGCTTGTGCGGGCATATGGTAGGCGGCCTGCTGGCTGGTACGCAGTGTTGAGAGGGTCATCGCGGTGATGGCATCGGCTCGCAGCTGACCCAGGGTGCGCTTCTCGCCGCAGGCCCGCGCCGAAGCGGCGATCGCATCCAGAGTGGCGTCCAGCAGCAGGGCGTCCATGGTGGGCAGCACAAGCCGGACTTGGCAGAGGCCCTCTCCTGCAGGCTGGGGGCGCGACACACACCGCTGCTCGGTATTGTTCTGGCTCCGCTCAGCGTGGCCGTCAGGGTCGATCTCCATCAGGGCCCGCTCCAGGTCCCTCCCCACCTGCGACACGCTCCGCCTAGGCGCCTGAGGCAGAACCTTGTCCTGGACCGCCAACGCCACCAGAGTGGGCACGTCCTCCAGGCGGCGGGTCACGAGGAACGCCTTCGCTGAGTCCAGGACCCCGCAGCGCTCCATGGCCTCGACCGGGGCGAAGCCCGTGCTCATGAGTGCCCGACCGTGATCCACCATCTGACCGGCCCGAGTCCGAGAGATGCCCAGGCGGGCGGAGAGCAGACAGGTGGCATTGAACCGCCGCTCCTCATAACCCACCACCGGCAAGACCTCACCATGCGGGCCCCACTGGCCCGGGTGACTCGACAGCTCAGCGCACCCGGTCAGGCAGGCCGCCGCCAGAGACTCGCCCCAGGTGGCCCAGGCCGCCAGGCGGCGGCAGGCCGCGGCCAGCTCCCCCAAGCCCGAGGCCCCCAGAGCCATGAGCCCTGAGGTGCCTGCCTCCTCCGCGCCCATCGTCCGGTGCTGTTCGGAGGCGGCCACCAGCGCCACGTCAGTACCCGGCTCCTTGGTGAAGAGGGGCGGCGCTGCATCCCCATCAGCGGTGGAGCCCTCGTCGTCGGCGTCCTGGGCAGTTACCAGCAGGCGGGCCAGCAGCTCCTCCACCACACCGGCCAGCGTCCCGCCCGCACCCAGGGATGCCAGCAGGCCGGCCGTATCCTCCGCCGAGACCTGCGGTACCGACGTGGGGGCCCCGCTAGGCGCACCCAGCGTCCCGACCGCGCCACCGGTCGGGACGCGAGGAAGCACGCCACCTTCGAACATATGTACAGTATAGCAAGTGGTGCCCGTTCCCCGCACGCTGAAGCAGGCTCCAGAATCACTGGAACAGCAACGATTAGCCGCATATCTGGCGCCTTTATCGACGGCGCCTTCTCCTCTCGGAGCCGGTGTGACGGCCCGCCGAGACCGCTCGAACCTTGCTGGGCTCCACCGACGTGACCGGTCTCGCCCGCCCGTGGGGCGGACGCCGCCGGGCCCCACTGCTGGCGGGCGATAGGCTGTGCCCCAGCACCAGGAAGCACGAGTAGGAAAAGAGCGCTGCCGCGATGTCAGAGAGAACCGCACCGGTCGAGTCCGACACCCCCTTCCGCTACACGGCGGAGCTGGCGGACTCCATCGAGACCGCCTGGCAGGACCGCTGGGAGGCCGAGGGCACCTTCAACGCCGACAACCCCGTCGGCGCTCTGGCCGGCCCCGGGGCGGACAAGGAGAAGTTCTTCCTGCTGGACATGTTTCCCTACCCCTCCGGCAAGGGACTGCACGTGGGCCACCCGCTGGGCTACATCGCCACCGACGTCGTCGCTCGCTTCACCCGGATGACTGGCAGGAACGTCCTGTACACGATGGGCTACGACGCCTTCGGCCTGCCCGCCGAGCAGTACGCCGTCACCACTGGCCAGCACCCGCGCATCTCCACCGAGGCCAACATCGCCAACATGCGCCGCCAGCTGCGCCGCCTGGGCCTGTCCCACGACCCGCGCCGCTCCCTGGCCACGATCGACGTCGACTACGTGCGCTGGACCCAGTGGATCTTCCTGCAGGTCTTCAACTCCTGGTTCGACCCCGAGGCCCCGCGCCGCGACGGCCGCGGCAAGGGTGCGGCCCGGCCGGTGACCGAGCTGCGCGACAAACTCGCCTCCGGCCAGGTCCCCGTCCCCGACGGCCGCGACTGGGACGCCCTGAGCGCCGCCGAGCAGGCCGAGGTCGTCGACTCCTTCCGCCTGGCCTACGTCTCCAGCGCCCCCGTCAACTGGTGCCCCGGCCTGGGCACGGTGCTGGCCAACGAGGAGGTCACCTCCGAGGGCCGCTCCGAGCGGGGCAACTACCCGGTCTTCAAGCGCAACCTGCGCCAGTGGATGATGCGCATCACCGCCTACGGCGACCGCCTCGCTGAAGACCTGGACACCGTGGACTGGCCCGAGAAGGTCAAGCTCATGCAGCGCAACTGGATCGGACGCTCCGAAGGCGCCGAGGTGACCTTCACCGTCCCCGGGGCCGGACAAGGCGACCAGCAGGACGCGTCGCTGAGCGTCTACACCACCCGCCCCGACACCCTCTTCGGCGCCACCTTCATGGTGGTGGCCCCCGAGCACCCCATGCTGGGTGGTCTGCAGGCCTCCGGCTCGGTGCGCACCGAGGCCCAGATCGCCGACGACGCCGCGGCCCTAACCGTCCCGGCCTCCTGGCCCGAGGGCACCAAGGAGGCCTGGACCGGCGGCTACGCGACCCCCGCCGAGGCCGTGGCCGCCTACCGCGCCCAGGCCGCGGCGACGTCGGACGCCGACCGCACCGACGAGGGCCGGGTCAAGACCGGCGTCTTCACCGGCTTCTTCGGAATCAACCCCGTCAACGGGGCGAAGGTGCCGGTCTTCGTGGCCGACTACGTCCTCATGGGCTACGGGACCGGCGCCATCATGGCCGTGCCCGCCCACGACGAGCGCGACTACGCCTTCGCCACCAAGTACGACATCGACATCGTCCAGACCATCGGCCCAGCCGACGACCCCCACGGCGTCGACCTGAGCGCCCAGGCCTACACCGGTGACGGTGTGGTCGTGAACTCCGCCCAGGGCGACCTGGACATCAACGGCATGGGCAAGGACGAGGCCAAGGCCACCATGATCGGCTGGCTGGAGGCCAAGGGCGCCGGCCGCGGCGCGGTCACCTACCGCCTGCGCGACTGGCTCTTCTCCCGCCAGCGCTACTGGGGCGAGCCCTTCCCGATCGTGTGGGACGAGGACGGCGGCGTCCACGCCCTGCCCGAGTCGATGCTGCCGGTCGAGCTGCCCGAGGTCACCGACTACTCGCCGCGCTCCTACGACCCCGACGACGCCGACTCCTCCCCGGAGCCGCCGCTGGGCAAGGCCACCGAGTGGGTCGAGGTCGAGCTCGACCTGGGCGACGGCCCCCGGAGGTACTACCGCGAGACCAACACGATGCCGCAGTGGGCCGGCTCGTGCTGGTACGAGATGCGCTACATCGACCCCACCGATGACAAGGCGCTCGTTGACCCGGCCAACGAGGCCTACTGGATGGGGCCGCGCCCCCAGGCCGGCAACACCTCCGGCGGCACCGACCTGTACGTCGGCGGTGTCGAGCACGCCGTCCTGCACCTGCTTTACGCGCGCTTCTGGCACAAGGTCCTGTTCGACCTGGGCCACGTCTCCTCCTCCGAGCCCTACCACCGCCTCTTCAACCAGGGCTACGTCCAGGCCTACGCCTACACCGACTCCCGCGGCCAGTACGTGCCCGCTGACGAGGTCGAGGAGGTCACCGCCGAGGACGGCTCCACCAGCTACCTGTGGCAGGGGCAGCCCGTGCGCCGCGAGTACGGCAAGATGGGCAAGTCCCTGAAGAACATCGTCACCCCCGACGACATGTACGAGGCCTACGGCGCAGACACCTTCCGCGTCTACGAGATGAGCATGGGACCGCTGGACGCCGACCGCCCGTGGGACACCCGTGCCGTCGCCGGCAGCCAGCGCTTCCTGCAGCGCCTGTGGCGCAACGTCATCGACGAGACCACCGGCGAGCTGACGGTGACCGAGGAGAGCGCCGACGAGGAGACCCGCCGGCTCGTGGCCAAGACGATCGTGGGCGTGCGTGAGGACTACGAGGGGATGCGCCTGAACACGGCCATCGCCAAGCTCATCGTCCTCAACAACCACCTCACCGGACTCAGCGCGGTCCCGCGCGAGGCCGTCGAGGCCCTCGTCCTCATGACGGCGCCTGTGGCCCCGCACATCGCCGAGGAGATCTGGAAGCGCCTGGGCCACGAGCACTCCCTGGCCCACGAGGACTTCCCGGTCGTGACCGACGAGGCGCTGCTGGCCGCCGAGAAGGTCACCTGCGTCATCCAGGTCAAGGGCAAGGTCCGCGACCGCCTCGAAGTCGACCCCGACATCTCCGAGGCCGAGCTTGAGAAACTGGCCCTGGAGGCCCCCGGCGTCATCCGCACCCTGGACGGGCGCGGCGTGCGCAAGGTGATCGTGCGCGCCCCTAAGTTGGTGAGCATCGTCCCCGAGTGACCGCGGCGGGCTCCCCGACGGCGCCGCTGACGGCCGCGCCGCGGTAGCCCAGCAGCAGCACGAGGGGCTGCACCAATCCGAGATGGTTGGTGCAGCCCCTTCGCTCAGCTTGAGCCGGTTCTCAGCGGCGCCTGAGGGTGCCGAAGATGGAGCGCGTGATCTCGCGGGTGATCTGGCGGCCCACCGAGCCGATGGTCTTCTCGACCTCCCGCTTGCGGCGCTCGGCAGCCTTCTCCTCCTCGCGCTGGCGACGCTGGGCCTCCTTGACGGCCTCGCGCTCCAGGCGCTCGGCCTCCTTCTGACGCTGAGCCGCCTGGCGGGCGGCCTCCTTCTCCAGGGCCTTCTGCGCGGCGGCGTCGGCCTTGGCCTGCTCCTTGGCGGCCTGCTCGGCGGCGCGAGCGGCCTCGGCGGCCTCGGCGTCGGCCTGGACCCGCTGGGCCAGCAGCTCGTAGGCGGACTCGTTGTCCACACTCGTGGCGTACTTGGGTTTCAGCGGTGAGGAGGCCAGCACCTGGCTGACGGTGCCGTCCTGGGCCGGCCCCATGACGGCGGCGGGCACGTTGATGACCACCGGGGCCACCGGTGCCGGGCGCCCCTTCTCGTCCAGCACGCTGACGACGGCCTGGCCGGTGCCCAGCGACGTGAGCACCCGGCTGAGGTCCACCGGGCTGACCGGGAAGGTGGAGACCGCCTTCTTGAGGTTGGCGGCGTCGGCCGGGGTGTGGGCGCGCAGCGCGTGCTGCACCCGGCTGCCGAGCTGGGCCAGGACCTCGTCGGGGACGTCCGTGGGGGACTGGGTGATGAAGACGATGCCCACGCCCTTGGAGCGGATGAGCCGCACCGTGCGCACCACGGCCTCCAGGAAGGCCTTCGAGGCGCCGGAGAACAGCAGGTGCGCCTCGTCGAAGAAGAACACCATGGTGGGCTTGTCCGGGTCGCCGACCTCCGGCAGGGTCTCGAAGAGCTCGGCGAGCAGCCACATGAGGAAGGTGGAGAACAGCGTGCCCTGGGACTGGATGTCGGCCAGCTCCAGGGCGGAGATGATGCCGCGCCCATCGGGGGAGACCCGCATGAGGTCACGCACGTCGAGCGCCGGCTCACCGAAGAAGGCCTCACCGCCGGCCGCCTCCAGGGCGGCGATCTCCCGCAGGATGACCCCGGCCGTGGCCGCGGAGACCCCACCGATGGTCTTGAGCTCTTCCTTGCCGGCGTCCGTGTTCGTCAGGTAGTCGACGACGGCGCGCAGGTCCTTCAGGTCCAGCAGGGCCAGCCCCTGGCTGTCCGCCCAGTGGAACACCAGCTGGAGAGCGGAGGCCTGCGTGTCGTTCAGGCCCAGGACCCGCGAGAGCAGGATCGGCCCGAACTCGGTGACCGTCGTGCGGATCGGGGTGCCGCTGATCCCGGCGCCGGAGTCCGACCCGCCGAGGTTGAACAGCTCGATGGGGAAGGACTGGCCCTTCCAGTCCTGGCCGGTGGAGGCGATGCGGGAGGCGATCTTGTCATTGGAGGCTCCGGCCTCGGCCAGTCCGGTCAGGTCCCCCTTGACGTCGGCCAGGAACACCGGGACACCGGCGGCGGACAGCCCCTCGGCCAGGAGCTGGAGCGTGCGGGTCTTACCGGTTCCGGTCGCCCCGGCCACCAGCGCGTGCCGGTTGAGCAGTCCCAGCGGGATGCCCACCGACAGGTCCTTGACCGCCGTGGGCTCGCCCCCCGAGAGCGTGTCGAGGTAGGTGCCCACCGGCAGGGTGGGGGAGGAGAAGCTGTAGCCGGAACGCACCTGGGCGGTGTAGTCGGCCTCCTCGGCCTCCTGACTGCCCAAGGCATGCTCGGCCGAAGCGGCGGTCTCGGCCTGCGCGGGTGCCGGATCCTGAACTGGCTCCTGGGGCTGCTCGGCAGTCGGTACCGGTTCGGCGGCCGCCGCCGGCTCAGCCGCAGGCTGTTCTGCCGGCTGTGCAACCGGGGCGGCAGCCGGTTCGGCGACGGGGGCGGCGTCGGCTGCCTGAGCGGCGGGCTCGCCCGGTGCGTCAGTAGTGCGGGGCTCGCCGGCCTGCTCCACGGCCGAGGCCGGGGTGGAGGCGATGGCGGCGTCAAGGGCCGCTTGGGCGGCGGCTGCCTTGGCTGCGGCGGCTTCGGCGGCGGCCTGTGCGGCCTCGGCCTTGAGGCGTGCGATCTCAGCGGAATCGGTCATGGCGCCATCGTAAACGCCGAACCTGCCAGTGCGCTGACCCGGGCATGCCAGTGGAGCCGGCGCCGTTTCTGACCGTGAGAGAGGCAGGAGCCCGGCGAACAAGGTACCCTCGGGCCTCAATGGCGTTGAGATAGTACGTCTGATCCCGCACCTGCCCGCCCCAGTGCCGCGAGGTTTATACGCCCCATGCTGCCCCCTGCGTCGTCGTTTCCGAAAGAACCGCCCCTGACGGGCCGGCTGTCGGCGCACCCGAAACACAGGAACAGGTGAACGCTGTGCGGATCGCCTTCTTCATTGACGACTACCTGCCCTCCGTCCACGGCGTGGCCACCTCCACAGCCACCTTCCGTGCCGCCCTGGAGCGCATGGGACACGAGGTCTATGTGGTGGCCCCCAAGGCCGAGGGCTATGAGGAGACCGACGACCACGTCATCCGCCTGTCCTCCTCGCGCTACTACGTCTTCGACAGCCGCGAGGTCGCCACCATCTATCCGGGCCTGGCCCGGCGCTTCGACGCTTACGACTTCGACATCGTCCACAGCCAGACCCAGTTCAGCCTGGGGGTCCTGGCGCACTGGGTGGCCAAGCGCCAGAACATCCCCCACGTCACCACCATCCACACCCTCTACACCGAGCTCATCGACGACTACCCGCTGGCCGTGCTCTCGGGCTTGCTGGCTCTGTCCGTCGCCTTCCCCGTGGCGCTCAAGTCGCAGCCTGTCCTGCCGCGCGTTCACCGGGAGACCATCAAGCACCTCAACAAGCGCGACATGAAGACGGCCCTGTCCCGTCAGGGGTGGCGCCTGACGGCGGCCTTCGCCAACAAGTGCGACGCCTGCCTGTCGCCCTCCCAGCACCTGGCCCGGATTCTCATCGACGACGGCGGACTGACCACCCCCTGCATGGTGCTGCCCAACGGGCTGGACTCCACCCGCTACCGTAGTGCCCGCGCCGCCGACTCACCGATCCCCAAGGCCCCCGGCGAGAAGATCATCATCTGCGTGGCCCGGCTCAGCCCGGAGAAGCGGCAGATGACACTCGTTGAGGCCATGCCCCACCTGTCCGGCCTGCCGGTCAAGCTGGTGCTCGTGGGCCCGGGCCCCTCTCAGGAGGAGCTGGGGCGGCGCGCCGAGGAGCTCGGGGTGGCGGACCGGGTGATCCTGACGGGCAAGTGCTCGCCGGAGGAGGTCGCCGTCCTGCTCAAGCAGGCCGACGTCTTCTCCTTGGCCTCCTACCACTTCGACAACCAGCCCATGGTGTTCCTGGAGGCCGCCGCCTGCGGGCTGCCGATCGTCTACTGCGACGAGCGGATGACCGAGTGCCTCACCGAGCGCAACGCGATTCTCACCGACGGCATCGAGGGGGAGGACTTCGCCCGGGTCTTCGCCTCCCTGCTGTCCGACGACGCCCGGCTCGCCGCGCTGTCCGAGGGGGCCCTGGAGGTGGCTCAGCAGTTCGACTCCAAGACGATGACCAGGCGGCTCATCAACCTCTACGAGGATCTCCTGGTCTCGTATCGCTGACGGCCGGGCCTACAGAGCAGCCGTGGCGCCTTGCCGGTCAGTGCGCGGCTTGCCGATAAGGTATGCGGCATGTCGCTCGCCGTCGTCACCGACTCCGCCGCCTGCCTGACGGAGCCCCTGCTGCGTGAGCGCGCGATCGAGGTGGTGCCGCTGCACGCCATCCCCGCTGACAACGGCGAAGCCGCCACCACCTCCCGGCCCAGTGTCCAGGAGCTGGTGGACGCCTACCGGCGCGCGGCCAGCAGGGCCGAAGAGGTCCTGGCCATCCACATCTCCTCGGCCCTGTCCGGCACCATGGACAACGCCCGCATCGCCGCCGCCCAGCTCGAGGCCGAGTACCGGGACCAGCCCAACGGCCCGGGCCCGAGCGCGGGGCGCCGACGCCCGCAGTGGCTGCGCGTCGTCGACTCCGGCACCAGCTCCGGCGCCCTGGGGCTCGCGGTGCTGGCAGCCTCCGGCGCCCACGACGCCCGTCGCGGTGCCGCCCTGGCTCAGGCCAGCACCGCCCGGTCCTGCCAGCTCTTCGTCGTCGACGACCTGGGACGCCTGGCCCGCTCGGGAAGGATCGACCGCACCACGGCCCGCCTGGACGGTGTCCTGGGAATCCGTCCGGTCCTGGCCCTGACCCGCGACGGAATCCGGACGCTGGAGACCGTGCGCGGGGCGGCCCGCGCCAGGCGCCACCTCATCGCGCAGGCCGTCCGCGTCGCCGGCGGGACCGCCCTGTCCGGCCCCAGGCACCCCGCAGACCCGGTGCGCCTGGTCATTCAAGGCGACGACGCCTCCAAGCTGGCACTGCTCGAGACCGATCTGCGCCAGGCCATGGAGGAGGCAGGAGCCAAGGTCTCCGAGGTCCTCAGCCTCCCGGTCGACGAGGCGACGAGCACCCACGTGGGCCCCGGCGCCCTCGGCATCGCCGTCGCCCCGGACCTGAAGACCCATTGAGCCAGGTCTGACGACGCGGCTCGGTTGCCACAGGCCGTCAGGCGCCACTGCTCTCCACAGGGCAGACAGCTTCACCATGCGCCCCATGGGTCCGGTCCCTACCGTCGAGGACATGGGAGCCAGACGGAGCGACGCGCACAGGGCCCTGGACGACCTTGTGCGTCTGGCCTGCTCAACCGACCCCGAGGAGCCGGTGCGCCGGCCACGTCGCCTCGCGATCGCGCCCCGGGCGGCGATCATCGCCGGCTCTGCCCTCCTCATCCTGGCTCTCGCCCTGGCCCTGAGAGCCGTGCTCGTCTCCACCGGCGCCGGCAGCCACGCGGCTCCGGCCGCAGCGGCGGGGGCATCGGCTCCAATGCGGCCCCCACCCACAGGGGCGGCCGCGAGTCCAGCCATGAATCCGACCACGGGACCGGCAGCAGGACCAGGCGGCTTGAGCACGACATCGGGCAGCGTCGTCGTCCACGTCACCGGGGCGGTGAGCAGGCCGGGGGTGGTGACCCTGCCCCCGGGAAGCCGTGTCACCGACGCCATCAACGCCGTTGGAGGAGCCAGCGCCGAGGCCGACACCCAGCAGCTCAACCTCGCCCGGGTCCTGAGTGACGGCGAGCAGATACGGGTCCCGCGTATCGGCGAGGTCCTGCCCGACCCCGCACCGCAACCCGGTGGGGCCACCGCCCCCGGTGCACGGACCGCCCCGGGGAAGTCCGGCGACGGCGGCGCATCCGGGACGGTCAATATCAACACGGCCTCGGCCTCTGAGTTGGAGAAGCTGCCCGGAATCGGCCCGGCCCTGGCCCAACGGATCGTCGAGTACCGAGACTCCCACGGGCCCTTCGCCAGCGTGGACTCCCTCACCGACGTCCCCGGCATCGGCAAGGCCAAACTCGAGGGCCTGCGAGAGCAGGCCACCGTATGAACGAGGACCACGGGGGCAATGGTGGGGGCAGTCCCAGTGCCCCGTGGGACGACCCCGCGCTGTATGTGCGCCTGCGCCAGGAGCAGGGCCGCAACCGGCACCGAGACGGAGGTCGGCACGCCACCTCCTCCAAGGCCCCCGAGGCCCTCGACCTGCGCCTGCTCGCCCCGGCGCTGGCCTGCTGGGCCGGCGCCGGGTGGGCCGTTGGACGTGAGGCGGCAGACGCCTGGAGGCAGGTCCTACTCCTGGCCTCCGGGTGCACCGCCCTGGCAGCGATACTCGTGGTTCTTGTCCTGCGCTTCCGGCCACCACGGCACCGGGCCGACCCGCGTCCCGGAGCCCCCGAGCACGACCCCGGGGCGATGGGTACCCTCAGCGCCAGCCTGCTCGTGTGCGCCCTGTGCGCCGCGACGGTTCTGACCATCAGCGCCGCCCACCTGTGGGCCCGCCAGCGCGACCCGTTGACCGCGGCAGTGGCCACTGGGCAGCCGGTCACACTCATCGGCACCGTCTCCCAGCAGCCGCGAGTCTCAGCCACCAGCCGCTCCACCCTGGTCATCACCGCCCTCGACGTCGAGCAGGTGGACACGCGGGCCTCCACCCTGAGCGCCACCGTCCTGGGCGACACGCAGTGGCTGAGCCTGCCCATGGGGACCCGCGTCCGTGTGCGCACGCGCCTGCGCCCCACCGAAGCGGGACGCGCTGAGGCGGCCATCATCCCCAAGCGCGCCGGCGTCACCGTTCTTGGCTCTCCGAGCGGGATACTCGGGGCGGTCACCAGCATTCGCGATGGTCTTGCCCGGACTGTCGGGGCACCGGGTATCGGGGCATCGGGCACTGGGGCTCCCAGCGCCGCAGGAGCGGGGGAGGAGACGGGTCTGTGGCCACCGGGAGCCCGCAGCCTCGTACCCGGTGTTGCCCTGGGCGACGACCACGCCCTACCGGCCCCGCTGCGCGAGGACATGCGCACCGTCTCCATGACGCACCTGACCGCCGTCTCCGGGCAGCACGTCGCCATCATCCTGGGACTGGGCCTGGAAGCCCTCGGGGCGCTGCCCCGGCGGTGGCGGGCACTGCTCGGCGCAGTCATGCTCACCCTCCTCGTCATCCTGGTGCGTCCCTCGGGCTCCGTGCTGCGCGCCGCCACCATGGGGGCCGTCATGCTGCTGGGCGTCGTTGCCGGCAGACGCGCCGCCTCCGTGCCCGCCCTGTGCGCCGGAGCCATCGTCCTGCTGCTCATCGACCCCTGGCAGTCCCGTGACTACGGCTTCGCACTGTCCGTGGCGGCCACCGCCGGGATCGTCATCGGCTCCAAGCCAGTCGCAGCCCACCTCTCACGCCGCCTGCCCAGGTGGTTGGCCGCCGCTGTGGCCCTGCCGCTGGTGGCCCAGGCCGCCTGCGGGCCGATCCTCATCCTCCTTCAGCCCTCGGTGGGGGCCTGGTCGGTGCCCGCCAACCTGCTCAGTGAGCCGGCCGCCGTCATCGCCACCATCAGCGGGCTCCTGGCTGCGCTGATCGCACCGGCCTGGCCCGCAGCCGCCGCCGTCACCGCCTGGCCGGCGCTCGCGGCCTGCTCCTGGATGGTGTGGGTTGCCGGCTTCTTCGCCCACCTACCCGGCGCCGCCCTACCCTGGCCAGGCGGTCTCACGGGCGCCCTGGCACTGGGGGCCTGCGAGATCGGGGTCCTGCTCGTGGCGGCTCCTCGCGCCCGCCGCGCCGTGCTGGAGGAAGCCGGGCGGTTGACGCGGCCCGCTCGTGGCAGGCTTGCCCCATGGCAGCGACCCGCACCCCCCGCTCCCGGGGCCCGCGCAAGGCACCGGCTGGACTGCGCTGGGACCAGGCCCAGCTGGCGCCGATCGTCCTCATCCGCGCCGGCGAGGAGGTCCTCGCCGACCGAGCGGTGAGGAACCTCCTGGCGCAGGCCAAGGCCAAGGACCCCACCACCGAGATCACGCGCCTGGAGGCCGCCACCTACGAGCCCCACCAGCTCGACACCCTTGTGTCGCCCTCCCTGTTCGGTGAGCCCCGGCTCGTCTACGTCCCCGCGCTGGAGCAGATGACTGACGCCCTGCTGAGCGACCTCATCGCCTACGTGGGCGCCGCCGACCCCGAGGTCAGCGTCATCCTGCGCCACAACGGGGGTCAGCGGGGCAAGCGCCTGCTGGACGCCATCAAGGCCTCGCCCTACCCGACTATCCAGTGCGAGGCCGTCAAGAGCGCCAAGGACAAGTCCTCCCTGGTCGTGGCCGACGTGCGCCGCGCCGGACGAAGCATCGCTCCCGAGGCCGTCGGCGCTCTCGTCGACGCCCTGGGCAGCGACCTGCGCGAGCTGTGCTCCGCCGTCGACCAGCTCCTCGCCGACACCCAGGGCACCATCACCGTCGACCACGTGCGCACCTACTACGCCGGCCGCATCGAGGCCACCGGCTTCACCGTGGCCGACGCCGCCGCTGCCGGCAACACCCCGGCCGCCATCACGGCCCTGCGCCACGCCGTGGCCACCGGCACCGACCCGGTGGCCATCGTCGCGGCCCTGGCTATGAAGGTGCGCCAGCTCGCCCAGGTCGCGGCCGCCGGGGGCAGACGCATGAGCCCCGCCGAGCTGGGCATGGCCCCCTGGCAGGTGGACCGGGCCCGCCGCGAGCTCCAGGGCTGGTCCGACGATGCCCTGGCCACCTCGATCCTGGCCGTGGCCCGGGCCGACGCCGAGGCCAAGGGGGCCAGCCGCGACCCCGTTTACGCCGTCGAGCGGGCGGTCCTGGCCATCTGCAACGCCCGCCGCGCCGGCAGTCGCCGGCGCTGAGCCGTTCTCAGCCCCGCATGGCGGCCAGCGTGAGCGCCGTGGACATCGCCGCGCACGCCGCCTCGTAGCCCTTGTCCTCCTCCGCGCCCGGTCCGCCGCAGCGGGCCAGCGCCTGGGCCTCATCGTCGCAGGTGAGCACGCCGAAGCCCACCGGCACCCCGGTGTCCAGCGCCACCCGGCTCAGCCCGTCGGTCGCGGCCCGGCACACGTAGTCGAAGTGCGGGGTGCCGCCGCGGATGACGACGCCCAGCGCGACGACCGCCTCGGCACCGCCTCGCGCGGCGGCCGCGGCGAGGACCGGGAGCTCGAAGGAGCCCACCGCCCGGACGACGCTCGCCTGGGCTCCGGCCTCTTCGATGGCGCGCAGCGCCCCGGCCACCAGGCCCCCCATGATGCGCTCGTGCCACTGGGCGGCCACGACTGTCACTCTCATGCCCCGCGCGTGAGGTGCGCTCTGCTCAGGTGCCCCGGATCCGCTCATCGTTCCTCTCCTTCGTTCTCGTCGCTCGTGTGCCAAGTGTCGTCGTCGGCCCTCGTCTCGCCGGGCGGTGAGTCCGCGTCGGCCCCGGTGGGGTCGAGCCCGTTGAGCAGATGGCCCATACGGTCGCGCTTGGTGCGCAGGTAGTCGAGGTTCTCCCCGTTGGCGAAGGTCGGTGTCGGCGTCATGGAGCGGACGCTGACTCCGTAGCGCTCCAGGCCTGTCACTTTGTCCGGGTTGTTCGTCATGAGCTCGACCGAGTGCACGCCCAGGTGGCGTAGCACCTGGGCGGCGGTGGCGTAGCTGCGGGCGTCGGCCGGCAGCCCCAGCGCGACGTTGGCGTCGAGGGTGTCCATACCCTCCTCCTGCAGCGCGTAGGCGCGGAGCTTGTCGATGAGCCCGATGCCGCGCCCCTCATGGTCGGAGGCGTAGACGAGGACCCCGCGGCCACGGGCGCTGATCGCCTCCATGGCGGCGCGCAGCTGCGGCCCGCAGTCACAGCGCAGCGAGGACAGGACGTCGCCGGTCAGGCAGGCGGAGTGGACTCGGGTGAGGACCTCCTCGCCGTCAGCGATGCGGCCGCACACCAGTGCGAGGTACTCGGTGCCGTCGACCCTGCTGCGCAGGGCGTGGGCGGTGAACTCCCCGTGCGCGGTGGGCAGGTGAGCTGAGACGACCTCCTCGACGAGTTCCTCGTGCAGCCACCGGTAGCGCTCCAGGTCACTGATCGAGATCATGGGCGTGGCGTGGGCGTCGGCGAGCTCACGCAGCTGGTGCCGGCGCGCCATGGTGCCGTCGTCGTTGATGACCTCCACCAGGACCCCCACGGGCCGGTTGCCCGACAGGCGCATGAGGTCGACGGCGGCCTCCGTGTGACCGCGGCGCGTGAGGATCCCGCCCTCGCGTGCCCGCAGGGGGAAGACGTGTCCGGGGCGGACGAGGTCGTCGGAAGCTGAGCCCGGGTCCGCCAGGACGCGGACGGTGCGTGCCCGGTCGGCGGCGCTCACGCCCGTGGTGATGCCGGTGCGGGCGTCGGCGCTCAGCGTGAAGGCCGTCCTCTTGGGATCGGTGTTGTGCTCGGTCATCATGGGGATGCCCAGGCGGTCGAGCTCCTGGCCCGCCATGGGTGCGCAGATGATGCCGGTCGAGTGCCGGATCGCGAAGGCCAGCTGCTCGGTCGTGGCGCTCTGCGCGGGCAGGATGAGGTCCCCCTCGTTCTCTCGGCTCTCATCGTCGACGACGATGACCGTCCGGCCCTCGCGCAGTGCGGCGAGAGCGTCCTCGACGCGGTCCATGCGCGTGCCCGGGGATGCGCTCCTGGTGCTCAGCATGCCTGCTGCCCCTCCTGGCTCGGGCGGGCACCCAGAAGACGCTCGGCGTACTTGGCCAGGACATCGACCTCGAGGTTGACCCGTTCTCCGGGGCGCCTCGTGCCCAGGGTCGTGCGTCGCAGCGTCTCGGGAATGAGCCCGACGCTGAGCGACGCCTCCGCACCCGGCACGGGGGCGTCGACGACGTCGACGACGGTCAGCGACACGCCGTCGAGGGCGACCGATCCCTTGACGGCGACGTAACGGGCGATCTCCTGCGGCAGGCCGATGCGTAGGAGGTTCCAGTGCTCACCGCGGTGGTGGTCGAGGACCTCGGCGGTGGCATCGACGTGCCCCTGGACGATGTGCCCGCCGAGCCGGTCACTGGCGCGCAGGGCGCGCTCGAGGTTGACCGGGTCTCCCGGTGCCTGGGAGCCCAGGGTGGTGCGAGTGAGAGTCTCGGCCATGAGGTCGGCGGTGAAGGTGCTCCCGTGCACGGCGGTGACCGTCAGGCAGCACCCGTTGACGCTGACGGAGTCGCCCAGGCTCACGTCCTGGGTGACGGTGGGCGCCTCGACCGTCAGCCGGGCGCTGTCCTCGACGGTCTCGAGCCGGACGATGCGTCCGAGCTCCTCGACGATTCCGGTGAACATCAGTGACTCTCCTTGGTGTGGAAATGGGCAGTGGGAACGTCGTCGGCCTCCAGATCACCGCAGAGGCGGACGGCGAGCTCGTCACCTGCGCCGAGGACCTCGACGCGGGGGTTCCGCAGCCTCAGGGCATCGCTGATCGTCGCCGCCCCGAAGTCGGCGAGGGCGGCCGCTCCCGCGCCCAGAAGCGCGGGGGCCGTGTAGGCGACGACCTGGTCGACAAGGCCGGCGCGCAGGAATGCGGTCGCGAGGGTCGGGCCTCCTTCGAGCAGGACATGGCGGATCTCGCGCTCGGCGAGGACGGCCAGGACGGCGCGCGGGTCGTGGTCGGGCAGGAGGAGGTAGTGGTCGTCGGCGAGCACCCTGGAGGTGGGAGGCAGGCTCCTGGAGCCGACGACGACGCGCAGCGGCTGGAGGTGGGCCGGCGCGGGCTGACCCGCCTCGTCACGGACGGTGAGGGCGGGGTCGTCGGCGAGGGCGGTGCCGGTGCCCACCATGATGGCGTCGCACTGGCGGCGCAGGCGGTGGGCGTCGTGGCGGGCCGCCACCGGGGTGATCCACTGGCTGGTGCCGTCAGCGGCGGCGATACGGCCGTCGAGGGTGGCGGCGAGCTTCCACGTCACCATGGGGCGCCCGCGGGTCACGGCCAGGAGCCACGGGCGGTTGAGACGCGCGGCCTCCTGGGCGCACAGCCCGCGCCGTACCCGCACGCCGGCGGCCTGCAGCGCCGCCGCGCCGCCCCCGGCCTGCTCGGTCGGGTCGTCCTGGGCGTAGATGACCTCGGCCACGCCGGCGTCGAGGAGCGCCTGGACGCACGGGCCGGTGCGGCCCTGGTGGTTGCACGGCTCGAGGGTGACCAGGACGGTCGCTCCTCGGGCGGAGGCGCCCGTCGCGGCGAGGTTCGCCAGTGCGTCGACCTCGGCGTGGGCGCTGCCGGCGCCACGGTGATGGCCCTCGGCGAGGACGTCGCCGTCGGGGGAGAGGATGACGCAGCCGACCCGGGGGTTGGGGCCGGGCGGGGCGTCGGGGGAGGCCGCGGCCCGTAGGGCGCGCTGCATCGCGGCCGTCTGCACAGTGGTGAACGAGGTCATCCGGTCCTCTCCCTCGGGTGCGCTGGGGAGAGACACCGCCATGATCGACCGCCGGGTGCACGGCAGCGGGCGAGGCATGGTGTGTCCCGTGTGCGCTTCCCATCCGGACTCTCACCGTCGGTCCAGGAGTTCCACCTGGTCAGCCGGTCGCTGGATGCGACCGGGTCGCGGACTGTCACCGCCGGTTCGGACTTTCACCGAGCCCAGAGCACACGAGCTCATCTCGTTGAGGAGAATGTACCGCGCGCGAGTGCGTTCAGTCACCTCTGCGTACCTATGTGACCATCCACACCTCGGCAGGGCGACCGGGTGCGGGCGCACCGCAGGAGGGTGGCCCGCACCGGGCCTCACTTCTTGCGGTACAGGGACTTGGTGGCGTAGACGGGCTCGTTGGTGACCTGGACTCCCAGGGCGCGGAAGATGCCCTCGTCCACCGAGCCCAGGATCGTGGAGGTGTGGACCTCGCAGCCCCGCAGCGTCTCGAGCTGGTCGAGGGCCTTGCGGGCGTTGTCGTCCCCGTTGGCGGACACGGCCAGGGCGATGAGCACCTCGTCGGTGTGCAGGCGTGGGTTGCGGCTTCCCAGCCTCTGGGTCTTGAGCTTCTGGATGGGTTCGATGGAGGCCGGGGCCAGCAGGTTGACGTCATCATCGATCCCGGCCAGGAGCTTGAGGGCGTTGAGCAGCATCGCCGAGGAGCACCCCAGTAGGGCGGAGGTCTTGCCCGTCACGATGCGCCCGTCGGGCAGCTCGATCGCCGAGGCCGGCTCGCCGGTGGCCTCAGCCACCTCCAGCGCGGGCGGCACGACGGGGCGGTCCTCCTTGCTCACCCCCACCTTGGCCATGAGCAGCGCGATCCGCTGGGACTGGACGGGGGCGATGACCTCGCGTTTCTCGGTCACCAGGGCCCGGTAGTAGCGGCGGATGATCTCCTGGCAGGCGGCCTGCCGGCAGACCTCGTCGTCGCTGATGCAGTTGCCGGCCATGTTGACGCCCATGTCCGTGGGGGAGGCGTAGGGCGAGGAGCCCAGGATCTCCTCGAACAGGCGGCTCAGGACCGGGAAGACCTCGACGTCGCGGTTGTAGTTGACGGTCTGGACGCCGTGGGCAGCCAGGTGGAAGGGGTCGATCATGTTGACGTCGTCGAGGTCGGCGGTGGCGGCCTCGTAGGCGATGTTGACCGGGTGGTCCAGAGGCAGGTTCCAGATCGGGAAGGTCTCGAACTTCGCGTAGCCCGAGGAGATGCCCCGCTGGTGGTCGTGGTAGATCTGGGACAGGCAGGTGGCCATCTTGCCGCTGCCCGGGCCGGGGGCGGTGACGACCACCAGGTCCCGCCTGGTCTCGATGTACTCGTTGCGCCCGTAGCCCTCCGCCGAGACGATGCGGGCGACGTCACCGGGGTAGCCGGGGATGGGGAAGTGACGGTAGACGGTGATGCCCAGCGCCTCGAGCTTGCGCTTGAAGTCCTGGGCCTGGCGGTTGTCATCAGTCCACTGGGTCACGACGACGCTGCCAACGTAGAGCCCGTAGCTGCGGAAGGCGTCGATGTGGCGCAGCAGGTCGTCCTCGTAGGGGATGCCCAGGTCCGCGCGGACCTTGTTGCGGGCGAGGTGCTTGGCGTTGACCGCCATGACGATCTCGACCTCGTCGGCCAGCTCGGCGAGCATGACGATCTTGTTGTCCGGGGTGAAGCCCGGCAGCACGCGCGAGGCGTGCATGTCGTCAATGAGCTTGCCGCCGAACTCCAGATAGAGCTTGCCGCCGAACTGGGCGCGGCGCTCCGCGATATGGCTGGACTGCATCCGCAGGTACTTGTCGCGGTCGAATCCGATGCGCAATGGGCTCTCCTTGAAGCGGTCTGATGAACGGGTGAAGGTGATGGGAAAAAGGGGAGGGCGCCTCCCCGGTGGGAGGCGCCCTTCAGATGCTCACTGCTGCGGTGGCCTCAGAGGGAGGCGACGCGCTTGGCGAGCTTGGACTTGCGGTTGGCGGCCTGGTTCTTGTGGATGACGCCCTTGGAGACGGCCTTGTCCAGCTTGCGGGAGGCGGCCTTGAGGTGCTCGAGCGCGGAGTCCTTGTCGCCGGCCTCGACGGCCTCGCGCACGCGGCGCACGTAGGTCTTGAGCTCGGACTTGACGGACTTGTTGCGCAGGCGGGCCTTCTCGTTGGTCTTGATGCGCTTGATCTGGGACTTGATGTTCGCCACGGTGAAACTTTCTCGCGTCTGATTGGTCAATGGCCGGAGAGAGGGTTCGCGCCACGGGCTGACATGAGGTGGTGGGGCACCTGGCTGACCCGGTCGCCGGACCCCGCAGCCGGCCAGGCCAGAGGTCCAGTAGGCGACTGTATCATTCAGGATCCCCATGCCCCCAGGCGCGAAGCAGGGTCCAGGCGTGAGGTGCATCGCCCCATGAGCCTGTGCGTCCAGGCGGTGCTGTGGAGGCGATCAGGAGTGGTGGTGGCGCAGGGCGGCCACGACGCCGTCGAAGACCTCACGCTTCATCGTGGCCCCCTCGCGGCGCACCGAGGCCGGCTCCACCAGGAGCAGACGGTCCAGACGCACCTCACTGGGGCGGCCCTGCCGGTCCCAGTCACCGGTGCCGACGTCGTGCCAGAAGCGGCCCCAGCGTGCCTCCTGGGCGGCGTCGCGGTCATGGTCCTTGCTCGTCATCTGGGCCACGACCAGACGGGTCTCATGGCGAGCCAGGACCAGGACGGGCCGGTCCTTGCCCTGGGTGGGATCCTCCTCGAAGGGAACCCAGGCCCACACCACCTCGCCGGGGTCGGCCTCGCCATCGGGGTCGGGGGAGTAGGCGAAGTCCGGCAGCCCCAGGGCAGAGACGTCGTAGACGCTGACGCCTCGCGCCGAGGGGCCCGTTGCGTCCGCGGCGGCGCCGCTGTCGTGGGCGCGGGGCCGGGTCGGTGACGGCTTCGCCGCCGACGACTTGGGGGCGCGGGACTGCGCGGTCTCAGCTGAACCGGATGGCCTGCTGTCCGCCGTGCCCGACGGCGTCGAGGACTTCTGGGAAAGGGCGTCGCTGACGGCGTCGGAGGCGGCGCGTCCGAGCAGGGTAAGGATCCGGTTGAGAAGGCTGGCCATGGGCGCCACCCTACCGCCGGGCGGGAAGGGGTGACTGCTGCAGGCTCACGACGGCGACCAGCGCCACCGGTGGACCTGCCTTGAAACAGGAGGTCCACCGGTAGCGCCGGCGAATGGGGTGACGGTGCGGTGCGTCCGGAGGCTTGCGTCGGTGAAGGGCTAGTTCCCGGTGCGCGTCACAGGGGTGCAGATCGTGTGGGTCCCGGCCTCGGTGCCGCCTTCACTGCCAGCGACGTCGATCTGCATGGTCAGTCCCCGGGAGGGGTTCTTGGGGTCGCAGGCGCCCAGGGCCTTCCAGGTCTCCGCGGTGACCGCTTCGGCGTTGACCTGGTAGGTGCTGGTGAAGGTCATCGTGGTTGATGAGTGGGCGTCCAGGGAGTCACCGGTGCGCAAGAACAAGGAGCCGTCATCCTGA
This sequence comes from Actinomyces oris, assembly GCF_001553935.1. Taxonomy (NCBI): domain Bacteria; kingdom Bacillati; phylum Actinomycetota; class Actinomycetes; order Actinomycetales; family Actinomycetaceae; genus Actinomyces; species Actinomyces oris. The sequence goes on along the minus strand of NZ_CP014232.1, from coordinate 3,009,014 downwards.
AGGGCATAGCTGTCCGGGCCGACCCACCACGGGGTACCGGTACCTGTCACGCTCTTGAGGGTGAAGCCGGCCGGAACCCCGGGTCGCAGGACGATATCGGAGCTGGAGCCGTTGGCGTCGGTGGTGTTGGTGAAGGTGACGGTGTAGCCGACCTCGACCTCATAGGTGCCTGTGGGCTCGGCCTCGACCAGGAGATCCGTGGGATGAGTCTCCACCTCAATCACCGGCCGGATGTTGACGTAGTCGCTGGAGAAGGTCTGCTTGCCGGTGGTCAGTGCGGCCTTGACCCGGTTGCGTCCCACGACGCCGGTCAGGTCCACCTGGCAGGTGATCTCCTTGCCCTGGGGGACCTTGGCCGTTCCGCTGGAGACGGTGAGGTTCTCGGCCGGTCCTGTGGCGGAGACGACCTTGCCTCCGAAGGCGGTCAGGTCGCAGGTCAGGGCGCTTACCTGGGCCTGCCCCTTGGACCGGCCGGCGGAGATGGTGAAGCCGGACAGCGGGGTGGTGGAGTCGTTCCGCGCCGTCATGGTGAAGCGGGAGGCGTCCTTGGCGGCGCCATCCACCCTGACGTCCTGGGTGGACACGGTGGCGTGAGCAGCGCTGGCAGCGGGCTTGTTCGCCGTGACAGTGGGCCGAAGAATCGCGTTGCGCGTGGAGACCTCGATGGTGGGAGTGAAACGGTAGCTGCGTGCGTCAGCGCCAGGAGCCACGACCGTGGCCCCCAGATCCAGGTCGAGGTAGCTGGTCTTGTCCCATTGCGTGTAGAAGTTGATCTCATAGGTCAGCTTCAGGTGCTCAGGAGTGCAGGACACGGCTTTGACCGAGCCGATGGGCTCCCCCAGCAGGGGGTTGTACAGCTCAGAGATGGAGCTCAGCTCGGAGTCCACGATCAAGGCCGGGGGCTCGCCGTCGCCGTTGTCGATGTAGAAGGAGCTCGTCCCGGCCACCTCGTCACCGTTCTGGGAGGGGCAGGTCCAGGTCCACTGACCCGGCACGGAGTCGGCCTCAATGGTGACGTCCGTGGCGCTCTTCGGGGCGATGGCCGATGGGATGCGAACCCTCCAGCTCAGACAGCCCTCGGTGTTGCTGGAGCTGTGGCAGCCGGCACTGGCCGTGTGGTAGGTCCCCTCCACCGTGATGTCGGTATCAGCGGAGGCCGGGGCTGCGACGGCTGCGGCGGAGAGCAGGGGAAGAGCCAGGGCGATGCGCAGGAGGCGCCGCCAGGGAAGAGCGGGTGGGGAGGATGGGAAGTGCATGAGCACGCCTTTCAGTGAGGTGAAGTGAGGTGAATGGAGTAAGGAACGAATTGCGTCTTCAACGGACTGCTTCTTACTGAATGGGATTTCCGTTGCGGGAGACAGCCATATGAAGGTCGGATAGGTGAAATACTCACCTATCCGACCTTCAGCCAGCCGGGCTGATCGACCTGTGCTCGTGCTCAGTTTTTCGTGCGCGTCACGACTGTGCAGGCCGAGTAGGTGCCGGGCTCAACCCCGTCGCTGCCGACGACGTCGATCTGGGTGGTCAGTCCCCTGGAGGGGTCCTTGGGGTCGCAGGTGCCCAGGGACTTCCACGTGTCCTCGGTGACCGCCGCAGCATTGACCTCGTAGAAGGCGGTGAAGGTCATCGTGGTTGACGAGTGGGCGTACAGGGTGTCGCTCGTGGACAGGGGTATAGAGCCATCGGGCTGGAGCGCGTAGTCGTCCATACTGATCCACCACGGCGTGCCACTGTTCAACACGTACATGAAGCTGAAGCCGGCCGGGACCGGAGGATGCAGGACGATATTGGAGGTGTGGCCGTCGGCGTCGGTGGTGTTGGTGAAGGTGACGGTGTAGCCGACCTCGACCTCGTAGGTGCCGGTGGGGGCGGCCTCAACTCCGCGATCAGTGGGCTCGACCTTCACCTCGCCGATGGGGCGGTCCTTGGTGAAGTCGCTGGAGAAGGTCTGCTTGCCGGTGGTCAGTGAGGCCTTGACCGCGTTGCGTCCCACGACGCCGGTGAGGTCCACCTGGCAGGTGATCTCCTTGCCCTGGGGGACCTTGGCCGTTCCGCTGGAGACGGTGAGGTTCTCGGCCGGTCCGGTGGCGGAGACGACCTTACCTCCGAAGGCGGTCAGGTCGCAGGTCAAGGTGCCCACCTGGGCCTGCCCCCTGGTCCGGCCGGCGGAGATGGTGAAGTTGGACAGGGGCGTGGTGGAGTCGTTCCGCGCCGTCATGGTGAAGCGGGACGTGTCCCTGGCGGCGCCGTCGACCGCGACCTCCTGGGTGGACACGGTGGCGTGAGCCTCGCTGGCAGCGGGCTTGTGGGCCGTCGCGGTGGGCGTGAGAACCAGGCTGCCCGTGGAGGTGGTGATCTTCGGGCTGAAGGTGTAGCTGCGTGCGTCCGCACCGGGAGCCACGACTGTGGTCCCCAGATCCAGGTCGAGATAGGAGCTCTGGTCCCGGGCGGCGTCGAAGTTGACCTCATAGGTCAGGCTCAGGTGCTCAGGAGTGCAGGAAGCGGCTGTGACCGAGCCGGCGCTGTCCCCGTGCTGGTTGTAGTACAGGTGGTCGAAGAAACCCAGGCCGGAGTCGGCCAGCTTCGATACGGGCTCGTCCTTGCCTCTGTCAATGTAGAAGGCACTGGTCCCGGTTACCCTGTCGCCGTCCGGAGAGGGGCAGGTCCAGGTCCACTGACCCGGCACGGAGTCGGCTTCAATGGTGACGGTGGTCGTTGAGTTCGGGGCGACGGTCGAGGGGACTCGGACACCCCAGCTCAGGCAGCCCTCGGCACTGTTGGAGCCGTGGCAGCCGGCGCCGGCGGGATGATAGCGACCCTCCACGGTGATTCCTGGGCTCGGGGCGGCGGTTGGGACGGCTGCGCTCACCGGAGCGGCGACGGCGCCGACGGTGAGCAGGGTAAGAACCGTGGCGACGCCCAGGAGGCGCCGCCACGGACGAGTGGGTGGGGAGGATGGGACGTGCATGAGCATGCCTTTCACTGAAATGATCGGAAGGGGCGCCGACCGGTCCTTTAATATATCTCTGAACACAGTGCTATGGAAATGGTGAAGCGCTTCTTCTGCCGCGCTTTCCCTGCCTTCATGAAATGAATAGACAAAGGTCGATTGCACCCAGCTTTCGGTGCAACCGACCTTTGTCGTTGTTCTTCCTGGCTCGTCTGCCAGACCTCGCCCATCAGTGCGGGCGCGTGGCCCCCTTCATCGTGGCGGTGAAGGTGACCAGGTCACTGCGCAACGCTCCGAGCGCGTAGTGACGACGCTCCTCGTTACCGCCTGCGCCGTTGTTGCCGCTGGCGGCCGCCACAATCTCGGGGGCGTAGCGCTCCACGATCTTGACCGTGGCCGATCCACTGATGGCGCCGTCAGCGCCGGCTGCGATGGCCTCGGCGACCTGCTCGGGCGTGGAGATGCCGAAGCCCAGCATCACCGGTGCGGCGGCGTCGGCGCGCAGCCGCTCCACCGACTCGGCGAGCCCCACGGTGGAGGAGGCCCGCTCGGTGCCGGTCACCCCCACCCGGGAGACGGCGTAGACGTAGCCGCGTGAGGCCGCCGCTACCGCGTCCAGGGTCTCGGCCGCGGCGGACGGCGGGGCGATGTAGACGGCGTCGATACCGGCCTCCTCGGCGGCCCGACTGAAGGGGGCCGACTCGCGGATCGGGACGTCGGGCAGCAACACCGAGTCGATGCCGGCCTGCGCGCACTCGGAGTAGAAGCGCTCCAGGCCCATGGCGAAGGGCACGTTGCCGTAGATGAGCATGCCGATGGGCAGCCACGGGTGGCGCCGGCGCACCCGCCGAACCACCTCCAGGCAGTCCTGGAAACCCACACCCGCGGCCAGGGCCCGCACATGCGCCTTCTGGATCGTGGGGCCGTCGGCGACCGGGTCGGTGAAGGGCACACCGAGCTCGAGGGCGTCGGCCCCACCGGCGATGAGCGCCTCGATGACGGCCTCGCTGGTGTCCGGGTCGGGGTCACCGACCATGACGAAGGGGACGAAAGCGCCCTCACCGCGCTCCTTGAGGGCGGCGAACATCGCGGGATAACGACTCATCTCAGAACTCCTCATCCGGGCCGGCGTCCGGGCTGGTGCCCATGGCGGCGTTCAGACCCGCGTACTCGGTGCGCTTGCCCATCTGCTCCACCATGCGCGAGGCCCTGGCCACGGCGCCGTCAGTGGAGAAGGAGCCGCCCAGCCTCGCCTGCACCTGGTCAAGATCCTTGTCCCCACGGCCCGACAGGCACACCAGCAGGATCGGGGGCTCCTCGCCGTCGGGCACCTGGCGGGCCATGGCCAGGGCCTGAGCCAGGGCGTGGGCCGACTCCACCGCGGGGATGATCCCCTCGTGGCGCGACAGCAGCCGGAAAGCCTCGATCGCCTCGTCGTCACTGATGCCCACGTAGCGGGCCCGGCCGGTGTCCGACAGCCAGGCGTGCTCGGGCCCCACGCCCGGGTAGTCCAGGCCCGCCGAGACCGAGAAGGACTCCTCGACCTGCCCCTCCGAGGTGCGCATGAGGTAACTGCGCGCCCCGTGGAGGATCCCCACCAGCCCCTTGTTGATGGGGGCGCCGTGGCGGGAGGTCTCCAGGCCCTCACCGGCCGGCTCAACTCCGATGAGCTCGACCCCGGGGTCGTCGATGAACTCGGCGAACATGCCGATCGCGTTGGAGCCGCCGCCCACGCAGGCGATGACCGAGTCCGGCAGCCGCCCCGTCAGGCCCAGGACCTGGGCGCGGGCCTCCCGGGAGATGACCCGGTGGTACTCACGCACGATCGTGGGGAAGGGGTGAGGACCGGCCGCCGTGCCCAGCAGGTAGTGGGTGTCGGCGAAGGAGGCCGTCCAGTCGCGCAGCGCCTCGTTGACGGCGTCCTTGAGCGTGCCCGCACCACTGTCCACCGGGACCACCGTGGCGCCCATGAGCTCCATACGCTCGACATTGGGCGCCTGACGCACGACGTCGGTGGCCCCCATATAGATGGTGCAGTCCAGGCCCAGCAGGGCGCAGACCATGGCGGTGGCCGTCCCGTGCTGGCCGGCGCCGGTCTCGGCGATGATGCGCCGCTTACCCATCCGCTTGGCCAGGAGGGCCTGCCCCAGAACCTGGTTGCCCTTGTGGGCGCCACCATGGACCAGGTCCTCGCGCTTGAGCAGGATGCGGGCATTGCCCTCCAGCGGCAGGTTGCGCAGCTCGGTGACCGCCGTGGGACGCCCCAGGTAGCGGGTCATGAGCGTCTCCAGCTCGGCGGCGAAGGCCGGATCGGCCTGGGCATCGATGAAGGCGTCCTCGAGCTGGTCCAGCGCCGGGATGAGCAGCTCGGGCACGAACTGGCCCCCGTAAGGACCGAAGAAGGCCGGCAGGCGCGGATGGTGACCCGTCTCCTGGCCGCCCCGGTCCAGGGCCGACGACGACGTACCCTCACCCTGAGGCAGCGGTACCGCGGTGGCCAGCTGACGAGCGGCCTCGGCCGGATCCGGGGCCCCGGACAGGGACGAACCCACCAGGAGGGCGTCCACCAGGCCCGACATGCGCCGCACATCCTCGGCAGCACCGACCCCCGACTCACCCACAAGCACCACCCCGGCCGGAGCCAGCGGAGCCATCTCCTCGGTGCGCGCCAGATCCGTCTCCAAGGTGCGCAGATCACGGTTGTTGATACCGATGACCTCCGCCCCCAGGGCCGAGGCACGATACATCTCCTGAGGCGTGGAGACCTCCGTGAGCACCTCCATGCCCAGGCTGTGAGCCAGCTCGGCCAGCTCGCGGTAGACGTCGTCGGGCACCACCGAGAGCATGAGCAGGACCGCGTCCGCCCCCAGGCTGCGAGCCGCCAGCACCTGGACCTCATCAACGATGAAGTCCTTGCACAGGACGGGCACGTCCACCACCTCGCGCACAGCGGCCAGGTCGTCGAAGGAGCCGTTGAAACGATCGGGTTCGGTGAGCACCGAGACCGCGGCCGCGTAGGGTGCGTACTGGGCGGCCAGCGAGGCCGGGTCGTAGTCGGAGCGGATGGTGCCGCGTGAGGGTGAGGCCGCCTTGCACTCCATGATGAGAACCGGCTGCGGGCTGCGACCCTGGCCGCTACGGGTGCGCAGGGCGGCCGCGAAGGAGCGCTGCGAGCGTTCCAGGTCCTCGGCTCTCAGGTGCCCGAAACGGGCGCGCAGCTCATCAATGCGCTCGCGGCGCGCCTGGACGATCGAGTCCAGGACGGTGCCCGTGGCGATGAGACGCGCCTCAACCGGCTCACGGTGGGCGCGCTCGCCAGGGCCTGCGCCATCGGGTGACGCAGCGGGGACGGGGGCGGTGTCGGGGGTGGTCACGGCTTCTCCTCAGGCCGTCTCAGTGGCGAGGTCACTGGCTTTGGTCATGGACTCCAGGTGGCGGGCCACGCCACCGGAACGGATCTGCTCCAGGGCCGCCGCAGTGCCGTCGGCAAGGCTGTCGGCCCGGCCGGTGAGGTACAGCAGGGCACCGGCATTGACTGCGATCGCGTCGCGGTGGGCGGGCCGTCCCTCACCCGAGACGGCCTCGCGCAGCAGGCGGGCGTTGTCGGCCGGCTCCCCACCCAGCAGGTCGGCCAGCTCGTAGGCGGGCACGCCCAGGTCCGCAGGCGTGACCTCGTAGGCCCGCACCCCGTCGGGTGTCGCCTCACGCATGAGGGTCGGCCCGTGGACGGCGATCTCGTCCAGGCCCGAGCCGTGGACCACGAGCGCGCGCTCGCGCCCCAGCTGGACCATGGCCTCAGCGATCATGTCCAGCATACCCGGGTCCCACACGCCCATGAGCTGGAAGGTCAGGTGGGCCGGGTTCACCAGCGGCCCCAGGACATTGAAGATCGTGGGCGTCGCCAGCGCCTTGCGCACCGGCGCCACATGCCGCATCGCCGGGTGGTAGGCCTGGGCGAACAGGAAGGTGAAGTGGTCACGGGCCAGCAGTTCGACCGCCGTGGCCGGCTCCACGTCCAGCGGCAGCCCCAGCTCGGCGATGACATCGGCCGCCCCCGTCTTGGAGGACACCGCCCGGTTGCCGTGCTTGGCCACCGCGACCCCCAACGAGGCGGCCACCAGGCCCGCCCCCGTGGAGATGTTGATCGTGCCCACGCCGTCGCCCCCGGTGCCCACGACGTCCACCAGCGGGAAGGACACCGAAGGGAAGTCCCGGGCCGCCTGACGGAAGGCGCTCGCGGCCCCGGCGACCTCCTGGGGCTCCTCACCGCGGGCGTGCAGCGCCGCCAGCAGCGCCGCCGTCTCCACCTCGGACAGCTCGCCGGCGCCCAGGGCCGCGAAGACCGCGGAGGCCTGCTCGCGGCTCAGGCGCCGTCCCTGCACCACTTCTCGCAGCAGCTCGTGCGCCTCCTGCGCCGTGGCGGCAGGCGCGGCCTGCGCAGCGGCCGGGGCCGCGCTGTTGGTCTGACTCATCGGTCTGTAGCTCCTTCGCAGGTGGTTGAGGCTTGTGGGGCGCCCGGGGGTGATTCTGCCCGAACGGCTGCTTCGACGCCGGTATCTGCGCGACGCCGGGCCGGTGGCGCGGCTCAGGGGGTCTGGGCCAGGCCAGCAGTGACGGCCTTGAGCAGGGCCGGGCCCTGCGGGGTGAGGATCGACTCGGGGTGGAACTGCAGCCCGACCGCGGGCAGCGACCGGTGCCGGGCCGCCATGACGATGCCTCCGCTTGTGTCCTCATCTGTCGGGGTAGTCCGGGCAAGGCTGACAAGTGCCTCAGGAAGTGTGCGCGTGCCCAGGGAGTGGTAGCGGGCCACGTCCAGCGGACCGCCGTCGAGGACCGCGAAGGCCTCGTCCGCGCGCCCCGCCTCAGTGACCTCGAGGCGGTCGGAGCGGCCGTGGACCGGGCCGACCGGGCTGACCCGCCCGCCGCAGGCCTCGACCAGGGCCTGGAACCCCAGGCAGATGCCCAGCGTCGGAATCGCCTCATCCAGGGCGGTGGCAATGAGCTCCATGAGGCAGCCCGACGTCGCCGGGTAACCCGGCCCGGGGGACAGGCACAGGACCGGGCGCCGCCCTGCCTGCCGCTCGGCCTCGGTGGGCTCCAGGGCGGCGAGCACCCGGGAGGCCGGCACGTTGTTGCGGTAGACCTCGATCTGGGAGCCGAGGGTCGCGAACTGGTCGACGAGGTTGTAGACGAAGGAGTCGCGGTTGTCGAGCAGAACCACCCGAGCCGGTGCCGATGCCTCGGTACGACTCCCGGTGGCCTGTGCGGTGCTCTGGCTGCTGGTGAAGGACATGGGTCAGGCATCCTCTCCGGTCTGGTTGCCAGCCTGGTTGCCGGTTTGGTCGATGACGAGGGTGGCGCCCTGCGCGGCGGCGACTGCCTCCAGGACGGCACGGGCCTTGTGGACGGTCTCAGCGGCCTCGGCGGCCGGGGAGGAGGCCGCCACGACACCGGCCCCGGCCTGAACCAGAGCTCTCCCGTTCGTCACGAAGCCGGAGCGGATGACGATGCAGGTGTCCAGCTCCCCGTCACCGCGGATGTACCCCACTGAGCCGCCGTAGGAGCCGCGACGCACGCCCTCGGCCTGGCGGATGAGCTCGGCGGCCCGCAGCTTGGGGGCCCCGGTGAGGGTGCCCATCGTCATGGAGGCGCGGAAGGCGTCCAGGGCGTCCAAGTCCTCGGCCAGCTCGCCGGAGACCTCGGAGACCAGGTGCATTACCCGGCTGTAGCGGTCCACACGCAGCAGGTCCTGCACACTGCGGGTCCCCGGACGGCTCACCCGGGCGACGTCGTTACGGGCCAGGTCCACGAGCATGACGTGCTCGGCGACCTCCTTGGCGTCAGTGCGCAGCTCCAGCTCCAGGCGGGTGTCGCGCTCGTGGTCCACCGAGCCGTCAGGGTGCAGCCCGCGCGGCCGGGTCCCGGCGATGGGTCGGATGGCGACCCGGCCACTGCGCACCGAGTACAGCAGCGCCGACTCAGGGGAGGCTCCGAAGAGCTCGAAGTCCGGGGCGGCCAGGTAGAACATGTACGGGCTGGGGTTGGCATGGCGCAGCACGTGGTAGGCGGCCAGCGCATCGGGGCAGTCAATGGTGAAGCCGCGCGAGGGCACCACCTGATAGACGTCGCCGTCAGCGATGTAGCCGCGCATCTCCTCCACGACTGCCTCGAAATCGGCGTCGGAGACGGTGGGCACCGCGTGCAGGACGGGGGAGTCGGGGCCACCGGCCGGTGCCTCAATGGCTGTGTTGGCGCTGTCGGCTGGTTCCTCGATCCTGTCGATGGCGGCGGCCAAGGTCTCCATGCGCCGCTTCAGGTCGGTGGCGTCAACTGAGGCTCCCACCAGGGTCGCCTCCTGCGTGGGGTGGTCGACGACCAGGATGATGCGCGCGTCGTAGAAGAGGTAGTCGGGGCAGGTGTTGGCGCCCTGGGCCACCTCGGGCAGGGACTCGAAGGTGGACAGGTAGTCGAAGGCGAAGGCCCCCGCCTCCAGCGGCAGGTGGGGGTGGTCGACCTCTGCCCGGGCCAGGAGGCGCAGCGGCTCGATCGTGGACAGGGCGGTGAGCCGCTCGCGCTCCTCGATGGACGGGTCGTCGTCGCAGATCGTGGGCAGGGTGAGAGTCAACCGGCCGGGGGCGCGGTCGGTGACGTGCTCGGCCAGCCCCTCCTCAAGACGAGCCAGAGCCGCCAGACCATCGGCCCCGGAGCCTGCCCCGTCGACGGCGTCCAGCGCCTCAGCCGTCACGGTCCCGCCCCAGCACGTCAGCCTGGCCGAGGCCTCCAGGACGGCGACCGTGGTACGCGAGGCCTTCGTCGTGATGTCGGCGCTCTCCAGCAGGACACAGTCCACCGGCCGCACAGAGCCTCCCTGCGTGGCCGGGCCCGCAGTGGTGCGCAGCATGCCGGAGCGAGTCAGCCGCTCCAGCAGGGCACCGCCGTCGGCGTGGTAGCGCACTGAGCGCGTCAGCACAGTGGGTGAGACTGCGGGCAAGGCGGCTGACGGTGCGGCCTCGGGGGCAGTGTCTGGCACGGTGGGTGGCATGGGGCCTCTTTCCTGAGATCGGGGTTCAGGCGGGCCTCTCACTCATGCGTCGGGCGGGCCCGCGGTGAGCGAGCCGGTACGTCCTAGCGCGTCAGGATGGCGGCTCGCCTCAAGGGGAGCCACCACCAGGTCGTGTGCCGTGTCGTCATGGCGGTCACTCTAACGCTGCCGACCCCGGGAGACGAAACCAGTCTCACCAGCTGTCTCAGCGATCGCGGTCCTTCGTCGACGGCGGCGCACCACGATGGAGGCGATCAGCGCCGCGGCGGCCAGGATGACGACGATGCGGCCGATTGGGCCGGTGAGCCAGGCCGACAGGACCGCCATGCCGATGGTCGTGTAGACGGCGGCCCAGGCGATCGCCCCGGCGGCTGTGGCCGCCACGTAGCGGCGCAGCGGCATGCGGGCCACTCCCGCGGAGAGCTGGATGACGCTCTGGATGCCGACGGTCAGGAAGGACACCGGCACGGCCAGCACGCCCCAGCGCGCCGACCACGCCTGGGCGCGGGCGTACACGGGGGACTCGAGCAGCGAGACCCACCGGGTGCGCGCGGTCCCCGCCGTGATGCCCCGGCCGATCCAGTACATCGTGTGCGAACGCATCATGGCCAGGCACCAGAAGAACAGGAAGACCCCGGGGTAGGGCAGGGAGTGGATGCGTTCCAGCATGCGAGGAAGGCTAACCTAAGTCAGTCGCTGTCCGGTGGTGGGATCGCCTACGCCTGCGCCCGTGGGACGTGAGGGGAGTCGGCGTGCGGCCGCACCTCACACTGTGGGTTGGCCCGGCGGGCTGGGGCGGCGGGCCGCCGTCGTGGGAGACTTGGGCCAGACCCATGCCGGATATGAGGAAGAGCCAGGAACCGATCTCCGTGTCACCGATCCCCACACCAGAGCAGATGACCAGCGTCCAGCCCGCCGCCACCGAGCAGGCCCGGCTGCGTAACTTCTGCATCATCGCGCACATCGACCACGGCAAGTCCACCCTGGCCGACCGCATGCTCCAGGCCACCGGCGTCGTCCAGCCCCGCGACATGCGCGCCCAGTACCTGGACCGCATGGACATCGAGCGCGAGCGCGGCATCACCATCAAGTCCCAGGCCGTGCGCATGCCCTGGGCCATCGAAGGCGACGACGGCGTCACGCGCGCCTACGCCCTCAACATGATCGACACCCCCGGGCACGTCGACTTCTCCTACGAGGTCAACCGCTCCCTGGCGGCCTGCGAGGGCGCGGTCCTCCTGGTCGACGCCGCCCAGGGCATCCAGGCCCAGACCCTGGCCAACCTCTACATGGCCATCGAGGGGGACCTGACCATCATCCCGGTCCTCAACAAGATCGACCTGCCCGCCGCCGAGCCGGAGAAGCACGCCGAGGAGATCGCCTCCCTCATCGGCTGCGACGTCGACGACGTCCTCAAGGTCTCGGGCAAGACCGGCCAGGGCGTGCCCGAGCTGCTCGACCGGATCGTCGAGACCGTCCCACCCCCGCACGGCGACCCCGAGGCCCCGGCCCGCGCCATGATCTTCGACTCCGTCTACGACACCTACCGCGGCGTGGTCACCTACGTGCGCGTCGTCGACGGCGCCCTCAAGCCCCGCGAGCGCATCGAGATGCTCTCCACCAAGGCCGTCCACGACCTGCTGGAGATCGGCGTCATCAGCCCTGAGCCCACGCCGTCGGCTGGGCTGGGGGCCGGTGAGGTCGGCTACCTCATCACCGGGGTCAAGGACGTGCGCCAGTCCAAGGTCGGTGATACGGTCACCTCCGCGGCGGCCCCGGCCGACGAGCCCCTGTCGGGATACCAGGACCCCAAGCCCATGGTCTTCTCCGGCCTGTTCCCAGTGGACGGCTCGGACTTCCCGGCCCTGCGCGACGCCCTGGACAAGCTCAAGCTCAACGACGCCGCCCTGACCTACGAGCCGGAGACCTCCGTGGCCCTGGGCTTCGGCTTCCGCTGCGGCTACCTGGGCCTGCTGCACCTGGAGATCATCCGCGAGCGCCTGGAGCGCGAGTTCAACCTGGACATCATCTCCACCGCCCCCTCCGTGGTCTACGAGGTGAAGATGGAGGACCGCAGCACGCACACGGTGACCAACCCCAGCGAGTTCCCCGAGGGCAAGGTCTCCTCCGTCTCCGAGCCGGTGGTGCGGGCCACGATCCTGACCCCCAGCGAGTTCGTGGGCACGGTCATGGAGCTGTGCCAGTCGCGTCGGGGCACCATGCAGGGCATGGACTACCTCTCCGAGTCCCGCGTGGAGATGCACTACGTGCTGCCACTGGCGGAGATCGTCTTCGACTTCTTCGACGCCCTGAAGTCGCGCACCCGTGGCTACGCCTCCCTGGACTACGAGGCGGACGGCTCCCAGGACGCCAACCTGGTCAAGGTCGACATCCTGCTCAACGGGGACAAGGTGGACGCCTTCAGTGCCATCGTCCACCGCGACTCGGCCTACTCCTACGGCGTCATGATGACCAAGCGTCTCAAGGACCTCATCCCGCGTCAGCAGTTCGAGGTCCCCGTGCAGGCGGCCATCGGCACCCGCGTCATCGCCCGCGAGACCATCCGGGCCCTGCGCAAGGACATGCTCGCCAAGTGCTACGGCGGTGACATCACCCGTAAGCGCAAGCTGCTGGAGAAGCAGAAGGAGGGCAAGAAGCGCATGAAGGCCATCGGCCGGGTCGAGGTGCCTCAGGAGGCCTTCATCGCAGCCCTCGGCGCGGACACTCCCACCGGCGCCAAGCCGGGCAAGTAGCGCAGCCTGCGGGCACGAGCAGTATCGAGCAGGGCTGAGTAGGGCTGAGTAGGACCAGGACGGCGCCGGCGGACGACGGAAGGACGGCTGCGGACATGAGTGACACAAGCAGGCAGACCACGGTTGACGCTGCCCTGAGCGACGACGGCTCCGGGCTAGTCCTGACCCGGGAGCTGGCCCGGGTCTTGGGTGAGCCCCACGCCGGTGCGGACGGGCGCCACCAGGACGAGCCCTCACCGTTCCACGACGGCGACCTGGTGGGAACCGTCGGCGCGGTGTGCACCGTCAAGGGGCTGCGGCCCGACGCCGGAGCGGCGGGCGTCTCAGCGATCCACAAGGGTGCCGTCGACGGGCCGGTTGAGGTGAGCCGGACCGGGATCGTCACCGACAGGCACGGGGACCGTGCCCACCACGGTGGCAGTGACAAGGCCCTCTACGTCATGAGCGCCGCTGAGCAGCGCCACTGGTCCGAGGTCCTGGGAGGTATCGAGCCGGGACGGCTGGGGGAGAACCTCCTCATCGAGGGCGATATCGACGACGTGGAGATCGGCGCGATCCTATCCATCGGGGACCCTGGCAACGGAGGGCTGCGGGTCAGGGTGACCGGCGTGCGCAACCCGTGCGCCACCTTCGCCCGCGGTGTGGGCCGTGCGGACTGGGTGGAGGTCTTCTCGGCGCGCAACCGGGTGGGCGTCTACCTGTCGGTGCTCACCGAGGGGGCGGTGCAGACCGGCGACGAGGTGCGCGTGGTCTCCTCCCCGGGGCACCGGGTCACCTGCCGGCGCTGGTTCGCCCACCATGACCCGCGCGACGCCCAGGGGCTGCTCAACTCCGAGATCTTCGGCAACTGCGTCATCGCCGACTTCACCAAGAAGTACGTGCGGGCCGCCGCCCACGAGCGGGTCGGCTGACGGCGCCGCTGAGTGCCCGACGGCCCCGGGCAGACGGTTTCGAGAACTCACAGAAGTAAAGGACGCAAGGCTCCGCATGGCTCAGCACCACCCGCCCCGCTCCCACGCCATCCACTCCAGGGTGCGTTCCTTCTCGCGTGCCGGCGGCAGGCTGCGTCCCGTCCAGGCCGAGGCCCTGGCCCAGCTCGGCCCCCGCTACGTGGTCGACGTGCCGCGGGCCGACGCCGTGCGTACCGTGTCCCCGAGCTTCCGCCTGGATCCGGAGAAGGTCTTCGGGCACGTGGGTCAGGCGCGGCCACTGATCGTCGAGGTCGGCTCGGGCAGCGGTGAGGCGCTCCTGGCCCATGCCGCCGCCCACCCGGGGGTGGACTACCTGGCGGTGGAGGTCTGGGAGACCGCGATCGCCCGCCTGGTGACCTCGATCCACCGTCAGGGCCTGCACAACGTGCGCGTCGTCCCCGCCGATGCCTCCCAGCTGCTGGCCACCGCCCTGCCGGTGTCCTGCGCCAGTGAGGTGTGGGTGTTCTTCCCCGACCCCTGGCGCAAGCCCCGCCACCGCAAGCGCCGCCTGGTGACCACGGCCTTCGCCGACTCGGTGGCGCGGGTACTGCGTCCTGGCGGGGTGTGGCGCCTGGCCACCGACTGGGCGGACTACGCCTGGCAGATGCGTGACGTCGTCGAGGCCGTGGCGGCCCTGCCCACCGGCCTGCGCCCGGACATCACCCTGCCCTACTTCCGGCACGACGACGCCGGTGCCCGCCCCGACCTGGGGGCCGAGACCGCCGAGGGGGACAGCCCGGGCAACGGCCTGGACCCCGGATCCCCGGCGGGCGTGCGCGGCGGGTGGTCGCCCCGCTACGAGGGGCGGGTCATGACCCGCTTCGAGCAGCGGGGCCTGGATGCCGGGCGCACGATCCGCGACCTGACCGCAGTGCGCACCGAGGCGGCCTGGATCCCCGAGCGCGGCGCCTCCATGCTGGATCACCTCGAGGCCGAGGGACAGGCCTGGAACCACGTGGAGTCCCAGCCCTGGCGCCTGCGCGAGGGGCGCGGCGACGGCCTGCTGCACCCGGCGGACCGGTCGTGAGCACAGCTGCCAGGCTGCCCCGCCGCGCCTGGCTCATGGTCATCGTCGCCGGCTTCCTCGGCTTCTGTGCGGTGCTGCGGGCACCGGTCGGCGTCATCCCGCCCCTGCTGACGCGCCTGGGGCAGGACCTGGGGATGGGCGAGGTGGCTCGCGGCGCACTGACCTCCGTGCCGATCCTGTGCTTCGGGCTGCTCACCCCACTGGCCTCGATGGTGGTGCGTCGCGTCGGCATCAACACCGCGGGCCTGCTCACCCTGGGAATGGCTCTGGCCGGGGCGCTGCTGCGCTCGGCCGGCACCACCTGGGCTGCCTTCGCCGGAACCGTCATCATCGGGGCGGGGCTGACGGTGGGCAACCTGGTGGCGCCCATGGTCATCGGCCGCGACTTCTGGCACCGCACCTCACTCATGACGGGCCTGTACTCCTCGACCTGCAACGTCATCGTCACCGCTGCCACCGCCCTGGCCGTGCCGCTGGCCCTCCTCATCGGCTGGCAGGGCTCGGCCGCCGCCTGGACCGCCATCCCGGTGCTGCTGGCCGGGGCACTGTGGCTGTGGGTCTTCCCGCCCGGCAGCCAGGCGCCCCGGCAGAGCCTACGGGAGCGATCGGGGATGACCTCCTGGGTGACGGAGCGCTCCCTGGCCCGTCCGACGTCGCCGACCGGTACCGCCGTCTGGAGACGCCCTCTGACCTGGGTGATGGCGGTGGCCTTCGCGGCCCAGACCTTCTCCTACTACGCGATCTCGGGGTGGCTGCCCACGGCGCTGGTCGACGAGCTCTCCATGAGCGAGTCCGGTGCGGGAGTGGCGGCCTCCGTGTTCTCCCTGCTGGGAATCGTGGGGCCTCTGCTGGTCCCGGTCATGTTCGAGGCGCTGGGGTGGCCGGCCAGCAGGGTCCTGGGCGTCATTAGCGCCTGCTGGCTCATGCTGCCGGTCTGCCTGACGGTGGCCCCCGCCTACTGGCTGGTGCCCTGCATGTTCTCCGGGATTGCGCAGGGTGCTTTCTTTGCCGCCCTGTTCACCCTGGTCATCCGCCGCTCGTCGTCGGTCGACGAGAACCGCCAAACCACCGCGGTCATCCAGACGACCGGCTACTGCCTGGCCGCCACGGGGCCGGTGGTGATGGGCTGGGTCCATGAGCGCAGCGGTGGCTGGGTGGTCCCTTTCGCCATGGTGGCGGGGGTACTGGTGCTCATGACCGTGTGCGCCCAGATCGCCGCCCGCGCCGGCGACTCCGGCAGACCCAAGCCGACCATCCCCGCCGGCGTCCTGTCCGGCGAGGATGAGTCGGCCGAGCAAGGCGGCGACCAGTGAGTCCGGCCCAGCCAGTGGGAGAGCCCCTGCCGGGGATGGGGGAGCTGCCGGCGCAGGTTGCCGAGTCCGCACCGGACGGCAGCGAGCGCCCGTTCTCGGTGTACCTGCACGTGCCCTACTGCCGGGTGCGTTGCGGCTACTGCGACTTCAACACCTACACGAACCTGACCATGGGGCAGGGCGCCTCGGCTGAGGACTTCGTGGGAACCCTCGCCGGCGAGCTGCGCGCCGCCCGCCGCGCCATGGACGAGGCGGGCCTGCCGGTGCGCGCCGCGCAGACCGTTTTCGTGGGCGGAGGAACCCCCACCATGCTGCCCGCCGCCGACCTGGTGAGCATGCTGGATCTGGTGCGCGAGTGCTTCGGGCTCGCTGCCGACGCGGAGGTGACCACGGAGGCCAACCCGGACTCCGTGGACGAAGCCGGCCTGGCAGCCCTGGCCGAAGGCGGCTTCACCCGCGTCTCCTTCGGGATGCAGTCGGCCGTGCCGCACGTGCTGAAGGTCCTGGAGCGCACCCATGAGCCTGCCCGGGTGCCCTGCGTGGTGGACTGGGCGCGACGGGCGGGCCTGAGCACCTCCCTGGACCTCATCTATGGGGCGCCGGGGGAGACCGCCGAGGACTGGCAGCGCTCCCTAGATGCGGTGACCCGCATCGGCCCGGACCACGTGAGCGCCTACGCCCTGGTCATCGAGGAGGGCACTCGCATGTGGGGGCAGGTCCGTCGCGGAGAGCTGCCCATGCCTGAGGACGACGACGAGGCCACCAAGTACGAGATGGCTGACGCCGCCCTGGGGCAGGCCGGCTACGAGTGGTACGAGATCTCCAACTGGGCTCGGCCCGGCTCCGAGTGCCGCCACAACCAGGCCTACTGGCTGGACTGGGACTGGTGGGGCGCCGGGCCCGGAGCCCACTCCCACCTGGGGGACGTGCGCCTGTGGAACACCAAGCACCCGGTCGCCTGGGCCGGGCAGATCGCCACCGGACACCTGCCCGTGGCCGGACACGAGGTCATCGACGCCGACTCCCGCGAGCTGGAGCGGATCATGCTGGGTATCCGTTTGCGCGAGGGCATCGAGCTGGCGAGTCTCGGGAACCGGCCGGGCGGCCCTTCAGCGGAGTGCCCTGATGCGGGCCGAGCCACCCCACCGCACCTGGTGCCCGTCGTGGCCGGCCTCGTCGGCGATGGACTCCTCGACGCCGGCGCGGTACTGCGGGGCCGGGCGGTCCTCACCCTACGCGGCCGTCTCATGGCCGACACCGTCACCCGCGCCCTGACCCAGTGAACCCGAAGCCGATATGAATGTCTGGTAGGTTAGGGTGTCGATCTGCAATCGAAGGAAATCTGACTGTGCTCTCTATATGGCTCAAGCGCGTACTTGCGGTTCTCATTATTCTAGGAACGATTGGCGCAGTTCTTAGTCGTTTGTCGAGGCCTGGTTCTGGCCCTGAGGATCCTGCCGTCCTGCTTGGCGGACTTACTGCGAGGATTCTGCTGCTGGTCCTGGCTGTCTGGCTGCTGGTCAGTGCCAATCGTTCTCGCAGAAAGCTGAAGATGCAGAAGCTGCAGGAGAGCCAGCAGATGACGCAGTGAGCGGGGTCGCCTGGCGCATCGAGGACATCTCCTGGTCGCCACTACGGAGGTCGTCTTCGAGCTCTGCCTTAACTAGGACGAAGGTCCCTATCGCGAGCAGGCAGGTGCGGGCCGCTCACGATCTATCCTTGCTGATGCCCTGATATTTTCAGTGTAGTGCCAGGGAGTTGTGGCAATCTGACGGGATGACTACTCCACAGTATCCAGGTTACCCAGACGACGGATCTCAACCCGGTGGCGTCCCGGGCTACGGAGCACAGCCCGGTTATGGGGCCGGCCCCGACGCTCATCAGCAACCCGGCTACGGACCTCAAGCCGGTGCCGTTCCAAACTACGGGTCTCAGGCTGGGGCGGCACAGGGCTACGGCCCCCAGTCCACCATGGGCGGCGGAGCCGATATGCCGTACTACCCTGCAGGTGCGATGGGCGGTGCGCCGATGAGCGTCGGCGACGGCCTGTCCTGGGCGTGGTCCAAGTTCAAGGACAACGCGCTTATTCTCGTTGTCGGCTTCGGCGTGTGGGCCATTCTTTCAAATCTTGGATTTGACTCGCGTGTCGAGCTCAACGGAGAAGAGTACGGATTCAGCTACGGAATCCCCTTCTGGGGGTATGTCGCTCCCGTTGTCCGCCTGTTCTCGGCCATCGTGGCCGCCAACATGTCCCTCAAGGTGGCTTCTGGGCGGCAGCTGGAGTGGAACGACATCTTCTCCTTCCCGAACTTCGGGGCCAGCCTTCTGGCCAGCCTCCTCACTGCGGTTGCCACGGGAGTGGGCCTGCTCCTGTGCTTCATTCCGGGAATCATCATGGCTTTCCTCCTCTACTATTCCGTCTACTTCACCGTGGATAAGGGCGTGGACGGCATTGCGGGAATGAAGGCGTCGTGGGCAACCTTGTCCAGTCACGTCGGAGAGCTCTTCCCCTTCGCTCTGACCGGTGTCGGCCTCTACTTCATCGGTGGGATCACGCTGATCGGCTGGCTTGTGACGGTCCCGCTGGTGGCGCTGCTCTCCGCCTACTCCTACGTGCGCATCCAGGGCTACGACGTCGTCCGCTGACATCGTCTCCCGAGGTCTCCTCCGCGCCCCGCCAGCTCCAGCCGGCGGGGCGCGGACTCGTTGTGAGCCGGAGGGTGGGCCCGCTCGGCTAGAGTGAGGCCGACGTCGCTCAACACCGTCGTCGAGAACGATCCTGCCCCTCCCAAGGACCTCCGTGCCCCTGAGCCCCACCACCCCTGACCCGAGTGGCGCGGACGAGCGTCCCGCCCTCATCCTGGCCAACCTCGGCACGCCAGCGGCCCCCACGGCCAGGGCCGTCCGGCCCTTCCTGCGGGAGTTCCTCTCCGACCGCCGGATCGTTGAGACGCATCCCCTCCTGTGGCGCCCCGTCCTGGAGGCCATCATTCTGCGGGTGCGCCCTCGTGCATCGGCGGCGAAGTACGCCACCATCTGGCGCCCCGGGGAGGAGACCAGCCGCTCGGGTTCCCCGCTCATGCACTACAGCGAGCGACAGGGCGAGCTGCTCCAGGACGAGCTCGGCGAATCGGTCCAGGTCCGTATCGCCATGCGCTACGGGCAGCCGGCCCTGCGCCGCGTCATGGGTGAGCTCATGGAGGCCGGCTGCCGCAGGATCGCCCTCATCCCGCTCTACCCGCAGTACGCCGCATCCTCGGCCGGCACCGTCGTCGATGAGGCCGCCCGCTTCATCCTGGCCTCCCGCAACCAGCCCGAGCTGCGCACCATCCGCTCCTTCGAGACGGCGCCCGCCTACATCGAGGCCCTCGCCACCGCACTGGAGCAGTACTGGCAGGTCCACGGCCGCCCCGACCCGGCCGCCGGCGAGCGCCTCCTGCTGTCCTTCCACTCCATCCCCCAGGCCATGCACGACGCCGCAGACCCCTACCGCTCCGAGTGCGAGCGCACCGCCCGGCTCCTCTCCCGGCGACTCGACCTGCCCGATGGCCTCGCCCAGCTCACCTTCCAGTCCGTCTTCGGGCCCGCCGCCTGGATCGGGCCGGCCACCATTGACACGGTCGGCGAGCTCGGCCGCGCCGGCTGCCCCCGCCTCGACGTCATCTGCCCCGGCTTCGTCTCCGACTGCCTGGAGACACTCGAGGAGATCAACCAGCTCAACCGCGAGACCTTCACCACTGCTGGGGGCGGCAGCTTCCACTACATCCCCTGGGGCAACGACTCCGACGGCGCCATCGCCGCCCTGGCTCAGCAAGCCAGAAAGGTGCTGGCCGGCTGGATCTGAGCCCGGCGCGGCCCCCTGGCCGCAGCAGGCCGGAAAGTCGGTCTCAGCACGAGAGACCACAGGCCCTCACCGGGGAAACTGATGCCCGGGACGGTATGGTGACGCGAACAGTCCCGATTCTGTGAGGAAAATGCCGTGCATCTTGAGTGGTGGTCCGTCCTGCCCTTCGCGGGCATGCTCGCCTGCATCGCCGTCCTACCGCTGATCCCGGCCACGGCCCACTGGTGGGAGAAGCACTCCAGCCAGCTGATCGTCGCCGTGGGCCTGGGGGTGCCGGTGGCCGCCTGGATGTGGCTCGCCCTGGGCTGGACGTCCGTCTTCGCCGCCGTGGTGGAGTACGTCCAGTTCATCTGCCTGCTGCTGGCCCTGTTCGTCGTCTCCGGAGGCATCTTCCTCAAGGGCGACATCCGGGCCACGCCCCGCAACAACACGATCTTCCTGGCCATCGGCGGAGTCCTTGCCTCCTTCGTGGGCACCACCGGCGCCGCCATGCTCCTCATCCGGCCCCTGCTGGCCACCAACAAGGAACGCCACTACCGGGTGCACACGGTGCTGTACACGATCTTCATCGTGGCCAACTGCGGCGGGCTCCTCACGCCCCTGGGCGACCCGCCCCTGTTCCTGGGCTTCCTGCGCGGGGTGCCCTTCACCTGGACCTTCAACCTCCTGCGCGAGTACCTCTTCGTCAACGTCATGCTGCTGGTGAGCTACTACGCCCTGGACTCCTACTACTACTCCCAGGAGCCCGCCAAGGCCGTGCACGACGACGACACCGAGATCGAGCCCCTGGGCCTCAAGGGTTCGCTCAACTTCGTCTTCTTCGCCGTCATCATCGCCGCCGTCGCCTTCGCCCCCTCCGTCGACGCTCACGCCATCGAGGAGGGGCACGCCGCCCTGGGCGACTGGATCCCCGTGCGCGAGTTCATCATGCTCGCCTCCGCGGCCGGCTCCTACTTCCTGGGCAGCCGGGAGGTCCGCTTCAAGGACAACCAGTTCACCTGGGGCCCCATCGCCGAGGTCGCCATCCTGTTCATCGGCATCTTCCTCACCATGATCCCGGCCCTGCACTACCTCGACGAGGTCGCCGGCTCGCTGCCGCTCAACGAGGTCACCTTCTTCATCTTCACCGGCGGGCTCTCCTCCGTCCTGGACAACGCCCCCACCTACGCGACCTTCTTCGAGATGGCCGGCAAGGTCTCCCACCCCGGCGGCATGGACGTTGCCGGGATTCCCGAGCTCTACCTCGTGTCCATCTCGCTGGGCGCCGTCCTGTGCGGAGCCATCACCTACATCGGCAACGGCCCGAACTTCATGGTCAAGTCCGTCGCCGAGTCCGACGGCGTCGAGATGCCCAGCTTCGGCGGCTACGTGGGGCGCTCCATGAAGCACCTGGTGCCGATCATCGCCGCCATGGTCCTGCTCTTCATCGCCCCGGGCCTCCTGTGGAAGGCTCTGGGCGGAGTGCTCACCGTGGGTCTGCTGGCGCTCGACGCCCGCCTGCTGTCCCAGTCCCGCCGCCTGGCCCTGGCCGACCAGGCCGAGGCCGCTGAGGACTGAACCGCCCTGCTCTCATGAGCCAGCCGTTTCCGGGCTCAGCGCGTGCCCGGGGCGGTGACGAAGTCGATGAGCTCCTCCATGCGGCCCAGCAGGCTCGGCTCGAGGTCCTTGTAGGAGCGCACCGTCGCCAGGATGCGCTGCCAGCCCCGGGCGATATCGGCCTGGTCGGCGTGCGGCCAGCCGAGGGCCTCCAGGGTGCCGTGCTTGATGTCGGTGCCCCGCGGGATGTCCGGCCAGCGCTCCAGACCCACTCGGGCCGGCTTGACCGCCTGCCACACGTCCACATATGGGTGCCCCAGGACCAGCACGTTCTCCCCGCCGGGCATCTCGGACACCCGCTGGGCGATCCGTGACTCCTTGGAACCGCCCACCAGATGGTCCACCAGGACGCCGGCTCGCCGCTCGGGGGCCGGACCGAAGTCGGCCATGACCTCCTCGAGGTTGTCGACGCCGTCGAGCATGAGGACGACGACGCCCTCGTGGCGCAGGTCGTCACCCCAGACCTTCTCCACCAGCTCGGCGTCGTGCTTGCCCTCCACCCAGATGCGCGAGGCGCGCGCCACCTTGGCCCGCTCTCCCTCGACCGCGTAGGAGCCCGAGGCCGTCAGCCGCCTGCCGGCGGCGCTCACCGCGCCGGTGGGCTTGCGCTTGCGCGCCACGGGCGGGTCCAGGATCACCGGGCGGCCCTCGATCCAGAACCCCGGCCCCAGGGCGAAGCCGCGCCGCACACCGTGGCGGTCCTCCAGGACCACGACGTGCTGACCGCCCGACTTCTCCACCGCCACCGCGGCCCCGACGAAACCGGTCTGGCGGTCCTCGACCACCAGTCCCGGTGCCACAGGCACGTGCACCGACTCCGGCCGTATGGCGCCGGGCCCGGTGCGGTGCGGGTTCACTGACAGCACGTCCCCGCCGTAGCGGTCGCTCGACGAGGGCCTACGGGCAGCGGGTGTGCTCGCAGCCGCCCCACCGCGCGAGCGCGAACCGGCCGGGGCGCCCTGCGCCTGCCGTTTCTGCTCCGCCTCGGCGCGAGCCCTCAGGGCGGCGCGGCGGGCGGCAGTCGATCCGGGAACGGGGGAGCGGTACGGGGCGGGCGTGTTCACCCTCGGCACGGTAGGGGAAACTCACGGTCCGCCGGCGGTGGACCCGCCGGAGCACAGCGTAGGATGGCACTCGCATGGGGTGAGTGCTAATCGCTGGCCGCACCCCACCGGTGTGCGGGCGGCCTGCCGCCTGACGCCAGCACTGATCGCGTCTCGGCACTGATGAGGGGAGGAGGACCCGTGGCCAACGACCGACGTCTCAAGGTCCTGTCCGCCATCGTCACCGACTACGTGCGCACGCGTGAGCCCGTGGGGTCCAAGGCCCTCGTGGAGCGCTACCGCCTGGGCGTGTCCCCGGCAACCATCCGCAACGACATGGCGGCCCTGGAGGACGAGGGCTACATCCACCAGCCGCACACCTCGGCCGGGCGCGTGCCTACCCAGAAGGGCTACCGGCTCTTCGTCGACGAGGTCGCCCGCATCAAGCCCCTCTCGGCACCCGAGCGCTCCGCCATCACCGCGCTCCTGTCCGGAGCGGTCGACCTGGAGCAGGTCGTGGCCCGCACCGTGCGGGCCCTGGCCCAGCTGACCGGCCAGCTCGCCGTCGTCGAGTACCCGAGCCTGCGGTACGCGGCCCTCCAGCACCTCGAGCTCGTGGCCCTGGGGCCTGAGCGCGTCCTGCTGGTCATCATCACCGACACCGGGCGCGTCGACCAGCGCACCGTGACCCTCAGGTCCCGGGGCTCCCTGAGCTCCCGCCATGATGGGGGCTTCGACATCGCCGACGTCGTCGACCCCCTCGTCCTGGAGCGCCTGCGCACCCGGCTCAACGGTGCCCTCGCGGGCCGCCGCGCAGCCGACGTCGCCCCGATCCTGGCGGCCCTGGCCGAGCAGGCGCCCGCCGACGAGCGCTTCCTGCTCGAGGCCGTCTCCGACGAGCTCATCGCCGCTCTGCGCCCCGACGCGGAGGAGCGGCTCGTTGTCGCCGGGACCGCGAACCTGGCCCGCGCCACCCCCGACTTCTCCTCCCTGGGTCCCCTCCTGGACGCCGTCGAGGAGCAGGTGGTGCTGCTGCGCCTGTTCACCGCCGACAACGGTGCCCCGGCCGGCGAGAACCGGATGCGCGTGAGCATCGGATCGGAGAACAAGGACGACGCCCTGGCCGAGGCCTCCGTCGTCACCACCACCTACGGGTCGGGAACCGGTGAGGCCGTCGCCCACCTCGGAGTCATCGGCCCCACCCGCATGGACTACCCGGCCACCATGACCGCCGTTCGGGCTGTGGCCCGCTACCTGTCCCGGTTCCTGTCCCCACCGGAGACCTGAGAACCGGCCTGCCCGACCCGCCCCAAGCGGCCCGGCCGGGCACGCCCCCAGACCACCACCGCAGAAGTCGTAGCCGTAAAGGAAGAACGCAGTGAGCAACTACTACGAGGTCCTCGGCGTCAGCCGCGACGCCAGCCCCGAGGAGATCAAGAAGGCCTACCGCAAGAAGGCCCGCCAGCTGCACCCCGACGTCGCCGGCCCCGGCCACGAGGACGAGTTCAAGGAGGTCTCCTCCGCCTACGAGGTCCTCTCCGACCCCGACAAGCGCCAGATGTACGACCTGGGCGGGGAGGACGCCGTGCGAGGCGGCGGCGGATTCGGCGGCGGCTTCGCCGGAGCCGACTTCGGCGACCTGGGCGGCATCTTCCAGTCCTTCTTCGGCGGGGGAGCGGCCAGCCGCGGACCGGCCTCCCGGGCCCGCCGCGGCCAGGACGCCCTCGTGGCCGTGGACGTGGAGCTCTCCGACGTCGCCTTCGGGGCGACCCGGTCGGTCCCCATCGACACCTACGTCACCTGCACCGCCTGCGACGGCTCGTGCTGCGCACCGGGCACCGAACCGGTCACCTGCTCCCAGTGCAACGGGGTCGGCAACGTCCAGCGCATGACCCGCACCCTGCTGGGACAGGTGATGACCTCCTCGCCCTGCCCGGGCTGCCAGGGCTACGGCACCGTCATCGTCACCCCCTGCAAGGACTGCTCCGGCGAGGGCCGTACCCGGGTGCGTCAGGACCTGGAGGTCTCCATCCCCGCCGGGGTGTCCACCGGGACCCGGATCCGCATGTCGGGGCGCGGCGAGGCCGGCCCGGCCGGCGGGCCCAACGGCGACCTCTACCTGGAGATCCACGAGAAGCCGCACGAGTTCCTCGAGCGCGACGGCGATGACCTCTACACCGAGCTGCGCGTGCCCATGACCGCGGCCGCGCTGGGTGCCGTCTTCCCGCTGCAGACCCTCGACGGCGAGCAGAACGTCACCGTCAAGGCCGGCAGCCAGCCCGGCGACGAGGTCGTCCTCGACGGCCTGGGCGTGGGGCGCCTGCGCCGCAAGGGCCGCGGGGACCTGCACGTGTCCATCGTCGTGGAGACCCCCACGCGCCTGGACGACCGTCAGCGCGAGCTGCTGACCGAACTGGCCCGCCTGCGCGGGGAGGACGACGTCGAGCCCGTGCGCGACTCCAGCGTCATGGGCAAGCTCAAGGAGCGCTTCTCCGGGCGCTGAGCGTCACTGCGCGCCTGGGGCCGCGGTCCGTGACGGCGTTCAGCTGTTGGTCGGCGACTGGTCGGTCTGAGACTGGTTGGCTTCAGATGACTCGGGCCAGTAGTAGGAGTCGGGGGTGGCCCGGGCCCCGAAGATCGCCTGGCCCACCCGCACGCAGGTGGAGCCGCCCTCGATGGCGGCCTCGAAGTCCCCGCTCATCCCCATCGACAGCAGCCCGTCGCCGACGGTGCCCGCTTCGAGGGCGGCGTCGCGCAGCCGGCGCATGATACTGAAGCACTCGCGCACCCGTGCCTCGTCACTCGTGTTGGCGGCCAGGGTCATGAGCCCACGCACCCGCAGCGAGGAGTAGGCCGGCAGCGCCGCGAGGAAGCCTGCGACGTCGTCGGGCTCCAGCCCGAACTTGCTGGGCTCGCCCGAGGAGTTGACCTGCACGTAGACGTCCAGACCCCGCCCGGCTGCCTGGAGGCGCCGGTCGAGGGCCCCGGCCAGGCGCAGGGAGTCCAGGGCCTGGAACTCGTCGGCGAAGGCGGCCACGTTCTTGGCCTTGTTCGTCTGCAGGTGGCCGATGACCGACCAGGAGATGCCCAGGTCCGCCAGGTTCTCGCTCTTGCGCTGGGCCTCCTGGACCTTATTCTCACCCATCTGGGTGATGCCCGCGGCGAAGGCGGTGCGCAGGCGCTCCTCGGGGACGGTCTTGGACACCGGCAGCAGGCGGATCTCGGCGGCGTCGCGGCCGGCGCGCTTCGCGGCGGCGTCGATGCGGGCGCGGACGGCATCCAGGTTGCGGCGGAAGTCCTCCACCGTGACGGCGGTGGTGTACGAGGGGGACGGAGACGACTGAGGGGACTGGGCGGCTGCTGAAGACTCGGTCATGGTCACTGACGCTAGCACCGCCGGCGGACACCTGTTGGATACGGCCCGTAGGCTGGAGCCGTGACCGCACCCGTCTTTCTCTTCACGCCCGAGACCATCGAGCCTGCCGATGCCGTCGCTTCGGCGGGGACCGGAACCGTCCTCATGCTCACCGGGCCTGAGGCCCGCCATGCCGTAACCGTCAAGCGCCTGCGTGCCCAGGAGCGCGTGGACCTCGTTGACGGCGCTGGTCTGCGCCTGGTCTGCGAGGTGACCGGGGCCGGCGTCGGCGGCGCCAAGGACCGTCTGGCCGTGCGGGTCCTGGATCGCGTTGAGGAGCCCGAGCCGCCGCTCCGGCTGACCCTCGTTCAGGCCCTGGCCAAGGGCGGGCGCGACGAGCAGGCCGTGGAGACGGCCACCGAGGTCGGGGTGGGGCTGGTGCTGCCCTGGCAGTCCGAGCGCTGCGTGTCCGTGTGGCAGGGTGCCAAGCAGGCCAAGGGACGCCAGCGCTGGCAGACCACCGCCCTCCAGGCCGCCAAGCAGGCCCGGCGGGCCCGCGTCCCCGAGGTCGAGGAGGTGCGGGACACCCGCAGTCTGGCCGACTGGGTAGGGCAGACCGTTCGCGGCGGGGGAGTGGTGCTGGTCCTGCACGAGGAGGCCAGTACCCCGATCAGCACCGCGATGGAGTCAGTGCGCCTGCCCGCGCCCGAACAGGCGCCGCTGGCGCTAGCCGTCGTCGTGGGGCCCGAGGGCGGTATCAGCCCCGAGGAGACGGCTGCCCTGGAGGCCGCCGGGGCGACGACGGTGCGGCTGGGCCCCCACGTCATGCGCACCGCCTCAGCCGGCCCCGTCGCCCTGGCCGTCCTCGCCTACGCCAGCGGCCTGTGGGAGTGAGACCGTGACGATGGTGAATATCGTTGTAGATGCCGAAGTTGAGGATGAACTGAGTCGATTGGCTGACGAGCGTGGTGTCAGCGTGGACGCTGCTTGCGTCAGGCTAGTGCTCTTTCGAGTGCTTCTCGCATGAACTGACTGCGAGTTTCGCCCTGCGCCTCAGCCCTACGGTCCAGTGCGTCTCGATGTGAGCGTGGCACTTTGAAAGCAATGGTGACAAGATCCTCGTCTGAGAGTCGAGGCCTGCCTGGAGAGACAATGAACTCTCCTGGAGTGCCGGGATACTCTCCTCGTTCTGCTGCCTCACCAAGTCGCTCGATCTCGTCGTCAGTGAGCGCGGCTCCACTCTTCGTCTTATAGGTACTCATGTGTTCTCCCTTCGGACCTGTAGTTCCTGAGCCATCTTGTCGGTGAGTCTCATGGCGTGAAAAATCAGTAGGCTGCCATCGTCGAGTTCTACTCCAACCATTTCGAGCAGTCGTCCATGAGAGTCTGCTCCGGCTGCTGCGTAGTACTAAGTTGGGTCATAGTTTCTTCGGCGGACTGCGATGGCGCTGCGCCAGGCGGACTCAACGTCTGCGACCTGTATGTCAGGGAGGCGGCGGATGACGCGAGGATGAACGGTGATTCTGTCCAACATCCGCACAACCCTCTGTCGACGCATTTTGTCAAACAAAATTCTAGCATGTCGTGTCGTGGAGTTGCTTCCCAATGGGCCGGCTTGCGGGCATGCTCGGACTATGAGCGAGACGAGTGAGCGATGAGCCCGCGCGGGCGGCGGCCGGCGGGGAGCCCGGACACGCGTGAGGCTATCCTGGCGGCGGCCCGCACCGCCTTCGCCCGCGACGGCTACCAGACCTCCCTGCGCGGCATCGCGCGCGACGCCGGCGTCGACCCGGCCCTGGTCCACCACTACTTCCCGGACCGGGCCACGCTCTTCGCCAAAGCCGTCATCGAGTCGACCGCCGGGATCGACGCCAACCTCACACACCGGGCCGCAGGTATTACCGAGCTCGAGCCCGAACAGCTGGGGGAGGGGATCGTGCGCTCCGTCATCAGCCTGTGGGACGAGGCTGGGGCGGACCGCTTCACGGCGGTCATCCATGCCGCGCTCGGCCAGGGCGGTGACGTCGAACCCTTCCGCGACTTCATCGCCACCGGGGTTCTCTCGCCGATCGTCACCCACTTCTGTCCCGACCGCCCCCAGCTGCGCGCCCAGCTCATCGCCAGCCAGATCATCGGACTCGGCCTGGCCCGCTGGGTCGCCCGCATGGACCACATCGCCGGCCTCGACGTCGAAGCTCTGGTTGCGCTTGTCGGCCCCACTATCCAGCGCTACGCCTTCGACGACCTGCCCGACGTCACTGATCCCGCCTGATCACTGAGATCGGCTCGGTCTCCGAGCCGAGTTTTGTCCGTTTGGGACGGCTTTGAAGCTGTGATTCTGGCCTGGGGCTCAGCTAAGCCACCCTGACCTGTACGGATGGGGACCGCTCTGGCTGAAGGGGTATTCAAAGTCGTCCCATGTGGACAGTTTCCAGCCCCAGGCTCTGGACAGGGGGTCACCGTCGACCTATATTCATCACATGATGAAAAGCGATGAAGGAGACGCGCCCCGGGAGTCGGGGGCCAGCAACCAATCGCACGACTCCAGTCGAGACATCACGTCCTGCGCCGCCTCGGAGCAGCCGGCCGTCACCGCGATGGACCTGCGTGTGAGCCGTGGGCGCAAGGAGATCCTCCACGGCCTGGACCTGAACCTGGCACCCGGCACCATCACCGGCCTGCTCGGTCCCTCTGGCTGCGGTAAGACCACCCTTATGCGCACCGTCGTCGGCGTCCAGCGCTATCGCGGGCAGATCGAGGTTCTCGGGCACGCCCCGGGTGCTGCCGCCGTGCGCGGTCGGGTCGGCTACGTCACCCAGGGTCAGGCTGTCTACGCCGACCTGACTGCCCGCCAGAACCTGCGCTACTTCGCCTCCCTGGCCGGCAGCCGGGCCCGCGACCTGGACGAGGTCCTCGACGTCGTCGGGCTCACTGCCCTGGCTGACCGGCCCGTGTCCACCTACTCCGGCGGCGAGGCCGGGCGCGTGAGCCTGGCCTGCGCGCTCGTGGCCGACCCCGACCTGCTCGTCATGGACGAGCCTACCGTCGGCCTGGACCCGGTCACCCGTGAGGAGCTGTGGGCCACCTTCCACGCCCTGGCCGAGCGCGGCGCCACCCTCCTGGTCTCCAGTCACGTCATGGACGAGGCCTTCCGCTGCGACCAGGTCCTGCTCATGCGCCAGGGCCGCATCTTGGCCACCACCACGGCCACGGACCTCCTGGCCAGCACCGGGGCGGACACCGTGGACGCCGCCTTTCTAGCCGTCATCGCCGACTCTGAGAGCCGACCCGAGCAGAAAGGAGGGCAGCGCTGATGCGCCTGCGCACCTACCTGGCCACCACCCGCCGCATCCTCACCCAACTACGTGCCGACCGGCGCACGGTCGGCCTCATCGCGATCGTGCCCGCCGCGCTGCTGACCCTGCTGTACTTGGTCTACCGCGACTATCCCGGCGCGGACCTGCTGTTCAATCACATCGCCGTCTCCATGATGGCGATCCTGCCGACTACGGTCATGTTCCTGGTCACCAGCGTCGCCATGCTGCGCGAACGCGTGAGCGGCACCCTGGAGCGGTTGTGGACCACACCGATCCACCGGGCCGACCTCCTGTTCGGCTATGCCACCGCCTTCGCACTGACCGCCGTCATCCAGTCCCTCATCCTGTGCGCCGTGGCCGCCTGGGGGCTGGACGTGGACATCTCCGCCTCCTGGGGGTGGGTGGTGCTCACCGCCCTGGTGGACGCCTTCGTCGGGGTGTCCCTGGGGCTGTTGGTCTCGGCCTTTGCCCGCACTGAGTTCCAGGCCGTGCAGTTCATGCCGGTGGTCATCGCACCCCAGCTGTTCCTGTGCGGGCTCCTGGTCAGTCGCGACCAGCTGCCGCGCGCCTTGGAGGTGGTCGCTGACGCCCTGCCCATGAGCTGGGCGGTCGACGCCGTCACCGAGCTCACGACGGCCAGCGAGCCCTCCGACGATTTCTTCCGATACCTTGCCTACCTGGTCTGCTTCGGCCTGGTGGTCCTGGGGGTGGCGGCCTCCACCGTGCCGCGCAAGACCCGCTGAACCGGAAGGGGCCAGCAACGGCGGGCGCGAGAGTGAGGACTGTCGCGCCCGCCGTGCGGTGGAGCCTGGTGGGGTTAGGGTTGCCTTATGTGGATTATCATCGCCTGCGTGCCCGATGCCCAGAGCGCCCCTTCAACCTTCGCACTCAAGTGGAAGACGCCCCCATCCCCTCTTGAGCTCGACTACTCCCCATGGAAGGGGTCTACTGTGGTTCGTCCTGATCAATAGCTGTGGCCTTCTCCCGGTCAGGCACCCTGATGCCCAATATTCCGTCCCGTAGAGGTGAGTGTGAACAAGCTGGCTGCGGCCAATGAGACCCCAACCTCCATCGCTTGCCATCCCGACCCTGTCCTCTTGAGCTACAGCATCAACTACTTGGCGGCCATACAGTCGGGTCTGGGCGTGTCCGGGTCCTACGCATGCCATAGATGTGCTGCCCGCCTCGTGACCCTGAAGAACACATCTCAGGCTCCTGAACAGTCCCGACCCCCGCAACTTGACGTGCGCACATCGACACACCTGACATGCACAATCTAACACAAAGAATCTACAATAATGTTAGCAGGTCTGCCAACGAACGATCGAGGATAACGCTGAAGCAGATCAATGTTGACGAGAACGATTAGCTTGCTTTATGGTCAGTGGGACGATCGCGTTGATTCCCTGCAAGCAAGTCGAGTCTCACGAGAGAGCAGACGTTTGTCTAACCCGTTTGATCAAAACAGACACGCTGGAGATGTGGTGAATAATTTCGAGAGTGGAAAGATATTCAGCTGGAACGATAGTTACCCTACTTCTTCAACCATACTGTCGATAACGCCGTCAGTTGTAATAATATGTTGGGCGAAGCACCTATGGTGGGCAAACCCAGCTGAATGGTGGAAGTTCAAAAATGCTGCGATAGTTGCCGCATTTGCGGGTATGATCCTGATTCCTTTGATGAGTAGCCGTTTGAAAAGGAATTATGCGCTATTTCGCGCAATCGTGATCTGGGTAGTTATCGCACTCATCGCATACACGCTACTCAGCGCAGTCTGGGGAGGAAATTTCAGGGCGGGATGGGAGGACGTCGAGTTCTCGAACTCTAGAGACCGGCTATCCAGCGTATTTACTGCAATCGGCGGAATAGGCGCAGTTGGGTATCTCGTCATAAAGTATCGCCAACAGGCGGGCTCCGAACGCGAGTTAAGTCGCTTAATTGTGAGGGAAGCCGATGACAAACTCATGCAAGCAGTTCAGCAATTAAGTTCGCATTCAGCCCAAGCGAGACTTGCTGGAGTTTATGCACTTTCCGAAATCGCAGATGTTTATGGTAGTGAAGAATATGTGACTGACTACAACAAAAGAGTTGTTGATATATTATGCGGATACCTTCGTACCAAACGGCCAAAAGATGACGGTCCTGTGGAGTCAGCGGTGGTCTCCGTGCTCAACGACCATCTATCGGAACAAAACATTGCTTACGATGGCTCAACAAATATGTCTCCAGGCCCTTGGAGTGAGTACTCTATTGACTTGCGTGGCTCGAAGTTTCGTGAGCCCTTCAGGCTCCGTAATGCGATCATCTCAGACCTTAAGGTGCAGCATTCGAAATTCGTTGACCATGTTGAATTGCATGATGTAGTATTTTCTGAGGGTGTTGATTTCGATTCCGTTCAGTTTCGCGATCTAGTTGTATTTCGAGGCGTCAATTTCTGCGGCGAGACTAAGTTTCAGGACAGCATATTTGAGAAGGATGTTACTTTTGAGGCGATTCAGGCAGGAACCCGAACAGTTTTTGCCTTTGTTGATTTTGAAGGTGTGAATTTTAAAGGACGAACAATTTTCAAGGATGTAGTCTTCGATAAAGCGACTAGATTTAAATCTAACGGCAGAGGTGTCCCAACTACCTTCTCACATGTGACGTTCAGATGTGCTACTTTGAAATCGGTAACAGCATTCATTAGCGTGAAATTTTCTGGAGAGACTGAATTCAACCGAACATGTTTTGAAGGGCCAACTAGTTTCGATGTTGATGAAACTTGTTCTCCAGTCGCCTTTATGGATGTTACCTTCCGAGATGTTGCGTTCAAATCGTTCACTACATTTAAAAACACCTTGTTCGCTGGTTCAGTGGAGTTCAATTCCGTCAAGTTCGGAGAAAACTCTAGCTTTCATCGCATTGAACTTCAGAATGTAGCCTTTAATAAGCCTGCTATTTTCAAAGAGACCGTTTTTAACGGTGTAACTACCTTCAGGAACGCAGAATTTCAGGACGTGACTGAATTTTCTTCAGTTCATTTTAAAGGCTCCTTATATGTCGGGTCCTATCAAGATAAAACAACAAAGTTCAATGCATCTAAGTTTCACGACGTAACATTCGATAGAGATGCGACATTTAGTGGAGTATACTTCGAAGGCGAGGTAGAGTTTAAGAAGGGGATATTTAAAGATGCAGTTAACTTCGGTTGTAATCGAATTCAATCTAGTGCAGTAATAAAATTGAGTAGACAGCAAAAGAATAGTGAATCTCAGGTTACCATATTCAAAGAACGAACTCTTTTTCGAGAGATTGACTTTAAGGGTCTGGCGTATTTCAACGGAGTTCAGTTTCGCGGGGATACGGAATTCTGTGAGGTAGAATTTGAGAAAGACGCCGATTTTTCCTCCTACTTGAATGTTGATAGAACCATATTCTCGGAAGTGCGCTTCGTTGATACGTCCTTCAGAAGTGAGTCGAGTTTCCGGTATGCGACGATGAGGGACGCCCATTTTATGGGGGTGGAATTTTCTGTTGTTAACTTCAATAACTGCAGTATTGAGAGAGCTTCCTTCTATAGGTCGATCCTACGAAATACTTCATTTTCAAGATTGTTCATGAAAGGGGCTAGACTAGGTGATATTACATTCTTCAGTGGAACGGAGTGCGCTGGAGTTGCCGACTTTAGTTATGCGAAGTTCGAAATCGAAGCAGACTTCTCCGGCGGCACTTTCGGTGAAGCGGCCCTATTTCGAGGCGCCATCTTCAACGCTCAATATGATGGGGACAATCCTTTTGTTTTTGGATTAGGAATTCAGGTAACTAGTCGCGGCATTCCCAAAGGGGCAAGGTGGATGAATTTTAGCGATTTAGGACTAGGTGGACGTGGTAAGTCCAAATAAATTCATTCTTCAGAGTGAAATGTAGTTAACGATACCGTTCGGTTATTGTGTTGTGTTTCATTAACGTGATGAGATCTATTTTCTTGAGGGCGGATGAATGTGATTCCGAAGATGCTGTGATTGTTGCTGGGCGGTCGTCTTGGTGTGCTCTTAGTTGTGAGCAGTATTCTATTGTTTCCGATTGGCATGCTCGAGTGTTTCGATCGGTGCTTGTTTCGCGTTTAACACTGCTTTAGTTGGGTTCTATTACTTGTGATGCACTTCGCTTAGTTAACATTTCACAAAGGGGGCTGCAAAGGTGGACATACATCAAAGCCGGCATGATTTACGTGGTAATTTTCTGAACGAGAGGCTGTTAGCTCACTGCGTCATGTACTGAAGATTCTATTCTGGGTGTTGTATTGAGTGGCTTTGCTGATGTGGGGTAGTCATAGATTGCTGCATGCCCTTCGGGTGGGACTTGCTTTACGACGGCTTGGCAGGGTGTTCAATTTGCGCTTCGTTGTTCAGACTCCTGCGGAATATACTAAATGTTTGCATGATGTGGGCGCTGATGCTATAGAGAGTTACCTTTCGACAACTTTGCTCAAGAACTGCGCCTTGAACTCGTGGATTACTCTGCAGTTGACATGGTCTCCAAGTTGCCAGTTCTAGGGAGGATGGACTCGTTCCCTCCGACCAACCAAAGCTCTCCAGCACGTCGCATGCGCCGGACAGGGTTAGGGTTGCCTTATGTGGATCGTATTCGCTTGCGGCTCAGCGCTTTTTGCAGGCATCACCGCTGTCCTGGCTAAGGAGGGGATCCGTACCACGGACTCGACCGTGGCGACGGCGCTGCGCACTATCGTGGTGCTGGCGGGCGCCTGGGGCATGGTGTTCATCGTCGGCTCACAGGCCGAGCTGACTCACCTCGATACCCGCAGCACTGGGCTGCTGGTGTTCTCGGGGCTGGCTACCGGAGTCTCGTGGTTGTGCTACTTCAAGGCGCTCCAGCTCGGCAGCGTCAGCAAGGTCGTGCCGATCGACAAGCTGAGCACAGTGCTGACGGTGCTGCTGGCCCTCATGTTCCTGGGGGAGAGGGTGAGCCTCATCGGTGCGCTCGGAGTGGCTCTGATCGCTGTCGGAACGTTGTTGATGCTCGACGCCGACGACCTGCGCGGCCTGCCTCGGGCTGTGCGCGACGGCGGGGGCTGGCTGCTCTATGCGCTCGGCTCAGCCTTCTTCGCCGCGCTCACAGCGATTCTCGGTAAGGCCGGCATCACTGGGGTGGAGTCCAACCTCGGTACCGCGATCCGCACCGGGGTGGTCCTGGTGATGGCCTGGGTGATGGTGGCCGTCACCGGCAGGCTCCGAGAGGTCCGTAGTGTTCCGCGTGGTGAGCTCGGCTTCGTTCTGGCCTCCGGGGCAGCCACCTGTGCCTCCTGGCTCTGTTACTACCGGGCACTTCAGGACGGCCCGGCTAGCGTGGTGGTCCCCATCGACAAGCTGAGCGTCCTGGTCACCGTCCTCTTCTCCGCCCTCGTCCTGCGCGAGGCCGTCGGTAGGCGGTACCTCGCTGGGCTGGCGCTGTTCGTTGGTGGGACGCTGGCCATGCTGGTCTCCTGAGCGCTGCTCACCAGACGGCATGGTGTCCGACGTAGTTGGAACGCTGGAGAGGACATTCGTGCTTGGCGTCTCCACTTGGTTTCTTAGTGCTTTGTCTTGGTGTCCTGACTTAGTGACTTAGTGCTCCGGCTCGGCGTCCTAGTGCCTCGCTCGGTGCCTTGACAAGCCGACTTAGTGACTCGACTTGGTGACTCAGTGACCCGACTTAGTGATGTGAGCGTTGACTTAGTGAACCGACGTAGTCAGTGAACTGGGCAACCAAATGCCTGAGCGCCTCCTCGTACGGTCGATGAGAACACCGAGGCATGGCTGGCGCGGTGTCTGGCCTCAGTTGTGAGACGACGTGGGGACTGGCTGCTCTGCGTACTCGGTTCACTCGTCTTCGCTGTGCTCACCACGATCCTCGGTAAGGCCGGCATTACGGGAGTGGAGTCTAACCTCGGTACCGCGATTCGCACCGGGGTGGTTCTGATGATGGCCTGGCTGATGGTTGCCGTCACCGGGAGGCTCCGGGAGGTTCGTGCTGTGCCGCGTGTTGAGCTCGGCTTCGCCCTCTCTACTGGGTCTGAGATATATGCTTCATGGATCGACCGCTAAAATGTCAGGACATCTCGCTAGTGACCTCACCGCTGTCTTCGTCCCCGCCATGCAAGGGGCTGTTTGTAGGTGATGTCTTCTCTGCCTGATCTTTGGAATCGGTGAAGTTCGTTCTGTTCCGGTTCTCTGGTGTTATGGGGCGTCCATGGTCATCAAACTCGCTCCACTTAGCGCCTTTGGGTAGTCCCTCTTCGTTGAGTTCGATAGATTCGGAGAATGCAAACCATTTTGTATTCTTTAGTTTTATGTTAAATAGAGACTCATGAAAGATGGGTTCCTGAATGTGCTTTGTATCGAAGAATGCGCATCCCTTAATGAATTTTGTGCTTTGAAAATCGGCCCACTCCTGAAAGAGAGTTTCAATAAATAGGACGCCACCACCAAAGGTGGTGCCTGTAAACTGGGCATCGCTAACAAATGCAGCCCTGTTGAAATTGGCGAGTTGAGTAAATGTAACCCCTCCGAAGTTCGCGAGACATACAATTTGCGATCCTGTGAATGTCGCATGTTGTGAAAATTTTGCATTCAGAAAGTTAACCTTTCTTGTGAATGTTGATCTTGAAAAACAAACGTCGCGTGAGAACTTGGTGTCTTGTGCGTTGATTTCGCTTATCTGCGTGTCAGTAAAATCAACCTGTTCTGTAATGTAGGCCCCGTGTAAGTCGAGGTTGCATGAGCTCCATGATCCGAGACTGAACTGTTTTCCATTGTTCGTTCGAGAATGTGCTTTGAGGTGGCTTGCTAGGATGGAAAGTATGGTCGATTCGACAGCCCCGTCAGTGCTAAGTGGTTGGTCGTGGTTGGGTGTTCCATCTTCGTGGGTGGCGTAACGTGTTTCACCGTTCGCATCTTTGAGGAGTCGGTCGGTACGCAGGTAGCCGCAGAGGATGTCAACAACACGCTGATGGTATAGGCCTTCGTAGGTGTCGGCGACGTCGGCCAAAGAATAAACGCCTGCGATGCGAACCTGTGGTGAGGCGTCGCCTAGTTGTTGGACTGCGCGTACAAGTTTTTCGTTCGCCTCTTCGCGTTCGAGCGCTGAGCGTTCCCGGAATTTGATGACAAGGTATCCGATACCTCCAGTCCCGCCAAGAATGGTTAGTGAAACTTTGATTCTCTCTAGTGGAGTGGATGTATTTTCCTCTAATGACCATCCTGAGAAGATCCCTCGATCTCCCCAGATCCAGTTCAGTAGGGTGTATGCTGCTGTTGCCATAAGAATCCATTTGATGATCGAGAAGAATAGGTCGTTCTCGTGGCGCCATGACGTAAATCTGTTGTGAGTTGCTTCAATTTTTTGAGCCAGCATTAACTTGAATGTATACTCTAGTTGCTTCACTCTATTTTTGAAGGGGAGGGTATTTTTTGCCATAAATTAATACTGCCTTCTTGTCAACTATGTGGTCACGACTATTTGTCGCCATAGGGAGATGTGCTCGGGATGTGCCCAAAGTATCATCTTTCTTCATGTTCATCTTCGTAGTGGTGAATGTCTGTGCCGCTTACAGGGAGATGAAGCAGTACGATCGGGGCACGATGACAGACGCTTCCACCACGCCCGCCGAGCCGGCTACCGGCCAGGACCCTGCCGTCTCCGGCGCGTCCTTGGCACCCTCCACGCCGCCGACCCTCCGGTCGCTCGGTGCCCCCGCCCAGACCACATCCGCCGAACCGAAGGACGTCACGCGCACCCTCACCCTGCCTGAGGACGTCGCCCCGGTGACACTCCTGGGCGCCCGGGACGAGGTCTTGCGCGCCATTGAGAAGGGCTTCACCGACGTCGACATCCACGTGCGCGGCACCGCCGTCACCGTTTCCGGCCCCGCCGCCCGCGTCGACACCGTCGTCGTCCTGCTCTCCGAGCTCATCGACGTTGCCCGCACCGGCACGCCCCTGACCGCGGACGCCGTCGAGCGCGCCGTCGGCCTGCTGGAGACCTCCACCCGCCCCACCGAGGTCCTCACCGACGACATCCTCACCTCCCACGGCCGCACCATCCGCCCCAAGTCCCTCGGCCAGAAGGCCTACACCGACGCCATCGAGGAATCCACCATCACCTTCGGCATCGGCCCCGCCGGCACCGGCAAGACCTACCTGGCCATGGCCAAGGCCGTCGACGCCCTGGCCCGCAAGCGCGTCTCGCGCATCATCCTCACCCGCCCCGCCGTCGAGGCCGGCGAGAACCTCGGCTTCCTGCCCGGCAGCCTCACCGACAAGATCGACCCCTACCTGCGCCCCCTCTACGACGCCCTCCACGACATGCTCGAGCCCGAGGCCCTGCCCCGCCTCATGGCCGCCGGCACCATCGAGGTCGCGCCCCTGGCCTACATGCGCGGACGCACCCTCAACGACGCCTTCGTCATCCTCGACGAGGCCCAGAACACCAGCCCCGAGCAGATGAAGATGTTCCTCACCCGCCTCGGCTTCGGCTCACGCATGGTCGTCACCGGAGACATCTCCCAGGTCGACCTGCCCGGCGGACGCGAGTCCGGCCTCATCGTCGTGCGCAAAATCCTCGCCGGCGTCGAGGGCATCAGCTTCTGCGAGCTCGGGTCGGCCGACGTCGTGCGCCACCGCCTCGTGGGCCGCATCATCGAGGCCTACGCCCGCCACGACGCCGAGGTCGCCGCCCAGGACGCCGCCGCCCGACCCGCCGGACCGCCTGGCCGCAGCGGCCGCAACAGCCAGTACCGTCGGGGGAGCAGCAACCGCCCCGCCCGGCCTTACTCGGAGAGGAACCCGCATGACCACTGAGGTCATCAACGAGACCACCACCGTCATCGACGCCGCCGAGTTCGCGGCCCTCGCCGACCACGTTCTGACCGCCATGCACGTCAGCCCCGCCGCCGAGCTCAACATCATGTTCATCGACCCCGAGCCCATGGAAGAGCTCCACGTGCGCTGGCTTGACCTGCCCGGCCCCACCGACGTCATGAGCTTCCCCATGGACGAGCTGCGCCCCGGCTCAGCCGACTCACCCACCCCCGCCGGGACCCTGGGCGACATCGTCCTGTGCCCGCAGGTCGCCGCCAAGCAGGCCCTGGCCGCCGGACACTCCGCCGTCGAGGAGATGCTCCTGCTCACCGTTCACGGCATCCTCCACCTCCTGGGCTACGACCACGCCGAGCCCGAGGAGAAGAAGGAGATGTTCGACCTCCAGCGCCGCCTCCTGCTGACCTTCCTGGCCGAGCGCGGCAAGTGAGCCCCGCGTGACCGGCATCCCCACCGCTGCGCTCATCGCCTGCGCGGTGATCGTCCTGGCCCTGGGTGCC
This sequence comes from Actinomyces oris, assembly GCF_001553935.1. Classification (NCBI taxonomy): domain Bacteria; kingdom Bacillati; phylum Actinomycetota; class Actinomycetes; order Actinomycetales; family Actinomycetaceae; genus Actinomyces; species Actinomyces oris. The sequence continues at coordinate 2,970,445 of NZ_CP014232.1, read as the reverse complement.
CTCCTGTCAGCCGGCGAGTCCGCCCTACTGCGCTTCACCCGGGCCGCCGCCGACGACCTCATCGAGGAGGGGCGCCGCGGAGCCGCCCGGGTCCGCCGCCTGGCCGAGCACCGTACCCGGGTCCTGGGTGCCCTCAGCGTCGCCCGCGTCGCCGTCGACATGCTCGCCGCCGTCCTCATCACCCTGGCCGCCTCCGGGCTCGTGCGCGCCTGGTGGCAGGTCCTCGCCCTGGCCCTGCTGGCCAACATCATCCTGCTGGGCGTCGTCGTCGGCTTCTCCCCACGCACCTACGGCCGGCGCAACCCCGCCGCCACCCTGCTCGCCCTGGGCGGCCTGCTCACCTGGGTCGACGTCCTGGCAGCCCCCCAGCGCCGCCTCGTCTCCCGCACCCGCCGCCCCGAGTCCGCCCCCACCGACGCCGAGACCCGTGAGGCCGTCAACGAGGACCTGCGCGAGATGATCGACGAGATCGGCGAGACCGACACCATCGAGGACGAGGACCGCGAGATGATGCGCTCGGTCGTCGAGCTCGGCCAGACCCTCGTGCGCGAGGTCATGGTCCCACGCACCGACATGGTCACCATCGACGCCCACAAGCCCGCCTCCGCCGCCATGCGCCTGTTCATCCGCTCCGGCTACTCGCGCGTCCCCGTCATCGGGGAGGACGCCGACGACGTGCGCGGCATCCTCTACCTCAAGGACGTCCTGCGACGCCTGGCCGCCCACCCCGAGCACGAGTCCCTCGCCGTGGCCGGATTCGCCCGGGACGCCGAGTACGTCCCCGAGATGAAACCCGCCGACGACCTCCTGCGCGAGATGCAGACCGGCCGCTTCCACATGGCCCTGGCCGTCGACGAGTACGGTGGCACCGCCGGCCTGGTCACCATGGAGGACCTCCTGGAGGAGGTCGTCGGCGAGCTCACCGACGAGCACGACCCCGAGCTGCCCGAGGTCGTCGAAGTCGCCCCCGGCACCTACCGCGTCCCCGCCCGACTCGCCCTGGACGAGCTCGGCGAGCTCTTCGACCTCGAGATCGACGACGACGACGTCGACACCGTCGGCGGCCTGCTCACCAAGGCCATCGGCCGCGTCCCCCTGCCCGGCGCCGCCGGAGACACCCAGGGCGTCCACCTCCAGGCCGAGGAGGCCACCGGCCGCCGCCGCCAGGTCTCCACTATTCTCGCCTCGCGCACCCCCGCCCCCGAAGAGGACACCGATGACTGACACCGCCGACCAGACCGCCCCCGAAGCCCGCGACGACCAGCCCCAGGCCCCCGGGGAGACTCCCGAGGAACTGCTGGCCGAGCCCCTCGAGATGCCCGCGCCCGGCCCCGCCCCGGCCGGCTTCCGCTTCCCCACCGACGCCGAGCTCATGGACGGCCCCAACCCGCTCACCGACCCCGACGACGAGGAAGACGGCGAGGACGAGCCCGGCGATGACTCTGACGGCGAGGACGACGACTCCGATGCCGCCATCCGGCTGGACGCGGACGGCTTCCCGATCCTGGACGAGGACGACGACACGGAAGAGAGCGCCGATATCACGGATTCGGCCCGCGTCGAGATCGTCGTCCCCGACTTCCCCGAGGACTTCCGCGCCGGCTTCGCCTGCATCGTGGGCCGCCCCAACGCCGGCAAGTCCACCCTCACCAACGCCATGGTCGGCGCCAAGATCGCCATCACCTCCGGGCGCCCCCAGACCACCCGCCACAACGTGCGCGGCGTCATCCACAAGGACAACGCGCAGATCGTCCTGGTCGACACCCCCGGTCTCCACCGCCCCCGCACCCTGCTGGGCAAGCGCCTCAACGACCTGGTGCGCGAGACCCTCGTCGACGTCGACGTCGTCGTCTTCTGCATCCCCGCCAACGAGAAGATCGGCCCCGGCGACCGCTTCATCACCCGCGACCTCGCCGAACTGCGCACCCCCGTGGTCGCCGTAGTCACGAAGGCCGACACCGTCACCCGAGAGGCCCTGGCCGCCCAGCTCCTGGCCGTCAGCGAGCTGGGGGAGTGGGCCGACATCGTCCCGGTCTCAGCCCAGCGCAACGAGCAGATCGACGTCCTGGAGGAGGTCCTTCTCAAGTACATGCCCCTGTCCCCGCCGCTGTACCCCACCGGCGAGATCACCGACGAGCCCCAGCAGGTCATGATCGCCGAGCTCGTGCGCGAGGCCGCCCTGGAGGGCGTGCGCGACGAGCTGCCCCACTCCCTGGCCGTCGTCGTCGACGAGATCGCCGACCCCGACGACGAGCGCGAGGTCGGACACATCAAGGGCGCCGGGGGCCGCCTCCAGGTGCGCGTGAGCCTCGTCGTCGAACGCGACTCCCAGAAGGCCATCATCATCGGCAAGGGCGGACGGCGCCTCAAGGAAGTGGGCGTCACCGCCCGCAAGGGCATCGAGAAGCTGCTGGGGCGCAAGGTCTACCTCGACCTGCACGTGCGCACCGCCAAGGACTGGCAGTCCGACCCCAAGGCCCTGGCCCGCCTCGGCTTCTGAGCCGCCCCACGCAGTCAGTGCAGCGGCGCGGGCGGCATCTAGGACTAAGGGAACTTGCGACACGCCGTGACTTGGTGCCCGAATCGGTCGCGCACAAGGGGTGTCTTAGCGCACACTTGGAGGGTCCTATGTCATATCGACCTGGAGGCCACACGCATGACGAACACCGCCGTTCCCAGTCAGCCCCGCACCGACTCAGGTAACGCAGAACGCCGCTGCCCCGACGACCTGTGGGCGCTGGGCGAGAAAGCCGTCGCCCGAGCACGCCGGTGGGCTGACGAGTCGGCATCCGAGCCGGTACCGCGCTCAGCCAAGCTCCTTTCCCGCATCCTCTCCGACCCCGAGGGCCTGACCTTCACCACCCGCTTCGTCGACGACGTCGTGCGTCCCACCGACCTCGACGTCGCCAGCACCGCCCTCAAGCGCCTGTCGGCAGGGCGCACAGACTTCCTGCCGCCCGCCCTGGCCGGGGCCATGGGGCTGGGCTCGGCCGCCTCCCGCCTCGCCCCGCGCACCGTCACCGCGGTCGCCCGGCGAGTCTTCCGCGAGATCGTCGGGGACCTCGTCGTCGACGCCACCGACAAGGGACTCGGGCCCGCCCTCGCCCGCCTGCGCAAGGGCGGCAACCGCCTCAACGTCAACCTCCTGGGCGAGGCCGTCCTGGGGGAGAAGGAGGCCTCCCGCCGCCTGGCTGAGGTCTCCCGCCTGGTCACCCGCGAGGACGTCGACTACGTCTCGGTCAAGGTCTCCGCCGTCACCGGTCCCCACAACCCCTGGGGTTTCGAGGAGGTCGTCACCCACGGCGTCCAGGCCCTCCTGCCCCTCTACCGCCTGGCCCGCGACCACGGCACCTTCCTCAACCTGGACATGGAGGACTACAAGGACCTGGACCTGACCATCGCGGTCTTCACCGCGATCCTCGACCAGGAGGACATGCGCGGCTACGAGGCCGGCATCGTCCTGCAGGCCTACCTGCCCGACTCCCTGGGCGCCATGCAGCGCCTCCAGGAGTGGGCCGCCAAGCGTGTCGCCTCCGGTGGATCACGCGTCAAGGTCCGCATCGTCAAGGGCGCCAACCTGTCCATGGAGAAGGTCGACGCCGAGATCCACGGCTGGGAGCTGACCACCTGGCCCTCCAAGCAGGCCACCGACACCAACTACAAGCGCATGCTCTCCTGGGCGATGACGCCCGAGCGCACCCGCAACATCCGCCTGGGCGTGGCCGGCCAGAACCTCTTCGACATCGCCTTCGCCTTCGAGCTGCGCGCCGCACGCGGTGTCGAGGACAGCGTCGAGTTCGAGATGCTCTCCGGCATGGCCACCGGCATCCAGGAGGTCGTGCGCCGCGACACCGGACACCTCCTGCTGTACGTGCCCGTCGTCGACCCCCACGAGTTCGACGTCGCCATCTCCTACCTGGTGCGCCGTCTGGAGGAGAACGCGGCGCCGGAGAACTTCATGTCCGGCGTCTTCGACCTGGCCAGCAACGAGCAGATCTTCGCCCGCGAGCGCGACCGCTTCCTGGCGGCCCTGTCCGACCTCGACCCGGACGCCCCGGTGCCGGTGCCCAACCGCACCCAGAACCGGCTCGCCGAGCGGGAGGCGGGCATCCCTGAGGAGACCGGCACGGTCGCCGAGCGCGCCAGGAGGTCCTTCGTCTCCGAGGCCGACTCCGACCCGGCCCTGGCCGCCAACCGCCAGTGGGCTCGGGACATCGCTGCCGCCATCCCGGGATCCACGCGGGGCGTGGCCGAGGTGGAGGCCGGCGCCGCCCGCCTGGCCACGAACGCCGACGTCGACTCCCTGGTGGCCTCCACGGCCGAGGCGGCCGGCGTCTGGCAGTCCCTGGACCCAGCCGAGCGGGCCGCCGCCCTGCACCGGGTCGGCGATGTCCTGGCCGCCCGGCGCGCCGAGCTCATCGAGGTCGCCGGCTCCGAGGCCGGCAAGACCATCGACCAGTCCGACCCCGAGGTCAGTGAGGCCATCGACTTCTGCCACCACTACGCGGAGTCCTCGCTGCTCCTGCACGACCCGGAGTACATGGTCGGGGCCCGCTTCGCCCCGGTGGACGTCACCGTGGTCGCCTCGCCCTGGAACTTCCCGGTGGCCATCCCCACCGGGGGAGTGGCCGCGGCCCTGGCGGCCGGCAGCGCCGTCATCCTCAAGCCCGCCCCGCCGGCCCGACGCTGCGCGGCCGAGCTCGTGCGCGCCTTCCACGACGCCGGGATCCCCGAGGACCTCGTGGCGCTCGCCCCGCTGGAGGACGGAGAGGTCTCACGCCACCTGGTGACCCACAAGGACGTCGACCGCGTGGTCCTCACCGGCTCCTACGACACGGCCCGCCTCTTCCGCTCCTGGAAGCCGGACATGCACCTGCTGGGGGAGACCAGCGGCAAGAACGCCATCATCGTCACCCCCTCGGCCGACCCCGACATCGCCGTGCGCGACGCGGTCTACTCGGCCTTCGCCCACGCCGGCCAGAAGTGCTCGGCCTCCTCCCTGCTGGTCCTGGTCTCCTCGGCCGGCAAGTCCGAGCGCATCGCCCGCCAGCTCGTGGACGCCACCGCCTCCCTGCGGGTGCGCCTGCCGCTGTCGCTGGACTCCCAGATGGGGCCCGTCGTCGTGCCCGACGACGAGAAGGCCGTGCGCGGCCTGACCACCCTGGGGGTTGGTGAGCACTGGGTCCTCAAGCCCCGCTACCTCGGCGACGGTCTGTGGACCCCGGGTATTCGCGCCGGGGTCGTGCCCGGTAGCGAGTTCCACCTCACCGAGTACTTCGCGCCGGTCATCGGCGTCATGCGGGTCGACACGCTCGAGGAGGCCATCGAGGCGGTCAACGCCGTCGACTACGGGCTCACCTCCGGGCTCCAGACCCTCGACGCGGCCGAGCTGGCCGTCTGGCTCGACTCCATCCAGGCCGGCAACATCTACGTCAACCGCGGTATCACCGGGGCCATCGTGCGCCGCCAGCCCTTCGGCGGCTGGAAGCGCTCGGCCATCGGCTCGACGACGAAGGCCGGCGGCCCCTCCTACCTGCTGGGACTGGGGGACATCGAGCCCGCAGACGGCCAGGACGTGAAGGAACTGGAGGGCCAGGGCACTGCGGCGCTCGACCCGCGCGTGGCGAGCCTGTGCGACGCCGTCAGCGGCCAGCTGGGCGAGGCCGACCTGGCCGGGCTGCGTCGCGCCCTGGTGGCCGACGCCTCCGCCTGGAGGAGCGCCTACGGCGTCAACCGTGACGTCACGGCACTGGCCTGCGAGCGCAACGTCCTGCGCTACCGGCCCACTGACGTGCTCGTGCGCGCCGGGGTGGGAACCGAGCTGGCCGACGTCGTGCGCGTCATGGCGGCCGGTGTGCGGGCCGGTGGGTTCGTCAGCCTGTCCGTGGCCGACCGTCTGCCCCAGCCGTTGCAGAACGCGCTGCAGGCCGCCGGCGTCCAGGTGGCGGTCGAGGACCAGGGAGCCTGGGACGCCCGTCTGGCTGAGCTCTCCGCCTCCGGCGGGCTGGGAACGCGCGTGCGCATCCTCGGCCCGCGTGAGGAGACTTCCGCCGCACGCTGGAGCCACGCCAGTCGGGTGACTGGCGGAAGCCCCGACATCGCCCTGTACACGGGGTCGGTGACGGCCTGCCCGCACTCCGAGCTGCTGCCCTTCCTGCGCGAGCAGGCGGTGGCCATCACCAACCACCGCTTCGGCACCCCGCTGGACCTGGCCGAGGGCCTCCTGTAGGGCGGTCTGCGCCAAGGCGACGACACCTAGCCGAACCGAGTAATCGGGTGGTGCCCTCCCCGGACAGGGAGGGCACCACCCGATTTCTGAGCAACGCCTTCGGGAGCCTGATGAGGCGCGTCGCTCCCTTGCTCCTGATGATGCTACCCGAGTAGCATGCAGGTATGAAGCTAAGCGTGAGTTTGTCGGAGAGTGACCTCATTCTGCTGGACCGATGCGTGGAGCGTGACGGTTTGGCGTCGAGGTCCGCTGGTATTCAGAACGCCATCCGCCTGCTCGGAAAAGCTGATCTTCAGGATGCTTACGCTGAGGCCTGGTCCTCCTGGGATACCTCTGAGGATGCAACCGTCTGGGATAGTGCGGTCGCCGACGGGATCGATGGAGGTGAGGATGCTACGAGGTGAAATCCGCCTTGTCGATTTTGATCCTTCTGTTGGCAGTGAGGCAAACAAGCGTCGACCTGCGCTCATAGTAAGTAATGACCATGCCAATGCGGCGGCTGCGCGTCTTGGTCGCGGCGTGGTGACGGTGATCCCATTGACCAGCTCAACCTCGCGAGTTCTTCCCTTTCAGGTTTTCCTCCCCTCGGAGGCAACTGGCTTGCCCAAGGACTCCAAGGCTCAGGCGGAGCAAGTTCGATCGATTGCCGTGGAGAGAGTCGGCGAGGTTGTCGGCTGGTTACCCAGTGGCCTGATGAAGATGGTCAATGAGGCTCTGATCCTGCATCTCTCCTTGTGATGGAGTCTCACGTCAGGCGGGGGAACTCCTCCAGGGAGAAGACCGACTCCACGGGCACGTCGAAGTAGCGGGCGATACGCAGGGCCAGGTGCAGCGAGGGGGCGTACTCCCCGCGCTCGAGGTAGCCCACCGTCTGGTAGTGGACGCCGAGTGCCTCAGCGAGCTCTCGGCGACTCACCCGGCGGTCGGCGCGCAGGACAGCGATCCGGTTGTGGACGACATCGTCGGACATGGTCACAGACCGGCCTGGGAACGAATGGTGGACTGCACGCGCGCCAGACTACCGATCGTCTCCTTGCGGAAGCTGCGCCGCACGATGAACGAGACCCCTGCGAAGCCGAGAACCGTCCATGCCGCCAGGACCCCGACGGCGAGCACCGGTGAGAAGGATCGGCCCACCTCCCATGAGGGGTCCCCCACCAGTGCCCAGCGGGTCAAGTGCCCCGACCAGTACGTCGGCAGCGCCAGCTGAACCGCCTGCAGCCAGGAGGGGAGTCGGTCCATGGGCATGAAGAAACCGCTCGTTCCGATCAGGGCGAACATGGGCAAGTAGGAAGCCATGAAGCTGTAGACGCCGCGGACGAAGGCACCCACGAGGAAGCCCAGTGGGGCCGTCGCAACGGCTGACAGCACCATGAGCGGCAGGCAGGCCAGCACCTGGGACGTACTCAGGGGCAGCGCCTCAACGAACAGGGCTCCCCCGAGAAGAATGGTGCCCTGGAACACGAGGGTCTGAGTGACTGAGGACATCGTCTTACCGATGGCCCACGTCAGTGGGCCGTGGGGCAGGACGCGCACCCGCAGCAGGGCGCCACCGATGCGGTCGACGTAGGCCTCGCTGGCGATCTGAAAGGTGATGAAGCAGCTGATCGTGCCAATGCTGCCGGCGAGGAACATGGAGCCGAAGGCCGCGTGGGCCGCGGTTGCGACCTGGCTGTTCTTGCCGACGATCACGATGGCGCTCACGGAGACCAGCAATGCGATGCCCGACCCGACAGCGCCTGCTCGCAGGTCCAGGGCGGCCTGGCGACGGGCCGCGCGTAGAACTGCCAGAAAAGTGCGAGTGCTCATGACTGGGGCTCCTTGCTGCTGACGAGGGAGAGGTAGGTCTCCTCCAGGGTGGGGCGGGTGATGGTGAGCCCGGAGATGGCGTCGAGGTCGAGCTCCTTGACGAAGCGCTCGGGGCAGTGGGTGGAGTGGACGTGGTGGGTCCCGTCCTGAACCCAGGTGATCTCGGCGCCACGATCGAGGCGCTCGCGCAGCGCCGTGACCGTGCCGTCGGCGAGAATCCGTCCCTCGTTCATGATGAGCACCCGAGAGGCCAGATGCTCGGCCTCAGCCAGGTCGTGGGTGGTCATGACGATGGTGGCGTCGTCGTCGACCCGGGCCAGAATGAGATCGTGCAGGCGCGCCTTGGAGACCGGGTCCAGTCCGGTCGTCGGCTCGTCCAGGACGAGGAGCTCGGGCGCGGCCATGAGGGCGGCCGCGAAGTCAATGGTGCGTCGCTGCCCGCCGGAGAGCCTCGACAGCCGGGAGTCGGCCTTCTCGCTGAGGCCGACGGCGTCGAGTACTTCGACGACGCTGCTCACCCGCCTCGCCGCCGTCAGCTGGACCGAGCGGATCCACTCCAGCTGGTCCCTCACCCTCCACTTGGCGTGGTCGGTCCAGCTCTGCTGCACCAGCCCGACCCTCGCCCAGAAGTCGGCGCCCGCCCGACGCGGATCGGTGTCGAGCACGCGCACCCTGCCGCTGGTCGGGGTCAGAGAGCCCAGCAGGTTCTCCACGAGGGTCGTCTTGCCCACGCCGTTGGGGCCGAGCAGGCAGACGACCTCGCCGGCCTCGACCGACAGGTCGATGCCACGCAGCACCGGGGTGTCCCCGTAGGAGAACTCGAGGTTCTCCGTGGTGATGACTGGAGTCATCGCACAAACCCTCCTGAGTAGAAGCGCAACTGAATGTAGTAGAGATGCTACATCATGGTGTTGGTGTGCGTCAGAGTGCGAGATATGGCCCGCGGGGGAGCCCCTTCATCCTCCGTCTCACTCTGCGGTCCCATGCGACCCCCTTACCTGACGATGGGTCCTCATCGGGGTAGGGTCTACGGCGTGCGAGCGACTCCAGGCCACCAGGTGAGCCTCCTGCTTAGTCGCCGCGGCGGGGCCTGACAGGCCGGCACCCCGACCGCGGCTGACTCGTCCTGCTCGGCCACGTTCGCGGCCGCGTTCCTCAGGAGTCAGATGAGTCTTCTGGGAACCGCCGTCGGAACCACGAAGCATCTGATCCCAGGAGAAACCCGATGCGCAACGCCCGCCCCGCCCCCCAGCAGCCCTCCGGTATGCCGTTCGCCAAGTACCGGCCCTTCCTCGACGTCGTCTCCATTGACCTGCCCGACCGCACCTGGCCGGACAAGCGCATCACCGCCGCCCCCCGCTGGCTGAGCACCGACCTGCGCGACGGCAACCAGTCCCTCATCGAGCCCATGGGCCCCCAGGCCAAGCGCGCCATCTTCGACCTGCTCGTGAGCATGGGTTTCAAGGAGATTGAGATCGGCTTCCCGGCCGCCTCCCAGACCGACTTCGACTTCGTGCGCTCCCTGGTGGACGACGGCGCGATCCCCGAGGACGTCACCATCTCCGTGCTCACCCAGTCACGCGGCGAGCTCATCGACCGCACCCTGGACGCCTGCGTCGGCATCCCGCGGGCCACTGTCCACCTCTACAACGCCCTGTCGCCCCTGTTCCGCAACGTCGTCTTCCGCATGGACCGCGACCAGATCCGCGAGCTCGCCGTCGACGGCACCCGCCAGATCATGGCCCGCGCCGAGAAGGTCCTCGACGAGGACACGATCTTCGGCTATGAGTACTCCCCGGAGATCTTCGTGGACACCGAGCTCGACTACAGCATCGAGGTCTGCCAGGCCGTCATGGACGTGTGGGAGCCCGAGGAGGACCGCGAGATCATCCTCAACCTGCCCGCCACCGTCGAGCGCGCCACCCCCAACGTCTACGCCGACCAGATTGAGTGGATGAGCCGCCACCTGCCCCGGCGTGAGTCCGTGTGCCTGTCCCTGCACAACCACAACGACCGCGGCTCAGGCGTGGCCGCCGCCGAGCTCGGCCTCATGGCCGGCGCCGACCGCGTCGAGGGCTGCCTATTCGGCCACGGCGAGCGCACCGGCAACGTGGACTTGGTGACCCTGGCCCTCAACCTCTTCAGCCAGGGCGTGGACCCCATGCTCGACCTGTCCGACATTGACGAGGTCCGCCGCACCGTCGAGCGGGCCACCGGCATGGACGTGCCCCCGCGCACCCCCTACGCCGGCGAGCTCGTCTACACCTCATTCTCCGGCTCTCACCAGGACGCCATCAAGAAGGGCTTCGCGGCGCGCAACACTCAGGTCAGCGCCAAGCAGGCCGAGGGGCTGACCGACGCCGAGGCGCAGATCGCCGTCCCCTGGGCCATGCCCTACCTGCCCATCGACCCCCACGACGTGGGCCGCTCCTACGAGGCCGTCGTGCGCGTCAACTCCCAGTCCGGCAAGGGCGGGGTCGCCTACCTGCTGGGCACCACCCGCAAGCTCGAGCTGCCCCGCCGCCTCCAGATCGAGTTCTCCCGCATCGTCCAGCGCCACACCGACACCTACGGCGGCGAGGTCGACGGCGACCGCCTGTGGTCGATCTTCGCCGACGAGTACCTGCCCGCCGCGGCCGCCCCCGAGGCCGAGCTCAGCCGCTGGGGCCGCTTCGAGCTGCGTGGTGCCACCCTGACCTCCACCGGTGACGACGAGGACTCCACCCTCACCGTCACCCTGGTCGACGGCGGGGAGGAGAAGCACCTGACCGCCTCCGGCAACGGCCCCCTGGACGCCTTCGTCACCGCCCTGGAGAGCACGGGCCTGAGCGTGCGGATCCTCGACTACGTCGAGCACGCCCTGAGCGAGGGACGCGACGCGAAGGCCGCCAGCTACGTCGAGTGCGAGGTCGACGGCCAGGTCCTGTGGGGCGTGGGCATCGACCCCTCCATCACCACCTCCTCCTTCAAGGCCGTCATCTCCGCCATCAATCGCGCCCTGCGCTGAGAGGGCGTGAGAGACTGCGCCCGTGACGAGCAGGCTGTACCGGGATGAGGCGATCATCCTGCGCACCTACAAGCTGGGCGAGGCCGACCGCATCATCGTGATGCTCACCCGCCATCACGGCCAGGTGCGCGCCGTGGCCAAGGGGGTGCGCCGCACCACCTCCCGCTTCGGGGCCCGTCTGGAGCCCTTCTCCATGACCGACGTCCAGCTCCATGCCGGACGCACCCTCGACGTCGTCACCCAGGCCGAGATCATCGACCCCTTCGGCCGGGTCGTCAGCGCCGACTACGCCATGTTCACCTGCGCATCGACCATGGTGGAGACCGCTGAGCGCCTCAGTGCCGACGACGGTGACCTGGGCACCGAGGCCAGCCCCCAGCAGTACCTGCTACTGGCCGGGGCCCTGGCCGCCATGTCCCACCGGCGCCACGCCCCCGGACTCATCCTGGACTCCTACCTGCTGCGGGCCCTGGCCCTGGGGGGCTGGGCGCCATCGTGCTACGACTGCGCCCTGTGCGGCGCCCCCGGACCCCACCGGGCCTTCCACATCCAGGCCGGTGGGGCGGTGTGCGAGTCCTGCCGCTCGGCAGGCGCCGTCGAGGTCGAGCCGTCTACGATGGCGCTCCTGGGCGCCCTGCTCTCCGGGGACTGGGCCGTGGCCGACGCCTCCGGCCAGCGCGAGCGCTCGCAGGCCTCCGGGCTCGTCTCGGCCTACACGACCTGGTACCTGGAGCGGCGCCTGCGCTCCCTCGCACTGGTGGAAAGGGCATAACCATGACAGACGTCGCCAGAGACATGACGGTCGAGGCCGCCCCGCCCCTGCACCGACCCGGCCTGACCCCACCCGTGCTGCCGGCCGCCGCCCTGCCCCAGCATGTCGCCGTCGTCATGGACGGCAACGGGCGCTGGGCCAACGCCCGCGGCCTGCCCCGCACCGAGGGCCACCGGGTGGGGGAGGCCAATATGCTCGACGTCGCCGCCGGCGCTATCGAGATCGGCGTCAAAGAGCTGAGCGTCTACGCCTTCTCCACCGAGAACTGGCGGCGCTCACCGGGCGAGGTCCGTTTCATCATGGGCTTCGCCCGCAAGGTCCTGCGCGTCCAGCGCGATGTCCTCAACTCCTGGAACGTCAGGTTGCGCTGGATCGGACGCACTCCGCGCCTGTGGAAGTCCGTCCTGCATGAGCTGCGTGAGGCCGAGCGCGTCACCGCGCACAACACGGGCCTCACCCTCAACCTGTGCATCAACTACGGCGGGCGGGCCGAGATCGCCGACGCCACCCGAGCCATCGCCGAGGACGTCGCCGCCGGCCGCCTCAAGGCCTCCTCCATCAACGAGAAGACCATCCAGCGTTACCTCTACTCACCCACCATGCGGGACGTGGACCTGTTCATCCGCACCGGCGACGAGCAGCGCACCTCCAACTTCCTCATGTGGTCCTCCTCCTACGCCGAGCTCTACTTCTCGCCCCTGGCCTGGCCCGACTTCAACCGCACCGAGCTGTGGAAGGCCTGCGAGGCCTACGCCGGGCGCGAGCGCCGCTACGGCGGGGCCGTGGACAAGGTGCTGCACGAGCAACCCACCGGCGCCGAGGACCCGGAGGACGACGAGGCTGACGAGTCACCGCACCACGACGGGCAGTAGCCAGCCGCCCGGCACAACCCGGCTCGGACACCGGGTCAGTCAGACCTGCTCAGTCCTGTGAGGCGTCCTGGGCCGAGCAGGTGGCGCACAAACCGAAGAACTCCGCCGTGTGCTCCATCTGGGTGAAGCCCTGCTGGGTCGAGACCCGCTGAATCCACTCCTCCAGCTCGCCGCCGGACACCTCCACGGTGTAGCCGCAGCGGCGGCACACGATGTGGTGGTGGTGCTCCTGCTCCTCACAGGCCCGGTAGAGGACCTCGCCCTCGGCGCTGCGCACCTGGTCCACCGCGCCGGACTCCGCCAGCGTCTGCAGGTTGCGGTAGACGGTGGCCAGTCCCACCTTGGTGCCCTCGGCCTCCAGGGCGGCATGGATCTGCTGGGCTGAGCGGAACTCGTCAGTGCGGGCGAGGATGTCGGCGACGGCGGCGCGCTGGCGCGTGGCGCGGGGACGCTGCGCCGTGCTGCTTGCGCTCATGATCTGCCTCCTGAGGTGATGTGGTGCCGTCGCGAGCGGCTGACGAGCTGCAGCAGTCCGGACAGGAGGGCGACGACGGCGTAGCCCCCCACTAGGAGTACCACGATCATGGCGCCGGGAGAGGCCGCCACCAGGTAGGTGATCGTCAGACCTGACACACAGGCCACCACGCCCAGCCCCATCGCCAGGTACATGGTGCGGGCGAAGGAGTGCGACACGAGCTGGGCGATGGCCACCGGCACGATCATGACCGCCGAGACCAGCAGCGCCCCCACCACCCGCATGGACACCGAGACCGTCAGTGCCGCCACCACCGCCACCAGCACGTTGAGGGCGCCGGTGGGCAGGCCGCAGGCGTGGGCGAACTCCTCGTCGTGGCACAGTGCGAACAGTGGGCCGCGCAGCCCCAGCCCCACCAGGAGCACCAGGGTGGCCAGGGCGATGGTGAACCAGGCGTCGGAGACCGAGACCGTGGAGATCGAGCCGAACAGGTAGGAGTTGAGATTCGTCGTCGTCCCGCCGGCGACACGAATGAGGATGACGCCCCCGGCGATGCCCCCGTAGAACAGGATCGCCAGGGCCACGTCTCCCCGAGTTCGGCCGTTGGCACGGATGACCTCGATCATCACGGCTCCCAGCACGCTGATGAGGATCGCCCCGGGCACGGCCCAGGCGTCGTGAGGAGTGACGTTGGCGGCGGCCCCGGCCAGCCAGCCCAGGGCGATGCCGGTCAGGGCGATGTGCCCGATCCCGTCGCCCAGCAGCGCCAGACCCCGCTGAACCAGGTAGGTGCCCACCACCGGGGCGGCCAGCCCCACCAGGACCGCCACGATGAAGGCCCGCTGGATGAGGGGACTGGCAAGCATGTCGGAGACGAACTCGATCATGGGCGGGTGCTCCTACCGGAATGAGGGCGCGTGTCAGGCAGCCGATGGTCGAGGACGGGGGCGTGGTGGGCCGGAGGGCCGCTGGCGTCCGGGTGGTGGTCGCCGTCGGCGCCGTAGTCGGCGTGGGCACGGTGCGGGTCGCCTTGGGGCGCGCCGGTCCCGCTGTCGCGCAGATGAGCGACCTCGCCGGCCGGGCCGTCGGCGACGAGCCGGCCGTCCTGCAGGAGGATCGCCCGCTGGACGACGTCGGCGAGCTCACCCATTTCGTGCAGAACCGTCACCAGGGTCAGCCCCTGCGCGCGCAGCCCCTGAAGAATCTCGGCCAGGGACTCGCGGCTGGCGCGGTCGATGCCGGCCAGAGGCTCATCGAGGATGAGCAGCTCGGGGGAGCGGACCAGGGCCCGGGCGATGAGGACCCGCTGGGCCTGCCCGCCGGAGAAGACCTGGACGTGGTCCGCGGCCCGGTGTGCCAGCCCCACGGCGTCCAAGGCGGCCATGGCCTTGCGTTTGGCGGCCCGGCCCCGATCGGCCCAAGGCCGGCGCGGGCCCAGGAGCCCGGAGCGCACCACCTCCAGGGCGGTGGCCGGGACGCCGGAGCCGGCGCCGATCCGCTGGGGGACGTATCCGACCCGCTCCCAGGGGACCCTGTGCCGGCGCGAGGTGGGGGTGCCCAGGAGCTCGATGCTGCCGCCGGACAGGGGCACCAGGCCCAGAACGGCCTTGACGAGGGTGGACTTGCCCGAGCCGTTGGCGCCCAGGATCGCTACGGACTCGCCGCCGCCCACGGCCAGGCTCACGTCGTCCAGGATGAGGGAGGAGCCCAGGACGACGCTGAGCTCACGGACCTTAATGGCGAGCGCGGACGACGCCGCCCGGGGGGAACCGGACGGCGTCGTCACAGACGCTGGTGAAGGTGGAGATGATGAGGTCATACGGTTGCGATCATGCCAATCTGAGGGGGCGTCATCTGCTCGGGAACCCGGGCTCGGTGGCCGGGCCCTGAGGCTACTTGCACACCATGGCGGACTTGAGCCGCTCCAGGTTGGCGGTCATGGCGTCGGTGTAGTCGCCTTGCTCGGGCTTGGACTCCAGGGGGCTGAGGACGCTTGTCTCCGCCCCGGTCTCCGCGGCGATCGCCTTGGCGGGGGCGTCGGAGACCAGTTCCTCAGTGAAGATCGTCTTGACCCCCGTCTTCTCGACCACCGACTTGATGTTGGCCATCTCGGCGGGGCTGGGCTCGGTCTCCGGGTCGATGCCGGAGATGGAGGCCTGGGTCAGGCCGTAGCGCTCGGCCATGTAGCCGAAGGCGGCGTGGGAGGTGATGAAGGTCTTGTGCTGGCAGCTGGTAAAGCCCTGCTTGTACTGGTTGTCCACTCCGGTCAGCGCCGTCTTGAGCTTGTCCAGGCCCGCCTTGTAGTCGTTGGCGTTGGCCGGGTCGATCTTGGCGAAGGAGGCCTCAAGGGCCTCGGCCACCTTGATCATGCGGTCCGGGTCGAGCCAGAAGTGCGGGTCGAGGTCGCCATCGTGCCCCTCACCGCCCTCGGCTTGCTCATCGTGGCCGTGCTCGTCGTGCTCGGCCTCGCTGGCCTGCGCGGTGGCGGCGCTACTGGCCGTGGCCGAGGCGCCGTCGGAGGCCTCCTCGCCGTGCTCGTGCTCATGCTCCTCCTCAACCCCCTCGTGGTGGACGAGGTTGGCCGGCTTGCTCAGGTCCACCACGGTGGGGCCGGAGCCGACCTCCTTGACGGCCTTGTCCAGGGAGGGCTGGAAGCCGGGGACGTAGGCGATGAGATCGGCCTTGCCCAGCTCGGCGGTCTCCTTGCCGGAGAGCTCGAAGTCGTGCGGCTCGACGTTGGAGGGGGTCACGGTGGAGACCTTGACGAGCTTGCCGCCAATGGCCTCGGCCAGGTACTGGATCGGGTAGAAGGACGTGGAGACCGTCAGGGTCTTGCCCGGGGCGATCGTGTGCGGTGCCGATGCGTCTGATGAGCTCTCGCCCTTCAGGGCGCCGCATGCGCTCATGCCGGCAGCCAGCATCAGGGTGGCTCCGAGCGCCACGACGCGGTTGAGACGACGGGAACGAGCCTGTGAAACATTCATGCGAATCATTCTCATACTCTGCCGGTCCTGCGTCAAACTCGGGCGAGTCCGCGTGTGCGCTGCTGAGAGCCGGTTTGAACGGTGGTCGTGAGGGCCTTCCCGGTGGAGCATGCGCATCTGCGGTGCGACGGGCCCCTCACCGACGCTCGGCCCCTGTCCGCCTAGACTGACACCACTCGTCCCCACCAACCAGGCGGGACCACGACCACTCCTGAAGGAGCATCCGTTGGCATCCACCCCTTCACGCCTCGACGCCGTCATCAACCTCGCCAAGCGGCGCGGCTTCGTCTTCCCCTGCGGCGAGATCTACGGCGGAACCCGCTCGGCCTGGGACTACGGGCCGCTGGGCGTCGAGCTCAAGGAGAACATCAAGCGCCAGTGGTGGCAGTACATGGTCCGCTCGCGCGACGACGTCGTCGGGCTGGACTCCTCCGTCATCCTGCCGCGTGAGACCTGGGTCGCCTCCGGTCACGTCGGCGCCTTCACCGACCCGCTCGTGGAGTCCCTGCACACCCACAAGCGCTACCGCGCCGACCAACTCATCGAGGACTACGCCGCCCGCAAGGGCCTCGACCCTGAGAATGTCACCCTCGACATGGTTCCCGACCCGGTCACCGGCCAGCCGGGCTCCTGGACCGAGCCGCGCGAGTTCTCCGGCCTGCTCAAGACCTACCTCGGGCCGGTCGACGACGAGTCCGGCCTGCACTACCTGCGCCCCGAGACCGCCCAGGGCATCTTCATCAACTTCGCCAACGTCATGAGCGCTGCCCGCAAGAAGCCGCCCTTCGGCATCGGCCAGGTGGGCAAGTCCTTCCGCAACGAGATCACGCCGGGAAACTTCATCTTCCGCACCCGCGAGTTCGAGCAGATGGAGCTGGAGTTCTTCTGCGAGCCGGGCACCGACGAGGAGTGGCACCAGTACTGGATCGACTACCGCAAGGCCTGGTACACCGACCTGGGCATCAGCGAGGACAACCTGCGCCTGTATGAGCACCCCGCCGAGAAGCTCTCCCACTACTCCAAGCGCACCGTGGACCTGGAGTACCGCTTCGGCTTCGCCGGCTCGGAGTGGGGCGAGCTCGAGGGCATCGCCAACCGCACCGACTTCGACCTGTCCACCCACGCCGAGCACTCCGGCAAGGACATGTCCTACTTCGACCAGACCCGCTCCGAGCGCTGGACCCCCTACGTCATCGAGCCCTCCGCCGGCCTGACCCGCTCGCTCATGGCCTTCCTCGTGGAGGCCTACACCGAGGACGAGGCCCCCAACACCAAGGGAGGGGTGGACAAGCGCATCGTGCTCAAGCTCGACGCGCGCATCGCCCCGGTCAAGGCGGCCGTCCTGCCGCTGAGCCGCAAGGAGGAGCTGACCGGGCCGGCCAAGGAGCTGGCCGCCCGCCTGCGCCGCTCCTGGAACGTGGAGTACGACGACGCCGGCGCCGTCGGCCGTCGCTACCGCCGCCAGGACGAGGTCGGTACGCCCTTCTGCCTGACCTATGACTTCGACTCGCCCGAGGATGGGGCTGTCACCGTGCGCGAGCGCGACACGATGGCCCAGGAGCGCATCCCGCTCGAGGGTGTCGAGCGCTACCTGGCTGAGCGCCTCATCGGCTGCTGAGCCGCCCGCACCGAGCAGGCCGGCAGCCTCACTGAAGTCTCGCCGGCCCGGCCACCATCCGGGTCCCGCCCCGTGTCCCTGGCTCACCTCAGGGACACGGGGCGGGCATGATGGGACGGTGAGCACCAACTCGACCTCCCCGAGCAACGAGTCCGTCCCCACCGAGAGCCTTCCCGAGCCGCTGGCTGAGGAGGGGCGGGACAGCAGGGGCCACGGCCGTCACAGCAGCAGTGGCCACAGTCACTCCCACTCCGGGCCCCTGGACCTGGATGCGGGGGAGATCCGCCGGGTGCGGATCGTGCTCGGTGCCATCGTCGGCGCCCTGGTCCTGGCCACCGTCGTCGGGCTGTTCGTGCTCTGGCCGGGCAAGAGCTCACTCATCGGCTCGCGCTCCTTCACCGCCGAGGGCGGCTCGGTGGGCAAGGCCACCATCACCTCCACGGACCTGTTGGGCTGTCAGAGCTCGGTGAGCGCCCTGACGGAGGTCAACGGCGTCAAGCCGGAGGAGTTCGCCAAGGGCCACGTGTGCGCCCGCATCACCGAGGGGGAGGGCAAGGGCCTGGTCATGCCGGTCCAGCTGGTGGGTGAGCCCCGCAAGCTCGCCCACGCCGGTGACCGGCTCGTCGTCCTCTACTCGCCTCAGGCCATCCTGTCCGGCTCCCCCTACTCCTTCATCGACTACCAGCGCCAGCTCCCGGTCGGCGCCCTGGCGGTCGTCTACCTGGTGCTCGTCGTCGCCGTGGCCGGGCGCAAGGGCGTCCTCAGCGTCCTGGGCCTGCTGGTGGCCACCGGCGTACTCGCCTTCTTCATGATCCCGGCGCTCCTGTCCGGCTCCCACCCGCTGGCGGTGACCCTGGTCGGATCGATGGCGATGATGCTGGCGGCCGTCTACGTTGCCCACGGAGTGTCCATCCGCACCACGACCGCCCTGCTGGGAACGGTGGCCGGCATCGTGCTGACCGTGCTGCTGGCCCTGTGGGGGACCGACGCCGCCCACCTGACCGGCGACGTCGATGAGACCGCCCGTCTGCTGGCCTCGCGCACGCACATCGATCTGCAGACGCTGCTGACCTGCGGCATGGTCATCGCCGGGCTCGGTGTCCTCAACGACGTCACCATCACCCAGGCGTCCTCGGTGTGGGAGCTGCACGCCGCCAACCCGCTGCTGTCTCGCACGCGCCTGTTCACCGGCGGGATGAGGATCGGGCGGGACCACATCGCCTCAACCGTCTACACCCTGGCCTTCGCCTACGCCGGCACGGCGCTGCCCCTCATCCTGGCCGCCGCCCTCATGGACCGGGCCGTGCTGGACACGATGCTGTCGGGTGAGATCGCCGAGGAGATCGTGCGCACCCTCATCTCCTCCATCGGCCTGGTCCTGGCGATCCCGGCGACCACGGCGATCGCGGCGGCCCTGTGCCGCGTCACCCCGGTCCTCGACGAGTAGACGAGCAGCCGATGACCGGCCTCAAGGACCCCGTGGGGCCGCCGTCTCAGCCGCCGGAGACGTCGGACTCGGCTTGGCTGAGCATCTCGCGGTGGGCCGCATCCAGGGTGGGGGAGTCCAGCCAGCCATCGGGCAGACGGGGAGTCTTGGGGCTGCCGGCCCGCCCTCGGGGGCCCTCGACGATGTCGCCGGGGTAGTCCACGACCTCGGGCAGGCGCGCGCGCATCCGCGCCAGGCCTGCGTCGAGCTCGTCCAGGCTCCGGATTCCCATGAGGTCGGCGCGCGCCGCGCCGCCGACCGGGTAGCCCTTGAGGTACCAGCCCACGTGCTTGCGCAGGTCACGCACCCCCCGGTCCTCGCCCATCTCCTCGGCCAGCATCCGCCCGTGGCGACGGATGACCTCGATGACGGAGTCCAGGTCCGGGCGGGTGCGCGCAGGCGAGCCGTGCATGGCCGACACGATGTCGGCGAACAGCCAGGGCCGTCCCTGGCAGCCGCGGCCCACGACGACGCCGTCGCAGCCGGTGTCCTCCATCATGTGCACCGCGTCGTCGCCCAGCCAGATGTCACCGTTGCCGAGCACCGGCAGGTCGGTGGCCTCCTTGAGCCGGGCGATCTCCTCCCAGCGGGCCTGGCCCGAGTAGTGCTGGCGCGCGCTGCGGGCGTGCAGGGCCACGGCCGCGATCCCGGCGTTGTCGGCGGCTCGGGCGGCGTCGAGGAAGGTCTCGTGCTCCTCGTCGATGCCCAGGCGCATCTTCATGGTCACCGGCACCTGCCGCGCCCGCCCGACGGCGTGGACGGCGGCCTCACTGGCACGCACCGCCTCGGTGAGGATCGCCGCCAGCAGGTCTCGCTTCCACGGCAGTGCCGCCCCGCCGCCCTTGCGGGTCACCTTGGGGACCGGGCAGCCGAAGTTCAAGTCGATGTGGTCGGCCAGATCCTCCTCGACCAGGATCCGCACCGCGGCCCCCACCGTGGCCGGATCGACCCCGTAGAGCTGGATGGAACGCACCCTCTCGGCCGGATCGGTGCGCACCATCGCCAGAGTGCGCTCGTTGCGCTCCACCAGGGCGCGGGTGGTGACCATCTCCGTGACGTACAGGCCCGCCGGGGCCAGCAGGCCGCCGTCAGGCGTGGGCAGCGGACCGGGATGGGAGGGCCTCAGCGACTCCGGCAGGGCTGCCTCAGCCATCTCCCGGCACAGGCGGCGGAAGGAGGCGTTGGTGACTCCGGCCATGGGGGCGAGCTCGACCGGGGTGGGCACCACCAGCGGCCCGATGCGCAGCGGCGCGGGCGCGCGGCCCGAGGCGCAGGCGTCGGGAAGGCGGGGGGAGGTCTCACTCATCGTCACCCCGACATGCTGACACACGGCGGGTGTCAGGGCCGTGACCGGCCCCGCCCTGCGACCCCGAACAGGCACAGGTATAGACCACTTGTGAAGGAAGTAACAGGGATGGATCAGTATCAGCGTATGACGAATCGCTGATGGCGGGTGCTGATACGCATTACCTTGTGTGCTTGTGCTGATGAACGAAGAGACCGAGCCGTCGATATCACGTTCCGTCGTCGTGACCGGAGCCTCCCGGGGGATCGGGGAGGCGGTTACGAAGGCGTTCCTGGCACAGGGCGACCGGGTGGCGGGCATCTCCCGCTCCGGTGAGGCCCCCGACGGCGCCCTGGCCCTGGCCGCCGACGTCACCGACCCCGCCGCCCTGGCCGCCGCCCTGGCCGCCGCCACCGAGGCGCACGGCCCCATCGAGGTCCTCGTGGCCTCGGCCGGCATCAACCGGGAGTCACTGGCGGCCCGCACCTCCTCCCAGATGTGGGACGAGGTCATCTCCGCGGACCTGACCGGCACCTTCAACACCGTGCGCGCCGTGACACCAGCCATGATGCGGGCCCGCAAGGGGCGCATCGTCCTGGTCTCCTCGGCCATCGCCGCACGCGGAGGCGTGGGCCTGTCGGCCTACGGCGCCGCCAAGGGCGGTGTGGAGGGGCTGACCCGCTCCCTGGCCCGCGAGCTCGCACCGCGCGGCATCACCGTCAACGCCGTCGCCCCCGGCTTCGTCACCACGGCGATGACCGCCTCCCTGCCCGACCACATCCGCACCGCCTACCTCGAGCAGATCCCCCTGGGGCGCTTCGCCGACGTCACCGACATCGCCGGCCCCGTCCTCTTCCTGGCCTCACCCGCGGCCGCCTACGTCACTGGTGCGATCCTCGGCGTCGACGGCGGCCTGGGCATGGGGCGCTAGGCGCACGGCGGGGCGCGAGACGTCGTCGGGACCGTATCCGGGCAGCGCCGCGGTGCCGTAAGGTAGAGACGTGACAACGGATCCCATGCGCCGGCTCGTGCTCGTCCGACACTCCAAGGCCTCTCACGACGCCGTCACCGACCTGGAACGTCCTCTGACCCCCAAGGGCACCGCCCTGGCCGGCCTGCTGGCCAAAGAGCTGCGCAAGCGCCTGGAGACCACCGACCTGCTCCTGGTCTCCCCGGCGGCCCGGGCCCGCGAGACCGCCCGCCCCATCCGCGACCGCCTCGAGCCCACCGACACCCTCGTGCGCGAGGAGATCTACAACCTGGGCCCCAACGGCATCCTCAAGGTCCTGGCCGAGGACGGTGCTGACGCCAGAACGGTCGTCGTCGTCGGCCACGAGCCCACGATCTCCGTGCTCGCCCACATCCTCCACGACACCGACGACGACCTTGCCTCCCAGATCTCCTTCGGGGTGCCCACGGCCACCGCCGTCATCATCGACGTCCCCGGCACCTGGGCGGACCTGGAGCCCAAGGGCGCCCGCATCCGGGAGATCTTCACCGCCCGCAAGCGCGACTGAGGCCGGACCTCCCCGAAACCGCAGCCGGTCAACCCCCGATCAGCTGCAGGACGGCACGCAGGTCACGCGCGTGGATGGCAGCATCGGCCTGCTCCACGACCACCGGCTTGGCGCAGAACGCCACCCCCAGCCCCGCGGCCTCCAGCATCCCCAGGTCGTTGGCCCCGTCACCCACTGCGATGGTGCGCTCCATGGGCACACCGTCCTGCCGGGCCCAGGTGAGCAGACAGCGGACCTTCTCCTGACGGTCCACGATCCGCCCCAGAACCCGACCGGTGAGACGGCCCTCCTCCACCTCCAGGCGGTTAGCCGCCACGTGGTCGATGCCCAGCCGCTCGGCCAGAGGCACCACGACCTCCTCGAAACCGCCCGAGACGACCCCCACCCTGCAGCCGCGCGCGTGCAGCGTCTCAATGAGCTCGGCCGCCCCCTGAGTGGGGCGCACCTCGGCCAGGACCTCCTCGAAGACCCCCTGGGGGACTCCGGCCAGAGTCGCCACCCGCTCACGCAGGGAGGCCGCGAAGTCCAGCTCCCCTCGCATCGCCCGGGCCGTGACCTCAGCGACCAGCTCACGGGTCCCAGCGCGCTCGGCGATGAGCTCGATGACCTCCTGCTCGATGAGGGTGGAGTCCACGTCCATGACCAGCAGGCCGGGGCCCTCAGTCACTAAGGGGCCCTCGCTCAGCGCCCCACTGAGCTCCGCGGAGTCGCCGGCACGGTGTCGAGAGGTGTCACTCATGGCTCCATGCTAGTGGGCGAGCCGGCAGACGAAGACGGCCGCGCCGCCGCCCGGAGGCTCGGGCGACGGCGCGCACTGCAAAGGCGGTGAGCCTGCGGTCAGCGGGTGACGATCTGTCCCTTGGCCACCACCGTGATGCCGGACTCGGTCACGGTGAAGCCCCGCTCGCGGTCGTGCTCGGGGTCGATCCCCACCATGGCGCCCTCCTCGACCTTGACGTACTTGTCCAGGATCGCGTGGTTGACCACGGTGTTACGGCCCACCTCGGCCCCGTCCATGATGACGGACTCGCGCACCGAGGACCAGGAGTTGACGCGCACACCGGGGGACAGGACCGAGGAGATCACCTCACCACCGGAGACGATGACGCCCGGTGAGACGATCGAGTCGACCGCGTGCCCCAGGCGCTCGTGGTGGCCGTAGACGAACTTGGCCGGAGGCATCGCGGCCTGGTAGCCGGCGAACAGCGGCCAGCGGTCGTTGTACAGGTTGAACACGGGGGTCACCGAGATGAGGTCCTGGTGCGCCTCGAAGAAGGCGTCCACGGTACCCACGTCGCGCCAGTAGTCACGGTCGCGCTCGGAGGAGCCCGGGACGTCGTTGTCCTTGAAGTCGTAGACGCCGGCCGCCCCCTGGTTGACGAACCAGGGCACGATGCTGCCGCCCATGTCGTGCTTGGAGGTCTCATCGGCGGCGTCTACCGTCACGGCCTCCAGGAGGGCGTCGGCGTTCATGATGTAGTTGCCCATCGAGGCCAGGACCTCGTCGGGGGAGTCCGGCAGACCGGGGGTCTCCTTGGGCTTCTCCACGAAGGCCTTGATCCTGCCGCGGTCGGACGGGTCGGTCTCGATGACGCCGAACTGGTCCGCCAGGGACCGGGGCTGACGGATGCCCGCGACGGTGCAGGGCAGGCCAGAGGCGATGTGGTGGTCCAGCATCTGGGAGAAGTCCATGCGGTAGATGTTGTCCGCACCGGTGATGACCACGTAGTCCGGCCGCTCGTCGTCGAGCAGGTTGAGGGACTGGTAGATCGCGTCGGCGCTTCCCAGGAACCAGTGCTTGCCCACGCGCTGCTGGGCCGGCACCGGCGCGATGTAGTTGCCCAGCATGTCAGACATGCGCCACGTCTTGGAGATGTGACGGTCCAGCGAGTGGGACTTGTACTGGGTGAGCACCACGACCTTGAGGAAGCCGGAGTTGATCATGTTGGACAGGGAGAAGTCGATGAGGCGGTAGATGCCGCCGAAGGGCACGGCCGGTTTGGCGCGATCGACGGTCAGGGGCATGAGGCGCTTGCCCTCGCCACCAGCGAGGACGATTGCGAGAACACGAGGTTGAGCCATGTGGCCCACCTTACGTTGCTCGAGGGACCTGCGGGGCCAAATGGGTCACATTCCGGGTAGGTTCTCCGCCGAATCCTTGCCTGAGGCGTCGTTCAGGACGATCGAGCACCGGGCGACTCGTCCTGATCCGGTCCCCGACTCCTCACGTGCGAGTCGCCCCGCCTCCACTGCGGAGCGGATGCCGCCGGCCCCTCTGAGCAGAGTCGGTGGAAACCACCGGCGCTGAACGATCCCACCGGGCCCCGTGTGCGTATAACGTCGGGTGTGGCGCCCGCCCCACCGCAGGCGCCCGTCCTGCGCCGAGGAAGGCGCGGTCAGTCCATCCATCAGACAGAGGAGAGGCACACCCATGAGGGTCGACCTGCTGACCAAGGAGTACCCACCCTTCATCTACGGCGGCGCCGGAGTCCACGTCAACGAGCTCGCCAAGGTCCTGCGCCCCCTGGCCGACGTGCGCGTCCACGCCTTCGGCGGCCCCCGCGAGCCCGGCACCGAGGGCGCCGATGACGGCGTCACCGGCTACCCCGAGATCGCCGAGCTCGACGGCGCCAACGCCGCTCTGCGCACCTTCGGAGTCGACCTGGAGATGGCCCAGGGCACCGAGGGAACCGACCTCGTCCACTCCCACACCTGGTACGCCAACCTCGCCGGGCACCTGGCCGGGCTGCTTCACGGCGTCCCCCACGTCATCAGCGCCCACTCCCTGGAGCCCCTGCGTCCCTGGAAGGCCGAGCAGCTCGGCGGCGGCTACGCCCTGTCCTCCTGGGCGGAGAAGACCGCCTACGAGTCCGCCTCCGGGATCATCGCGGTCTCCAACGGCATGCGCGAGGACATCCTGCGCTGCTACCCAGCTATCGACTCCGAGCGCGTCAAGGTCGTCCACAACGGCATCGACCTCGAGGCATGGAAGCACCCCCAGGGCCAGGAGGCCGACGCCCAGGCCGCCACCACCCTCAAGCGCCTGGGCATCGACCCCGACCGCCCCACCATCGTCTTCGTCGGACGCATCACCCGGCAGAAGGGCCTGCCGCACCTGCTGCGCGCCTGCGAGCAGCTGCCCGCGGACGTCCAGGTCATCCTGTGCGCCGGCGCCCCCGACACCCCCGAGATCAAGGCCGAGGTCGAGGGCCTCGTGGCCCACCTGCGCGACAAGCGCACCGGCGTGGTCTGGATCGAGGAGATGCTGCCGCGCCCCGAGCTCATCGCCGTACTGGCCGCCTCCGACGTCTTCGTGTGCCCCTCCGTCTACGAGCCCCTGGGCATCGTCAACCTCGAGGCCATGGCCGTGGGCCTGCCCGTCGTCGGCTCAGCCACCGGCGGCATCCCCGACGTCATCGTCGACGGCGAGACCGGTCTGCTGGTGCCCATCGAGCAGGTCCAGGACGGCACCGGCACCCCCATCGACCCGGCCCGCTTCGAGGCCGATCTGGCCGAGCGCCTTACCACCCTGGTCACCGACACCGAGGCGGCCAAGGCCATGGGGCAGGCCGCCCGACGCCGCGTCGAGGAGCACTTTGCTTGGCAGGCCATCGCCCAGCGCACCATGGACGTCTACAACTGGGTCCTGGCCCAGGGCTGAGCATGACCGTCCCCGCTCGGTGACCCCACCGACACGCCACCGAGTGGTGCGCCCCCTCTACCGGGCCCACCACTCGGTGGCCGCAGCGGCACCGTGACGCGCCACCGCCAGCAGCGGGCGCAGGACGTCGGCCCGCCGCTGCGCCTGCAGGGCGGTCGTGGCCGCACCATCGTCGTCCAGGGCCAGCTCGCACATCCCCGCCAGGCGCAAGGAGCGCTCCAACAGCTCCCGATCACGGCGCGCCAGCCACGGCGGGACGAGCCGCGGATCCACTACCGCGGTGAGCAGGTCATTGAGGGCGTCGGCCATCTCCGGGCGCTCGCGGGCCAGGTCGAGCTCGATGAGCGCCTCGATGGCCTCCTCGGTGGCGGCGTGCACCTGCCGACGGGCGTGCGCCGCATCCAGCGGAGGCAGCGGGGAGCTGAGCGGCTCGGCGTGCCAGGACACCGAGGTGCCGGAGTCCTCAGGAACCAGCAGCACCCGGCCGGCTGCCCCCTCCAGCACGACACCCTCCTCGATATCGGGAAGGAGCCCCCAGGTGCCGGTGCCGCCGGCCGGTGAGGGCAGTACCGCGCTCACCCGACTCAGCGGGCGGGCGGAGGCGAGCCACCGTTCCAGGCTGACGCGTCCTGGACCGTCGTCGTCGGCAGTCGGTGTGTCCGAGCCCCCGGTGACGACGCTACCGATGACGTCATGGGCGCCGTCGGGGCCTTCAACGAGCGAAATGCCGTGGGAGGAGGGCGATGGCGCCCACAGGGCCAGCACGATGCTGACAGGCAGGTTGAGGGGATCCATGGGGGCCAACCATAGTGAATGGTGGTGAGGCGAGCCTCGAAGGGGAGTGGTCACCATGCGGGGCGCGGCTCTCGTTGCGCATCTTCCCTGTGTGAACTCACCGTCACGATAGGATCACCTCATGACCAGTGTCCTCCACCTCGACGATGTCTCACTGCACCGCGGCAGCCACCAGATCCTCAGTCACGTCAGCTGGAGCGTGGACGAGGGGCAGCACTGGGTGCTGCTGGGATCCAACGGCGCGGGCAAGACCACGATCGCCAGGATCGCCTCGGCCAGGCTCTTCCCCTCCTCTGGCACAGTGGACGTCCTCTCCGAGCGGCTCGGGCGTGTGGATGTCTCCGAGCTCCACCCCCGTATCGGCCTGTTGTCCTCGGCCCTGGCCGCCAACGTCCAGAACGGCGAGAAGGTACTCGGCGTGGTCCTGTCGGCCTCCTACGGGCGCATCGGGCGTTGGCGCGAGGAGTACGACGACTTCGACCTCGAGCGCGCTCACGCTTTGCTGGGTGCCCTGGGGGCCGCTCACCTGGTCGACCGGTCGTGGGGAACGCTGTCATCGGGGGAGCGCAAGCGCGTCGAGCTGGCCCGTGCTCTCATGCCGGACCCGGAGATGCTCTTCCTGGACGAGCCCGCCTCGGGGCTGGACCTGGCCGGCCGTGAGCAGCTCCTGGCTGCGCTCACCGAGATCATCTCCTCGCCCGACTCGCCCTCCATGGTCCTGGTGACCCACCACCTGGAGGAGATCCCGGAGGGCTTCACCCACGCGCTCACGCTGCGCGAGGGGAAGGTGGTGGGCTCCGGCCCGCTTCAGGAGGTCCTCACCGCGGACACGATCAGCACGACCTTCGGTATGCCGCTGGAGGTCACCTACGACCGCGGTCGTTACGCGGCCAGGGGGCTCCCGGCCGGCCACGGCAGGCGCGTTGCCGAGGCCAGGGGCTGACCACCGGTTCCGGGAGGGAAGGCCGCTGCGGGCCGCATCGATCCCTGATCGTCCCCGACCGGCACACGACCACATACTCACCGACCGCGTTCATCAGGAGGTTCGCATGGAATGGCTGTTCTGGGTCGCAGGGGCGTTGCTCCTCGTCGTCGTTGAGACGATGACAGCGGATCTCACCTTCCTCATGATCGCCGGAGGTGCGCTGGGAGGAGGGCTGACATCCTTCCTCGGCGGGCCCGTGTGGGCGCAGGTCGTGGTCTTCGCCTGCGTCTCCACCCTGCTTCTCTTCGCGGTGCGCCCCTGGGCCAAGCGTCGCCTGGCGGCCGCCACCCCGCAGATGAAGACCAACGTCGAGGCCCTCATCGGTCGGTCTGCCGTCACCATTACTCCTGTCGACCGTGAAGGCGGGCGGGTGCGCCTGGGCGGTGAGGAGTGGAGCGCCCGACTGGCTGCCGTCGCCCAGGGAGGCGCCACCCGTCTGGAGGCCGGGGTGAGTGTGACCGTGGCCCAGATCGACGGAGCCGTGGCCGTAGTCGCCCCGGTAACCGCCTCCACCGCCTCCACCGCCGCCCCCGCGTCCTGACGCTGCCGCGCCGGCCCCAACCGTTCTGACCACCCGCTCAACCCTGCAGGAGGAACCTCGTGCCTTTCGTCTCCATCATCTTGCTTCTCGTGGCCGTCCTGGTCATCGTCGCCATCTTCCGGGCGGTGCGGATCGTCAAGCAGAGTACTGCGATCATCGTTGAGCGCCTGGGGCGCTTCCAGGCGGCTTACGGCGCTGGAATGCACTTCCTGGTGCCCTTCATCGACCGGGTGCGCAACATCATGGACCTGCGTGAGCAGGTCGTCTCCTTCCCGCCTCAGCCCGTCATCACATCCGACAACCTCGTCGTGAGCATCGACTCGGTGGTCTACTACCAGATCACCGACCCCATGCGCGCCACCTACGAGATCTCCAACTACCTGCAGGCCATTGAGCAGCTGACGGTCACCACGCTGCGTAACGTCGTCGGCTCCATGGACCTGGAGCAGACGCTGACCAGCCGCGACCAGATCAATGGCCAGTTGCGCGGCGTCCTGGACCAGGCCACCGGCCGCTGGGGAATCCGCGTCAACAGCGTGGAGCTGAAGTCCATCGACCCGCCGGCCTCCATCCAGGGCTCCATGGAGCAGCAGATGCGCGCCGAGCGTGACCGCCGCGCCGCGATCCTGACCGCCGAGGGTGTCAAGCAGTCCCAGATTCTTACGGCCGAGGGTGACAAGCAGTCCGCGATCCTGCGCGCCGAGGGTCAGGCGCAGTCCGCGATCCTCAAGGCACAGGGTGAGTCGCGCGCCATCCTTCAGGTCTTCGACGCCATCCACCGTGGTAACGCCGACTCCAAGTTGCTGGCCTACCAGTACCTCCAGACCCTGCCCAAGATCGCCAACGGCTCCTCCTCCAAGATGTGGATCGTGCCCACGGAGTTCACGGCGGCGCTCGACGGCATCGCCGGCGCCCTGGGCGGTGGCAAGGACGGCGGACCCAGTGGCGGCCCGAACGACTCCGATGACGACGCCGCCCGTCCCGGTGTCGACCTCTCGGGCAGCGAGCTCGACCTGGGCATCGCCTCGGACCTGGCCAGCACCAGTCTCCAGGCCCCCGAGGAGGCCCTCGCCCAGGCCCGTGGTGAGGTCGAGTCGGCCTCCCAGGAGGCCAGTGAGGAGCCCGCACCCAAGGCAGACGTCTCCCCGAAGGCTCCCGCGGACGAGGCCGACGGCGGGGCCACCGTGAGCGTTCCGACCTCCGACGGCGTCGAGGGGGCACACGCCGCGCGCGGCAGCCACGTGGCCGACCCTGAGGAGGCCCAGCCCGGTTCCGTGCCCCCTCGCGGCGGATACGGCATCCAGGCCCAGCCCGGCTACGGCACGCCTCCCGGCGCGCCCCAGGGTCCCTACGGAGCCTGAGCCGACTGCCCTCACACCCCCGGGGAACCTGACGAGGGCCCGGGGACACTCGCTGCGGCGGGAGGAGTGGGTGATCCACGATGATCGGCCTATTCTTCCCGCCGTACTGCTGTACTGAGCGGGGAAGGCCCCAGAAGGTGACGACGCGATGATCATTGAGCTGGCTGACGGCGCCGATGAGCGCCTGGCGGACTACACCAGGCTGACGGACGTGGCGCTGCGCCGTCGGCTGGAGACGAAGCGGGGACTGTACATGGCCGAGTCCTCCAAGGTCATCACGCGCGCCGTGGCCGCCGGGCACGCCCCGCGCTCCTTCCTCATGGCCCCGCGCCACCTGGAGGAGATGCGCCCGGTCATCGCCTCCGCGACCGGCTGCGCAGGCAGTGACGACGGTGGCGAGGTCCCGGTGTTCGTCGCCCCCGAGGAGGTCCTGGAGTCCATCACGGGTTTCCACCTGCACCGCGGAGCGCTGGCCGCCATGAACCGGCCCGAGCTCGCCGGTGTTCCCGAGCTGCTTGCGGCCGCCCGTGGGGGAGCGGGGGCCAGGCGGGTCGCGATCCTGGAGGACCTGGTGGACCACACGAACGTGGGGGCGGCCTTCCGCAGCGCGGCCGCCCTGGGGATCGACGCCGTCCTGGTCACTCCGCGCTGCGCGGACCCCCTCTACCGGCGCAGCGTGCGCGTCTCCATGGGCACCGTCTTCCAGGTCCCCTGGACCCGGATCGAGCGCTGGCCCGCCATGGACGAGCTCCACTCGCAGGGCTTCATCGTGGCCGCCCTGGCACTGTCGGACACTTCCGTGGCACTGGATGAGTTCGCGGCCTCCACGGCGTGCACCGGCGCGGACTCCAGGGTCGCCGTCGTCCTGGGCACGGAGGGCGACGGGCTCTCCCACCGGACGATCACTGCGGCCGACGAGGTGGTGCGCATCCCCATGGCCGGGGGAGTGGACTCCCTCAACGTGGCGGCCGCCGCGGCTGTGGCCTTCTGGGCGCTGCGTCTACCCTGACCTGGACCGCAGCCCGGTGCCGCAGGTTCACGCCGGACGAGTAGCAGGCGAGAAACACGGTGGGGCCGGATCCGTCCATGGACGGATCCGGCCCCACCGTTGTGTCTGCAGCCGATCAGGTCGGCGGCGTCATGTCAGGCTCAGGCCTCAGGCGCGGTGACCTTGATGAGGGCCTCGCCGGGCTCCACCGAGTCGCCGCCGACGACCTCGACCGAGGCGAAGGAGGCGGTGTTGGTGACGAGCACCGGCGTGGTCAGCGGGTAACCGGCCTGCTCGATGACGGAGCGGTCCACGCGGACGAGCTCCTGTCCCGCGCTGACGCGGTCGCCCTGGGAGACCTTGACGTCGAAGCCCTGGCCCTCCAGGTTGACGGTGTCCAGACCCACGTGGATGAGGATCTCCACACCGCTGTCCAGGGTGATGCCGAAGGCGTGCCCCGAGGACGGGGCCACGACGACGGTGCCGTCCGCCGGAGCCGTGACGACGATGTCGCCCTGGGGCTCCAGGCCCACGCCCTGTCCGACGGCGCCCGAGGAGAACACCGGGTCGGGAACCTTGTCCAGGTCCATGGTCGTGGCCTTGAGCGGTGAGGCGATCTCAGTGACCGCACCGGGAACGAGAGCGGGCTTGGGCGTGGGGGCCTTCGCAGTCCGGTCGCCCTCCTCCACGGGAGCGGCAGCCGCAGCGGCGCCGTCGGTCTCCTTCTTCTCAGCAGGCTTCGCCTCGGCGGAGGCGATGGCCTCGCCAGCGGCGGCCGCCGCCGCACGAGCCTCGGCGCGCTCCTCCTTGGTGCGGTAGTCCGTGAGAATGATGAGAGTCATGGACGTGGCGAAGGCCGCGGTGATGGCGATGCCGTACAGAGGCATCGGGGTGAAGACCGGGATGCTCAGCAGCGAGCTGAACAC
This sequence comes from Actinomyces oris, assembly GCF_001553935.1. Taxonomy (NCBI): domain Bacteria; kingdom Bacillati; phylum Actinomycetota; class Actinomycetes; order Actinomycetales; family Actinomycetaceae; genus Actinomyces; species Actinomyces oris. The sequence goes on along the minus strand of NZ_CP014232.1, from coordinate 2,939,134 downwards.
GAAGGTGGAGGCCTTGATGCCGCCGCCGATACCGGTGATGAGACCACCCACGAGGCAGCCGGCCAGCAGACGCGGGTAGATGCGCTTGAAGCGGAGGTGGATACCGTAGAGGCTCGGCTCGGAGATGCCACCGAAGAGGCCGGCGGCCAGGGCGCCGGAGGCTGTCTGACGCATGACCTTGTCCTTGTCACGAATGGCCAGGACCAGCACACCGGCGGTGGCGCCGAAGCAGGCGAAGTTCCACGAGCCCATGGGGCCCTGGATGAAGTCGTAGCCCAGCGTACTGATGTTGGCCAGCATGATGGCGTTGAGAGGCCAGTGCAGACCCAGCGGCACCAGGAACGGGTAGAGCAGCGGGATGACGATCGCGAAGACGATCGGGGCGCTCGTGTTGAGCCACGCCAGTCCGGATCCCAGGCCTGTACCGACCCAGACACCTACTGGACCGATGATGAAGGCCGTCACCGGCATCATGATGATGAATGAGAAGAATGGAACAAACACCATCTGCACGTTGGAGGGAATGAGCTTGGCCAGACCCTTGTAAACCAGGGCCAGGACGGCGACCATCATGAGGGGCACGAAGACCTGGCCGCTGTAGTCGTTGAGCTGCATGGGAAGACCCGCGACATGCGCGACGCACAGATCCTTGTTCAACGTGGCGTTGTGGGTGCAGGTCGTTCCCATTGCCTTGCTGAGGTCGAGGAACTGAGGCGTCATAAGTGCGGCCATGACCGCAGCGCCGACCCAAGGGTCGATGTTGAGCTTTTTGGCAGCGTTGTAGGCCACCATGATGGGCAGGAAGTGGAACACCGACTTGAACATGGCTTCCGCGAAGACCTGTGCGGCAGGCTTGTCCGCGGCCGTCAGGGTTGGGTCACTGGCATTGATGACGCCGAACGAATCCAGTACCGCGAGGCCCGCGATGATGAGCGAGGCGCCGAGCAGCACCGGTAGCAGGGGGCGGAAGGAGTCGGACAGGTACTCGAAGAAGGCATCGACGTAGGCGTTCTTGCCGCGGGCCTTGGCCCGGGCGGCGGCCTTGACGTCGGCGTCGGACTGGCCCGAGCCGGAGGAGCCGCCCTGGCTCTTCATGGCCGGCAGGCTGTTGATCTCGTCGTACACGCTCTGCACCGCACCACCGATGACGATCTGGTAGCGGTCCCCGGACTGGGGAACGGCGCCCATGACGCCCGGGATGGCCTCGACGGCCGCCTTGTCGATGCCGGAGGCGTCCTTGAGCTCGAAACGCAGTCGGGTAGCGCAGTGGGTGAAATGGATGATGTTCTCGGCGCCGCCCACGGCGTCGAGGATTGCCTCAGGGGTTGAGGTCGTGGTTGCCATTCGGGCCCTTTCCTACTGAGCGAGAGCGACGAGGACGGTGGCTGCACCCCGGTGCGCTCCGAGTCCTCGACGGGCTCGCTCTCGGTGGTGGGGATCTGACACCTCGTGCGCCGCGCGGGCGCAAAAAGGTGGTTGATGAAGAGGGTACTGTCTCACGGCTCAGAACAAAAAGGGAACAGTCCGTCTGGATGGTGCCCGCGTCCCGCTCAAGATGGCAGATCTCCGCGAGTCTGCGCGATCTCGGTATCCACTTGCGGGTGTTTGCGCAGTCGAGGTCGGTTGTGCGCACAGGCACTCGGGCCAGTGGGTGCACCGTGGGAGCGGGTTCTGCACGCTTGAGGCACACCGACCCCAGTCTCACGCGAAGGAGCTCGATATGAGCGCGCAGACCTCCCTGGCCGCACAGCCGGCATCGCCGGTCCTACCGAACATCCCGGTTCGCCCGCCCACCACGACTCCGCCTCCCGTCCCTGCCCCGACCGCCGCGTCTGATGTGCCGCGGCTCTACGGTCCACCGGGATGGACGGTGCGCATCGGCCTGTGGCGCCTGCTGGAGCCCTGGCTCGACACCCCGCGCTGCCTGCCGGGGGAGAGCCCGCTGCGACTGGATGCCCGGGGCGGCCCGGTGAGCGACTACGTGCCCTTCCGCGGCATGGACGCTGCCACCGCGGCCGACCTGCTGAGCCGGCTGCCGGCTGCGGCACTGAGCGACCGCCAGAACCTTGCCCCGAGTCTCAAGACGATGCTGACCGCCTGCGCCGGCGCGGACGGGCAGGTGCGCCTGTGCGGCTACGGCATCGGCCCCCAGCGGGAGGACGAGCGTCTGAGCGCTGAGGCCCTGTGGGTCGCCGACACCGACCTGCAGGGCTACGAGGTCCGCGTCGAGCACAGCCGGGACTGCCAGTGCTCCGTGCTGTGGGAGCGGGTCAGGGACCGGTACGAGCTCGACGCCGGCTGCATTCCCGACGACATCGTGCGCACCCGGCCTGAGTGGGCCGGCGGCACCGTCGGCTGGTGGATGTGGTGGGACTGATAGGCCCGTTGCGGCGGGCAGTACCGGTGGGCCCGTACGATGGCGCGCGTGATTAATGTCCAGGACCTCACCATGCGCATCGGTGCCCGCCAGCTCGTCGCTCACGCCGGCTTCCGGGTCGACAAGGGGATGCGCATCGGCCTCGTGGGCCGCAACGGCGCCGGCAAGACCACCATGACCAAGCTGCTCGCCGCCGCCTCCGTGGCCCAGGGCGCCGGACGTGCCGTCAACGACGCCGACGAGCGCCACGGGCTGGAGGCCGTCGAGCACGAGGGCACGATCACCTGCACGAGCTCGGTGGGCTACCTGCCTCAGGACACCAAGGTCGGCGACCTCAGCGAGATCGCCCGGGACCGGATCCTCTCAGCCCGCGGTATCGATGCGCTCCTGGCCCGCATCCGCAAGGCCGAGGAGCGCATCGCCGTCACCCAGGGGGAGGCCCAGGCCAAGGCCCTGGACCGCTACACGCGCCTGGACCACGAGTTCACCATGGCCGGCGGCTATGCCGCTGCCTCTGAGGCCGCCCGCATCAGCGCAGCTCTGGGCCTGCCCGACCGCATCCTGGACCAGCCCATCGGCACGCTCTCAGGTGGCCAGCGCCGTCGGGTCGAGCTTTCCCGGGTCCTGTTCCAGCAGCCCGACACGCTCCTGCTCGACGAGCCCACCAACCACCTCGACCACGACTCGATCCTGTGGCTGCGCGACCACCTGCGCACCTACGCCGGCGGCTTCATCGTCATCAGCCACGACGTCGAGCTCCTGCGCGACACCGTCAACCAGGTCATGTACCTCGACGCAGGCCGCGGGGTCCTCGACGTCTACCACCTGGGCTGGGACGCCTACCTCAAGCAGCGCGCCGACGACGAGCACCGGCGCCGTCGGGAGCGCGCCAACGCGGAGAAGAAGGCCGCCGCCCTGCGCGCCCAGGGAGAGAAGATGCGGGCCAAGGCCACCAAGGCCGTGGCCGCCCAGCAGATGCTCAAGCGGGCCGAGCGCCTCATGGCCGACCTGGAGGACGAGGCGGCTGTGGAGAAGGTCGCCCACCTGCGTTTCCCCGACCCCGCCCCCTGCGGCAAGACCCCGCTGCGCGCAGCCGGGCTGTCCAAGGCCTACGGCTCCCTGGAGGTCTTCGCCGGCGTGGACCTGGCCATCGACCGCGGCAGCCGGGTCGTGGTCCTGGGCCTCAACGGCGCCGGCAAGACCACGCTCCTGCGTCTGCTCGGCGGGGTGGAGGAGCCCGACTCCGGTGAGGTCATCCCCGGCCACGGCCTCAAGATCGGCTACTACGCCCAGGAGCACGAGACCATCGACACCGCGGCGAGCGTCGTGGAGAACCTGCGCCGCGCCGCCCCCGGCATGGACGACACCCAGGTGCGCAGTGTCCTGGGCTCCTTCCTCTTCTCGGGCGCGGACGCCGACAAGCCCGCCCGGGTCCTCTCCGGCGGTGAGAAGACCCGCCTGGCCCTGGCCATGCTCGTGGTCTCCAGCGCCAACGTCCTCCTGCTCGACGAGCCCACGAACAACCTCGACCCCGCCAGTCGCGAGGAGATCCTCGGGGCGCTGGGCACCTTCGCCGGCGCCGTCGTCCTGGTCACTCACGACGAGGGCGCCGTCGAGGCCCTCAACCCCGACCGGGTCCTCCTGCTGCCCGACGGCGACGAGGACCTGTGGGGGCCGGAGTACCTTGAGCTGGTGGCCCTGGCCTGAGGGGCAGGCCGCACCCTCCCGCCCCGGCGGAGCCGTCGGACACAGTGAGTCCCCTCACCACGGCTCCGCGGTGGGGACCGCGTAGGGTTGTCACCAGGAACAAGGCATCGAGCTGGAGCGTTGGCTCCAGTGGATCCTTCAGGCGCTCGTCACGAGAGCCACCGCAGGACCTTCAGCGGCTCCGCACGAGGCGCCGCAGACGAACGTAGGCACACCAGACCAGGAGATGACCATGGCAGAGACCGCCCTGACCGAGACCACTGACACCCAGACCCCCGAGCACGAGGTCATCCTCACCGAGACCGCCGCCGCGAAGGTCGCCAGCCTCCTGGCCCAGGAGGGGCGCGACGACCTGCGCCTGCGCGTGGCCGTCCAGCCCGGCGGCTGCTCCGGACTGGTCTACCAGCTCTACTTCGACGAGCGTCTCCTGGACGGCGACGCCGTGCGCGCCTTCCCCACCGGCAGCGACGAGATGACTAGCGTCGAGGTGGTTGTCGACCGCATGAGCGTGCCCTACCTGTCGGGCGCCACCATCGACTTCGCCGACACCATCGAGAAGCAGGGCTTCACCATCGACAACCCCAACGCCGCCGGAAGCTGCGCCTGCGGCGAGTCCTTCCACTGATCCCTCCCGCGCAGGCCCTCCCTCACGCAAGGAGCTCATGTGCGCCGCACATCCCTGACCCTGACCGCCCTGGCCGCGGCCGCCTGCCTCGCGCTGGCCGGCTGCTCGGGGTCGTCCAAGAACGCCTCCGCCACGCCCTCGGCCCAGGCGTCCCCGACCCTGACCCCCTCGATCATCAACTGTGCTCAGGAGGCCGGAACGATCGAGACCGACTCAGAGGCGCTTCCAGCGATCGCCGGTGACGCGGGAGCCGAGCCGACCGTCACCTGGAGTGAGGGTAAGCAGGCCCCTGCCAACCTCGTCTCCAAGACACTCACCTCCGCGGAAGGCCCGGCGGTGTCCTCGGGCGACATCATCACCGTCAACTACGTGGGCTGGAAGTGGGGGTCAACGGAGGCTTTCGACTCCTCCTTCAAGAAGGGCGCCCCGATCACCTTCGGCCTGACCGGGGTCATCCCGGGGTGGACCTGTGGTCTGGCCGGGCACAAGGTCGGCGAGCGCGTCCAGCTGTCGATCCCGGGCAAGCTCGCATACGGCGAGACCGCCGATCCGGCTCGCCCGAACTCGCCGACCGGGCCGCTCGTCTTCGTCGTCGACATCACCGCTCGCATCACGGGCGATGAGCTGACCCCGTCCACCAAGGCCGCCACGGTCGACTCCGCGGAGGTCAAGAAGCTCACTGATCGCGGCGTGTCGATCTCCGGCGACCTGGGCGCCCCCGCAGCCGGACTTGCGGGCCCCAAGGCCGAGGAGCCCCTGCAGCCGGAGGTCTTCGTCGTCGCCCGCGGAAAGGGCGCGGCCATCAAGGAGACCGACACCGTGGCCGTGCAGATGTCGCGCACCTCGTGGGACGGCACGACGAGGAGCTCGACCTGGGAGGATCACGCCCCCAGCGCCATGCCGGCCGGACAGATCCGTGCGGCCGGGCTGCCAGTGGGATCCAGGATCGTGCTGCTGGCCCCCGGTAACTCCAACGGGGGGCAGCGTCAGTCGGCGTACATCTTCGTGATGGACCTCGAGAAGGTCATCTGAGCGGAGAGCCGCTCAGGCCCGCTCCATACCGCCGATACAGCTGTGGCCCGCGCCCCGTGAAGGGGTGCGGGCCACAAGCCTGCACGGCGCGTGTCCGGGCCGAGCGTCAGCGGACGATGAGGTCCTGGGCCTTGGCGACGGCGTTGGCCAGGCGCTCGGAGACGTCCTGCCAGTTGGCGATGTTCCAGACGGCCTTGACGTAGTCGGCCTTGACGTTGAGGTAGTCGAGGTAGAAGGCGTGCTCCCACATGTCCACCATGAACAGCGGGATGGTGCCCACCGGCACGTTGCCCTGCTGGTCGAAGAGCTGGAAGGTGACGAGCTTTCCGGAGAGGGAGTCGTAGGCGAGCACGGCCCAGCCCGAGCCCTGGATGCCCATGGCGGTGGCGGTGAACTGCGCCTGGAACTTCTCGAAGGATCCGAAGGAGTCCTTGATGGCCTCAGCGAGCTCGCCCTCGGGCTGGCCCCCGCCGTTGGGGGAGAGGTTCTTCCAGAAGATGGAGTGGTTGGTGTGGCCGCCCAGGTTGAAGGCGAGGTTCTTCTCCCACAGGTTGATGGCGGCCAGGTCGCCGGCCTCACGGGCGGCGGACAGGGCCTCCAGGGCGGCGTTGGCGCCGGCGACGTAGGCGGCGTGGTGCTTGTCGTGGTGGAGCTCCATGATCTTGCCGGAGATGTGGGGCTCCAGGGCGGCGTAGTCGTAGGGGAGCTCGGGAAGGGTGTACACGGCCATCAAGGACTGCCTTTCGGTGGGTGAGGTGGCTTCAGTCCCGCCTCAGCAGGGCTCGTTAGGACTGAAGTCCTGAACATGGTTCATGCTAGACGTGGCGCCGGAAGAGGGATAGTGAGCCTGTGTGTGATTACACTGACCGCGGAACCACTGCCGTCCGTACCCGTCCACGAAGGATCCGCTATGACCGACCAGGCTGCTTCCGCCCGCCTCGAGCTTCTCGTCTTCTCCGACGACGCCACCGTGCGTCAGGAGGTCATTGACGGTGTCGGGCGCCGACCGGCCAAGGGCCTGCCGCTGGTGACCTGGACCGAGGCGGCCACCGCCGAGGGCGTGCGCATGGCCATCAAGGACCGCGAGAAGGAGGACCAGCCGCCCTTCGACGCACTGGTCCTGGACTCCGAGGCCAAGAAGCTCGGTGGCATGGGGCTGGCCCACGAGCTGTTCACCGAGCTTGACGAGCGCCCCGCCGTCGTCCTGCTGACCGCCCGTCCCCAGGACGACTGGCTGGCGGCCTGGGCCAAGGCGGAGGTCGTCGTGCCCCGCCCCCTGGACCCGCTGAGCCTCCAGGAGGGCGTCGCCAAGGCCCTCACCGCCCGCCGCGGCACCGTCACCCCCGCCGGCTGAGCCAGACGTCGGCCGCGCTGAGGTGATTGGCTCACGCTTGGCGCCCTCACTCCTGCGAGGCCAGGACCTTGCGGTGGCGGGCAGCCGCACCGATCGGCCACGTGAGCACCGCGGGGTCGCCGTCGACCTCCACGATGCGGGCGCCCTCGTCCAGGACCCAGTCGGCCAGCAGACTCGTCTCCTCAATGCTCGCCACCTCACCGACGCGGCCGGGCCGCTCAACGACCCGGGCGCTGGCGCGCAGCAGTTCGACGGCGGGGCGCGGGTCGGCACCCGGTGCGGTCGTCATGGAGCCGGCCAGCACGCCCCAGCGCACCACCACCAGCTCCCAGCCCCCGACCTCGCGCCGGCGGGCCGCCATGAGATGCGGGCAGGCCAGCAGGGGCCGCACCCGCTCGGCCCGATCCACCGCGCGCAGCAGGCAGCGCAGGCGGCCCGTCCAGGTCCCGGCCTCCTCGTAGCGCTCGGCCCGGGACAGCGCCGCGATGCGCTCCAGCAGGGGAGCGGCCACCAGGTCGACCTCGCCCGACAGGCAGGCCAGCACCTCGGCCGGCTCAGCCGGGACGTCGTCGTGGCGCACCCGCCGCAGCTCACGCCCGTCCCAGCGGCCCAGACGCAGCACCGACTCGGCGGCGCGCAGGGCCTCCTGGCCCCTGCCGCGTGAGGCGAAGGGGCCCACCGCATGGCCGACCTCCTCCGTGGGCAGCACGGTGGTCAGCGCCAACCGCGGCTCGGCCCCCGGGCCCGAGCCCTGGGTCAGGTGAAGCCAGGGCCGGCGCCGCGGGGCCCGAGAGCGGCGGTTGACCGGCGGGTCGAGCTCGGCGATCATCCGCAGCTCGCGCACCCGCGCCTCAATGAGCGTGGGTGTGGCAATGTGCCGCACGCTCACGGTGGTGTCCAGCATCTGCGCCACCTGGCGGCGCTTCTCCGCGGCGGTGAAGTAGGAGCGCACCCGGCGCTTGAGGTCCACGGCGCTGCCCACGTAGAGCACCTGGTCGGCCGCCGAGCGGAACTGGTAGACGCCGGGGCCGCTGGGCAGGGCGTCAGCCAGGCGGCTCTTGGCCCGGCGCTTGGCAGGGACCGGGTCGGAGGCGGTGGCCAGGTCCTCCAGGTGCGTGACACCGAGCGGCGCCATGACCTCCAGGGCGGCGTGCAGCACGTCCACGGTGGCGCGCGCGTCATCCAGGGCCCGGTGCGTGGGACGGGTCCGGGAACCGACGAAGGCGGCCAGCGTCCCCAGCTTGTGGTTGGGCACCTCACTGCGGGTCCAGGCCTTGCGGGCCAGCGCCAGCGTGTCCAGCACGCGGGGCTCGGGCCACTCCAGGCCCAGGGCCGCCGCGGCGCCACGCAGGTGACCGACGTCGAAGCGGGCGTTGTGCGCGACGAGGACGACGTCGTCGGCTAGCAGGTCCGCCCAGTCCAGGAAGGCCTCCACGCAGGTGCGCACGCCGGGGGCACCGGCCACCATGGCGTTCGTGATGCCGGTGAGCATGGTGATCTGGGCGGGGATGGCGACGCCGGGGTTGACCAGGGTGGAGAACTCCGCCAGCACCTGTCCGCCGCGCACCTTGACGGCCCCGATCTCGGTCAGAGAGCGAGCGCCCGGCGCCCCACCGGTGGTCTCCAGGTCCACCACGACGAAGGTCGCCCGCTCCAGGGGCGTGCCCATGTCGGCGAAGGACACCTGGGTCCCGATGGTGCTCACGGTCGCAGGCTAGAGGATGGCAGTGACATGCATCCTCGCCGGCAGTCGGGAAGTCGGTGCGAGCAGGGTGGGAAGCACCCTAGAATCACCCCATACCCGAGCGGCACCGCCGGCTCCGGTGCCGTCCGTCTCCGATGGTGCAGGACCGTGTGGTGGCCGCCCAGCCAGCAGTTCACAGGAGGCCCCGCGTGGGATACGGACCCATCAAGGCAACAGTCGGCCCGGCCCTGGAGATGCTCTACCAGCCCTGGATCCGCGGCGAGGAGAACATTCCCGCCGAGGGCGCGGCGATCCTGGCCTCCAACCACCTGGCGGTCATCGACTCCTTCTTCCTGCCGCTGCTGGTGGACCGCGAGGTCGCCTTCATCGGCAAGGCCGACTACTTCACCGGCAAGGGCGTCAAGGGCTGGGCGGTGAAGAACTTCATGAAGACCGTGGGCACGATTCCCGTAGACCGCTCCGGCGGCAAGGCCTCCCAGGCGGCGCTCCAGGCCGGCATCGACCGCCTGCGTTCGGGGCAGCTCTTCGGCATCTACCCCGAGGGCACGCGCAGCCCCGACGGGCGCCTCTACCGCGGCAAGACCGGCGTGGCCCGCATCGCCCTGGCCACCGGCGCCCCTGTGGTGCCCGTGGCCATGATCGGCTCCAACCTGGCCCAGCCGATCGGTAAGTCCATCCCCTCGACCCGCCACCGCGTGGGTATCGTCATCGGCGAGCCGCTGGACTTCTCCCGCTACAAGGGCCTGGAGAACGACCGCTTCGTGCTGCGCTCCATTACCGACGAGATCATGTACGCCCTCATGGCCCTCTCCGGCCAGGAGTACGTGGATCTCTATGCCGCCGACGTCAAGAAGGCCATGGACTCGGAGAAGAAGACCGCCGACGAGGTCGTCACCGAGATGCTCGCCGCACAGGCGCAGGCCCGTCCCTCGGCCGCCCCCGTGGCCGCGCCCGGTGGCCGCCCCGCCCCCGAGGTCTCCGTGCCCGAGCCTCCCGAGGACAAGAGCGGCAAGGACAAGAAGAAGGACAAGGCCTCCGACGACGAGGCCGAGCCCGGCGCCGAAGGCTAGAGTGCGGAATCGCGCTCGCGCTCCTGGACGGTGCCTCATCATCGGCTGTCGAGGTGTGCGGCGAGCAGGCTCCGGGCGGCGGATACACCATCGGATATGAGCGGACCGGACATCTGGGCATCGAGCCAGTCCAGGTCCGATATCGGGAATCCCCTCGGTAAAAGCGTGTGGGGCAGGCGTGGGAGGAGGCCCCACAGATAGGTGGCTTCGCTCATCAGGTCATGAGCACGGACGAGCGGTTCCCAGGCCGTCGCCGGCATTGTCTGCTTTCCTGAAGGACTGGCGGTGTCGGTACGTTCCATGTCGGTGCGTAGACGAGTTACGGTCCGGGTCACCCGGGCGGCGGCGCTATCGAGGTTCCAACTTGCCGCCGCCATCTGCCGAGCTGTTTCCAGGTCCACGCTCAGTCTCCCCCGCCAACCGTCCTGGGCCCACGGACCAGGTGGATCCACGCCGATCAACAGACCGGGACGCGGACAGCCCCATCCATGAGCGAAGGCTGCGGCGCGCAGGCCATCGCGTTCCGTGCGGCGAGACTCCGGCAAGTCGTAGACGACCGAGTGGAAGAACCCCTCCCAGACTGGCTCTACGGTGAAGCGGCGTTCGATGGCGTCGAATCGCTCCAGGTAGTCGCCCGTCATCGCGTAGAAGGACGTGCGGCCCTGCCTGCGGCTGGTCAGTCGTCCCTCCTTAAGAGCCCGTGTCATGTAAGAGCGTGCTCCGGAGGCTGTGAGACCGAGCTTCTGTAGCACCTCGATGAGGAAGGGGCCGGGAAGCTCGCGGATCTCTGTCAGGCCGAAGAGGAAACCCACTGTCGTTGTTCGGGCACGAGGAGTCCGTTGAGGCGGGTCTCCATCCAGCTGCCGGGGCGAGGTCATGCCGGCCATTGTCTCCCGCCGGAGGCTGGTGGTGCGAACAAGCGACCCGTAGAACGGGGACTCACCTCGCCATCCCCTACAATGAGATTCTTCAGTGCTACGAAACGTGAAGGATACGGATGATGATTGTGTCGGGTTTGCAACGCCCGCCCCTGAGCAGGACAGCAGCCTGGCGGGAGGTGGCTCTCACCGCGGGCGTCCTGTGGCTGGTGCTTGGTGGCGCATGCTTCTTTCTCGGAGCCCAATCGATCTACGACCGTTGGGGAACGAGCCTCAATGCTGCCTTCGTTCTCGACATCGTGTTCCTCATCGGCTGTCTCGCTGTCATCGTCTTCGTCCTCTGGCGTCAGCATCGGCAGGGCGAGGGCATAGCCGAGCTGGGGTGGGGGCGTCCTGTTCGGACGCCGGTGATCGTCATCGCCGTCGTCTACGGACTGGCCTGGACCGCGATGAGCTACATGCGAGGTGGGGATCCGTTGGCCTTCCCCTGGCAGCGGCCGATCATGATGTCTGTCGGCCTCGTGCTGGCCTTCGCCGAGGAGATCGCAGTGCGCGGGCTCATTCTGGACAGGTTGGCGCGCTGCGGCACCTCCCGGCTCATACAGATCGTTGTAACGGCGGGGATCATGGCCCTCTATCACGGCGTCGTCGGGCACAGTGTCTGGCCCTCCTACATGGTCGCCTCCTTCTTTCTCTTCGGAATCCTCTCAGCTATCTACGTCTATGGAGGTCGTAGCCTCACCCCGGTCTTCATCGCTCACGCGATGACTCATTTCCTAGGGGACCCCGTCCTCATGCAGGGCATCCTCTACGGAGTCCGTGGCGGCTGATTGTCCTGGGCGGTCCTTGTCCGATTCCATCCCCCGTTGGTCCCTGTCAGCGGCTATCGATGGCACGTAGACTGACGCCCGGTGCGGCCCGCGCCGCCCGATCAGGCCGGGGCACTGACCCCGAGTACCCACAACCCGAAAGGTTCCTGATGTCGATTCGTCGCGTCGCCCTGCTCACCGCTGGCGGTTTCGCCCCCTGTCTGTCCGCCGCCGTCGGCGACCTCATCGAGCGCTACACGCAGGTCGCTCCCGAGGTCGAGATCATCGCCTACCAGTACGGCTACCACGGCCTGCTCACCGGCAACTACATCGTCATCGACGAAGAGGGCCGCAAGAACGCCGGCATCCTGCGCGACTTCGGCGGGTCCCCGATCGGCAACTCCCGCGTCAAGCTCACCAACGCCAAGAACCTCGTCGAGCGCGGCCTCGTCGAAGAGGGCGTTAACCCCCTGGAGTTCGCCGCCGAGCAGCTGCGCAAGGACGGCGTCGACGTCCTGCACACCATCGGTGGCGACGACACCAACACCACCGCCGCCGACCTGGCCGCCTACCTCCACGAGAACGACTACGAGCTCACGGTCGTCGGCCTGCCCAAGACCATCGACAACGACGTGGTTCCGATCCGCCAGTCCCTGGGCGCCTGGACCGCGGCCGACGAGGGCGCCGGCTTCGCCTTCAACGTCATCGGTGAGCACCGCTCCAACCCCCGTATGCTCATCGTCCACGAGTGCATGGGTCGCAACTGCGGCTACCTCACCGCCGAGACCGCCCGCCGCTACCACGACCTGCTCCAGACCAAGCAGTGGGCCCCCTCCCTCGGCCTGACCAAGGAGCGCTGGGACGTCCACGCCGTCTTCCTCCCCGAGGTGAAGCTCGACATCGCCGCCGAGGCCGAGCGCCTCAAGGCCATCATGGACGAGCAGGGCAACGTCAACATCTTCCTGTCCGAGGGCGCCGGCGTCCCCGAGATCATCGCGGAGATGGAGGCCGCCGGCCAGGAGGTCCAGCGCGACCCCTTCGGCCACGTCAAGCTCGACACCATCAACCCCGGCCAGTGGTTCGCCAAGCAGTTCGCCGAGCTCATCGGCGCTGAGAAGGTCATGGTCCAGAAGTCCGGCTACTACTCGCGGGCCGCCCACGCCAACGCCGAGGACCTCGCCCTCATCAAGAAGATGTGCGATCTGGCCGTCGACTGCGCCCTGCGTGGCGAGTCCGGCGTCATCGGCCAGGACGAGGAGAACAACGACGAGCTCACCGCGATCGCCTTCCCGCGCATCGCCGGCGCCAAGCCCTTCGACATCACCCAGGCCTGGTTCACCGACCTCATGGCCGAGCTGGGCCAGAAGGTGGAGCCCGCCGAAGCTGCCCCCGAGCACTGAGGCTGAGCCCGCACCCTGCCGCGGCCGGTGCCGTCCTCGTGACGGCGCCGGCCGCTTCTCTGTGCACGTCTGTGCCCCGGAGGGTGGCGCCGGCGGCCCCATGTGTCACGTTTGGCGACTATTCAACCCGCCTGCTGCGCTCCTGGAACGGAGGCCTTCGCCTCCGTGCAGGTCACAGCGTTGCAACCGGTCCGTGCGGGCTCTGCTGCAGCCCTAAAAGTCGCCCACAGTGACAGAATTCGTTTCCCAACCCCCGTGTTTCGCGATGCGGCGCCGAACCCGGGCAATCTCCCGACTGGCCTATGCTGACGGGCGTGATGAACGAGCTCTCCGCCGCCCGCACGGACGCCCAGGCCCCCGCATGGCGTCACCTGCCCGCCCTCCAGCAGCCCGCCTATCCTGATGAGGCCGCGCTGGCCGACGTGGTGGCGGACCTGCGCCGCCGGCCCCCGCTCGTCTTCGCCGGAGAGGTCGACTCCCTGCGCGACCTCATCGCCCAGGCCAGCACCGGGGACGCCTTCGTCCTCATGGGCGGGGACTGCGCCGAGTCCTTCACCCACAACACGGCCGACAACATCCGTCTCAAGGTCCAGACCATCCTCCAAATGGCTGCGGTCCTCACCTACGGCGCCTCCACGCCCGTGGTCAAGATCGGCCGCATGGCCGGCCAGTACGCCAAGCCCCGCAGTTCGGACACCGAGACCCGCGGCGAGGTCACCCTGCCCGCCTTCCGCGGCGACTCCGTCAACGGCCACGAGTTCACCCCCGAGGCCCGCATCCCCGACCCCACCCGCATGCTGGACGCCTACCTGCGCTCGGGCACCACACTCAACCTCATCCGCGCCTTCACGATGGGTGGTTACGCGGACCTGCGCGAGGTCCACTCCTGGAACCGAGGCTTCACCGCCAACCCCGCCTACAAGCGCTTCGAGTCCTTCGCCGAGGAGCTCGACCGGGCCATGCGCTTCATGGAGGCCGCCGGCGTGGACTTCGAGGCCCTGCGCCAGGTCGACTTCTACGCCGCCCACGAGGCCCTCCTCCTGGAGTACGAGGACGCCATGATCCGCGAGGACTCCCGCTCCGGGCGCCTCTACGACACCTCCGCCCACATGCTCTGGGTGGGGGAGCGCACCCGGGAGGCCGACGGCGCCCACGTCGCCATCCTCGCCGGCGTCCACAACCCCGTGGGCGTCAAGGTCGGCCCCACCACGTCCCCCGACGACCTCTCCCGGCTCATGGACCGCCTCAACCCCGAGGGCCTGCCCGGACGCCTGTCCCTCATCACCCGCATGGGCGCCGACCGCATCCGCCAGGCCCTGCCGCCACTGGTGGAGGCGGTGCGCGCCGACGGGCGCCCCGTCACCTGGATCGCCGACCCCATGCACGGCAACACCATCACCTCGGACAACGGCTACAAGACCCGCCGCTTCGAGACGATCCTCGACGAGATCCGCGGCTTCTTCGAGGTGCACCGCACCCTGGGCACCGCCCCGGGCGGCATCCACGTCGAGCTCACCGGCGACGACGTCACCGAGGTCCTCGGCGGCGGCGAGCACATCGACGAGGCCGGCCTGGCCGAGCACTACGAGACCCTCGTCGACCCGCGCCTCAACCACCAGCAGTCCCTCGAGGTCGCCTTCGAGATCGCCGAGATGCTCAAGGGCTGAGAACCCCCGCTGAGTACCCGCCCCGCAAGGGCGGTGAAACGTGGCCCGGTCCGCGAGTCGGAACCGGGCCACGCTGGTCAGAAGATGTTGATGGTGACCTTGGAGTCGGGCTTGACTCTGGAGCCCGGCGCGGGGTCGGTGGAGCGCACTGTCCCGAAGGGACCGCCCAGGCGCTTGTTGACCTCCACCTTGAGCCCGGCATCCTCCAGGGCCTTCTTGGCCTCGTCCTGGCTCTTGCCGGTCACATCCGGGACCGTCACTTTCTCCGGCCCCTTGGAGACGGTCAGGTCCACCGAGTCACCCTTGTAGTAGCCCGAGGCCCCGGCGATGGGGGAGGAGGAGATGACATTCCCCTTCGCCACGGAGTCGGAGTAGCCCTTGCTGACCTTGCCCTTCTTCAGCCCGGCATCCTCCAGGACCTTCTTGGCCTCGTCCTCGCTCATACCGGTCACGTCGGGGATCGTAGCCGGCTCCTTGCCCTTGGAGACCACGAGCGAGACCTTCTCAGTGTGCTTGATGACCTTTCCGGCCTTGGGGTCGCAGGAGATGACCTTGCCCGACTCCACGCTGGCGGAGTACTCCTCGGTGACGTCCCCCGGGGTCAGGCCGGCCGCCGTGATTGCGGCCGTGGCCTGGTCCTTGGTCTTCCCGACGACGTCGGGAACGGTCTTGGTCTCCACGCCTCGGGAGACGGTGGCGGTGACGGTCTGGCCGAGTCCCACCTTCTGGCCCGCCTTCGGCTGGCAGGAGACGATGCTGCCGGCCGGGACCGTGTCGGAGTAGACGCGCTCGGGCGTGCCCCAGTCGAGCCCTTGCTTCTCCAGGGCGAGCTGTGCCTGGTCCTCAGACATGCCAATGATGTTGGGCACGGAAACTCGTCTGCCGGGACCGGCCGTCAGGTACCAGGTGGCGCTCGCACCGGTCCCAGCCACGGCCAGCAGCCCGATGACGAGTGCACGACGGCGACTGAAGCCGCCGTTGCTCTTCTTCGAGGTGGGGACGGCAGTGGTCTCCTGAGCGTCGGCCGCCAGGGCCTTGCGGGAGAGCGCACGTGTTCGCCCCTTGGAGTCCGGGCCGATGGAGCCGATGGGAAGGGAGACGGTGCGCATCCCAGCGTGCGGCGAGGACTCCTCGGCGGAGGAGTCGTCGGCGTCGTCCTGGGGCTCGTTGTCGATGGCGGAGCGGGCGGCCTGCGCATTGGCCGTCATGACCTGCTGGGTCCGGATGGAGCCGGTCCCGCCCCCGCGGCGCACGGAGAGCTCGGAGTCGGTGAGCTCGTCGACGACGTTGCGCAGCAGCGCCAACGCCTCGTCGGCGTCGGCCGGGCGCTCCTGCGGCTCACGGCGAGTCATGGTGGCCACGAGCTCGTCGACGTCGGCCGGCATGTCGGGCACCAGCTTGGAGGGCAGGGGCACGTCCTCGTGGACGTTGCGGAAGGCGATCTGAATGGGGGAGTCCGCGGTGAAGGGCTGCTGACCGGTGAGGAGCTCGTAGAGGACCACCCCGGCGGAGAAGACGTCGGCGCGAGAGGTGGAGTCCCCGGAGGTGATGAGCTCTGGCGCCAGGTAGGCGACCGTGCCCAGCACGTTGCCCGTCGTCGTCTGCGTCACCTCCGTGACCGCCCGGGCCAGGCCGAAGTCGGCGACCTTGGCCACCGAGCCGTCGGAGGGCAGCAGCACGTTCTCCGGCTTGATGTCGCGGTGGACCAGGCCGGCTCGGTGGGCCGCGCCGAGCGGGCGCAGCAGCTGGGCCACCAGGCCCAGGGCCTCCTTGACCGACAGCGGGCCTGCCGCAATGAGGTCGCGCAGTGTGGGCCCCTCGACGTACTCCATGACGAGGTAGGCGACCCCGTCGAGGCTGCCCTGGTCGAAGACGGCCACCACGCCCGGGTTGGACAGGCGTGCCGCGGCCCGTGCCTCACGGCGGAAGCGCGAGACAAAGTCGGGGGAGTCGGCCAGGTGGGCGTGCATGAGCTTGAGCGCCACGGTCCGGTCCAGGCGACGGTCATGGGCGCGGTAGACGGTGGCCATCCCGCCACGCGCTAGGCGGTCGACGATCTCGTAGCGAGAGTCGACCAACCGACCAATGAGGGGATCTGTGACCACGCCGCGATTCTACGATGCCGGCGGGGCGGTCACAGCCGCGGCCGGATCAGGTGGGTAGTACTGCCACCTGGCGGGGTGCCCGGATATCCGCGCCGGATCAGGAGACTCGGTGCGTCAGCAGGTCCGCCAGCACCGCCAGGTCCTCCAGGGATGCGGTGCTCACCACGCCGTCGTCCCCGAGGTGCTCCAGCGCCCGGTTCCCGGCCTCACGGTGCGCGGCGATGATCTCCTCGTGGGCGGCACGCGCGCCGCAGTTCTCAATGAGAGCGGCGACCTCGCCGATCTGCTCCTCCGTGGCCTCGGGATTGGCCAGGACGCTACCGAGCATCCGGCGGCCGGCCTCGTCGCAGCGCCCCCAGGTCAGGGCCAGCAGCACTGTGCGCTTGCCCTCGCGCAGATCGTCCCCGGCCGGCTTGCCGGTGGCCTGTGGCGAGCCGAAGACTCCCAGATCGTCGTCGCGCAGCTGGAAGGCGATGCCGACGTCCTCGCCGAAGGCGGCCAGGTGCTCGGCAGTGGTCCCGCTCGGGTCCAGTCCGGCCAGGAGGGCGCCGATGAGCAGCGGGTGGCGCACCGAGTAGCGGGCCGACTTGTGCCGCACGACCGACAGGGCCTCGTCCTGCATGCGCCTGGCTGCGGCACCCGGCTCCTGGTCCCAAGGCAGAGGCAGGTTCTCGCTGCGCACGTCGAGGAACTGGCCCAGGGCCACCTCGGTGGTCATGGCGTCGAAAGCGGACCTGGCGTACCGCACCGCACTGCTTCGGGTCTGGCTTGAGGCGCGCGACGGCGCCAGCGCGCTCATCTCCTCACCGGCCAGGGACAGCAGGAGGTCGCCGAGCAGGATGGCGCCATTGGCCCCAAAGGTCTGCGGGCGCCCCAGCCAGCCCCGGGCCTCGTGGTTCCGGGCGAAGACGCGGTGTGCTGCGGGCAGGCCCCGGCGCGTGTCGGCGCTATCCATGAGGTCGTCGTGCACCAGGGCACTGGCCTGGTAGAGCTCCAGCGCCGTACCCAGGTGGACGGCGTCGGAACCGGTCAGGCGCTCGGCCCGCTGCTTCGGGGCGCTCAGGATCGCGCAGCCGACAGCCCCCAGGACGGCCCGCATGCGCTTGCCGCCACTCAGGACGCTCCCGGCGGCCTCGAGCAGCTCCGGGGCGGCCTGCCCCAGGTCCTCCCAGCGCAGGTGGCAGTCCTCCAGGACCTGGGTCAGGCGGTGCTCGACGGCGGGACGGACACGGCCCAGGGCCGCAGGCAGCGCACTCATGACTGCCAGAGTAGTCCCAGCTCAGGCGTCAGGACGGGGGGCGACGCTAGCGTCGGCGGGTTTACCGCGGCGCGACGCCGAGTGCGAACAAGGTGAGGGCATACTAAGTCGCCCGTGCGGTGATCCTGGGGAATAAACGCTACAATTCGGGGGTTGTCTACTGTGCCGGATCGGGTTCCCATACCCCGTCACCGGCTGTCCGCCCGCCCACGCGAAAGGAACTCCGTGGCTTCTTCCACAGTGACGCGCTCCAGCACCGAGCTCACTGACGACGTCGACGAGACCCCGCTCGACGACGAGGACTTCGACCTCGACGACGAAGGAGACGACGACGCCGACTACGACGACGAGGACTACGACGACTCTGACGAGGACGACGAGGACTCCTCTGATGGGGACGAGGACCAGGATGACGACTCCGAGGCGCAGGCTGTCCAGGAGGATGACGGCCCAGCCGCCGAACTGCGCGACTACTACCTGGATGTGAGCCTGGAGGAGAACGGTGACGGCTCCAAGCGCAGCCCCTTCAACGACCCCGCCTCCCTCAAGGGGGTTCGTCTGGCACCGGGGGCGACTCTCTTCGTGCGATCGCGCACGGTTGTGGAGAACCTGGAGATCGCCGGCCACGGCACCCTGGAGGAGCCCATCACGCTGGCCCCCTACGGCCACGGACCGGTGCCTCGCTTCGTCATCGGCGACTCCGCCCCCATGGTGGCGCGCGACTACCTCGCTCAGAACGGCTACATCTTCCGTGGCTGGGTCATCAAGGGCATCAAGATGCAGCCCTCCATCGCGGCCCTGACCGGTGAGCTCGAGCGCATGCGCCGGGAGGAGGCGGAGAAGGCCGCCTCCAAGAAGTCCGGCAAGCGCGGCAAGTCCCAGGACAAGGACGGCTCCTTCACCGTCTCCGACTCCGACGAGGGCGACGAGCCGGCCCAGCGGGTCGTCACCGCCGGCGCCACCGCGGACCCGGTCAAGGACTACCTCAAGCAGATCGGTAAGGTCGCGCTGCTGAACGCCGAGCAGGAGGTCGAGCTCGCCAAGCGCATCGAGGCCGGTCTTTACGCCGAGCACCGCCTGGCCGAGGAGGGCAACGACCTGCCGGCCAAGCTGCGTCGCGAGCTGCACTGGGTGGCCCAGGACGGTCAGCGGGCCAAGAACCACCTGCTGGAGGCCAACCTGCGACTGGTGGTCTCCCTGGCCAAGCGCTACACGGGCCGCGGCATGCTCTTCCTGGACCTCATCCAGGAGGGCAACCTGGGCCTCATCCGCGCCGTGGAGAAGTTCGACTACACCAAGGGCTTCAAGTTCTCCACCTACGCCACCTGGTGGATTCGCCAGGCCATTACCCGCGCGATGGCTGACCAGGCCCGCACCATCCGCATCCCGGTGCACATGGTCGAGGTCATCAACAAGCTCGCCCGCGTACAGCGCCAGATGCTTCAGGACCTGGGACGTGAGCCCACCCCGGAGGAGCTGGCCGTCGAGCTGGACATGACCCCGGAAAAGGTGGTCGAGGTCCAGAAGTACGGGCGCGAGCCGATCTCCCTGCACACGCCGCTGGGTGAGGACGGGGACTCGGAGTTCGGTGACCTCATTGAGGACTCCGAGGCCGTGGTCCCGGCCGACGCGGTGAGTTTCACCCTCCTGCAGGAGCAGCTCCACGCCGTGCTGGACACCCTCTCGGAGCGTGAGGCCGGCGTGGTCTCCATGCGTTTCGGTCTGACCGATGGCCAGCCCAAGACCCTCGATGAGATCGGCAAGGTCTACGGGGTTACCCGGGAGCGCATCCGCCAGATCGAGTCCAAGACCATGTCCAAGCTGCGCCACCCCTCGCGCAGCCAGGTCCTACGCGACTACCTGGACTGAGCGGACTCGCCCGGACGACGGAGCCCGACCGGCTTCTGCGTGTCAACGGCGTCGGCCCCGGAACTCATGCGGTTCCGGGGCCGACGCCGTTGGGGTGAGGGTCATGAGGCCGATCAAGAGAACATGCGCCCGCCTGACCTGCCCTGACGTCAACCGGTGACGACCTTGGCCCCGGTGGTCTTCTTGGCGGCGTCGAGGGTCCCCAGCTCGGTGACGCTGGAGAAGCCGGCGTTGCGCATGACGGCGCTGGCCATCTTGGGCTGGTCGGCGGAGCCGTAGAGCTGGTACTGGGAGCTGTGGTCCAGGCTCGAGATCTGGCTGGAGAAATCACCTGAGGAGAAGTCGTAGTTAACTGCCCCCTCGAGGTGCCCTTTCTTGAACTCCTCAGCCGAACGCAGGTCGATGATGACGGGACCGGATGCCTTCGCGCCCGCCGAGGCGGTGTTGGCAGAGGAGGAGGCGCTGGAGCCAGCAGAACCGGAGCATCCTGAAAGTGCGATCGCGCTGCAAACGACGAGCAGAGCAGAGGCGGTTATGACGCGGAGAGGACGTTTCACAGGCAGTTCCTTGAGGGGTCACGCGGCTTCGTCGAGCCTGGATGGGGCGGGATGCTTCAATCAGCGCAAGGCTCTGTCCCGGGGGATTCGGGGAGGGAACACGAGCAGGGCCTCAGGAACGAGGATATGCAGCATCCGGTAGAAAAAGACTGTGAAACTCAGTGAACTTCAATGCCGACCTCAGTGAAAAAGTCCACGTTGGTCGGGCTGTCGGTTGGGCTGTCGGCCGGGCTGGCCGGCGGCCTCAGCTGCCGGAGGTCAGGGTCGAGGTCTCGTCCTGGAACAGCAGGGCGACCTCTTTGAGCTTGTCTGCGTGCTTGCGGGCATGGTGGCCGCAGAAGAAGAGCTCGCCGGTCAGCATGACGACTCGGACGTAGGCCTGCGCGTCGCAGACATCGCAGCGGTCGGCTGTGGTCAGCGGGCGCTCGGTGGAGTCGGCGGCAGGAGTGGCCTGCTCGTCCAGGGTGGTCACCGCCTGCGCGGCGGTTGAGGTTCCGGTTGTGCTCATGGACTGCATTGCATCACGGCGCAGGCGCTCCCACCCGTCAGGGGCGGCCATTTCCGCCTGAGGCGCACGCGCTTTCGCCCACGGCGCACCAGCGTCATGGCGCACGTCACCATGGAGCCGACCGATCGGGTGAATGCTGGAGAGCAGCCGTGGTGAGCCGTCAAAGCGCAGGACTCGGGAGGAGCCGTCAGGATGTCAGTGGTGCAGGAGTTCCGCGACCGTGAGATCGCGCGCCTGGAGCGCTCGGGCTGGGCGACCAACGTGGCCCTTCGACAGAGGCTGGAGGCCGTAGGGCTGCGACCGCCCGCCGAGGTCGTCGCCGAGTGCCTGGACGAGGGCGCGGGAGACGGAGGCGGTGCCGGTGCCCGCTGGGCGCGGGCCGAGTGCACGGTGGCCCATTTAAGGGAGCACTTCGCCCCCTTCCGCTTCTCCGACGACGTCGACTACGGGCTCCTGGCGGTCCCGGCCAGTAACCGACTCGACACCCGTGGGGCCATGGACCTGAACATCCGCCGCGGTCAGCAGCCCGATCTGACCGAGGACTTCGTTGACCCGGCCCTGGGGGAGGGGGCCGACCTCGCCGACTCCACCGATGCTGCTGGGGTCACGCTGGGCAAGGACGGCTGGATGGTGGTGGCCGGCGTCGTCGGCCAGTATGGAATCTCGGCGGGAAGCCATGAGGACGTCTCCGCCGCTGCCGTGGAGCTCTTCGAGGTCGACGGCCTCGACACCCGTGCCCTCATGACCCGTCAGATCTGGGGAGCCCGCCTCCTGCAGTGCCCACCCGGGCTCGTTCCCGACTCGGACTACGCCGAGCGATGGACCTTCACACTCTTGCCCGGCGAGGGGTTGGTGGACGGGCGGGCCGTCTCCGGCACCGTGCTCAAGAGGCGGGTGCGCTTCCGGCTGGGCAAGGCCGACCGTGGGATCGGCAGCGCGCGGGTGAGCCCCGCCCTTCCGCTGACGTAGGGACCCCAACGGCTTCGGGCGTGGCCGCATGACGTATGACGCCACACGCGCACCGCGGCGGGGCACAAGGCACCGGCGGCACTGATCGGCTAGATTCCCAGCGTGCCCTCATCTGAGAACAAGACCAGCCGGGGCGACTACTCCGCCCGCCACCTCTCCGTCCTGGAGGGGCTCGAGGCCGTGCGCAAGCGCCCGGGAATGTACATCGGCTCCACCGACCAGCGCGGTCTCATGCACTGCGTGTGGGAGATCGTGGACAACGCCGTCGATGAGGCCCTCGAGGGGCACGGCGACGACATCTCAGTGACCGTCCACGACGACGGCTCCATCGAGGTGCGTGACAACGGGCGCGGCGTGCCCGTGGACATCGAGCCCTCATCCGGCCTGACCGGTGTCGAGCTCGTCTATACCAAGCTGCACGCCGGCGGGAAGTTCGGCGGCGGCTCCTACGGCGCCGCCGGCGGTCTGCACGGCGTGGGGGCGTCCGTCGTCAACGCCCTGGCCGAGCGCATGGACGTCGAGGTCGACCGCGGCGGCAAGACCTACGCCATGAGCTTCCACCGCGGCGAGCCCGGCATCTTCGACGACTCCGCCGGGCGCGGCCCCTCCTCACCCTTCACCGGGTTCACGAAGGCCTCCGAGCTGCGCGTCATCGGCAAGGTGCGCCGCGGCGTGACCGGAACCCGGGTCCGCTACTGGGCCGACCCCCAGATCTTCCCCAAGCCCACCGAGTACGACGCCGCCGCCCTGCGCGCCCGCCTGCGCCAGACCAGCTTCCTCGTTCCGGGCCTCACCCTGCGCCTGGAGGACAAGCGCCCCGAGGCCGAGGCCATCGCGGCCTCCACCACGCCGGCCGCCGACGCCGGCGAGACCGACGACGCCGTCCACGAGGTCACCCTGCGCGCGGCTGCCAAGAACGCCACCGAGAACCGCGGCGACCTGTTCGACACCGGTGATGACGACGGCGTCGAGGTCTTCCAGGCCCTGGGCGGCACTGCCGACTTCGTCGACTTCCTGGCCTCCGACGGCTCAGTCACCGACACCTTCCGCCTCACCGGCGAAGGCACCTACACCGAGACCGTCCAGCAGCTCGACCGCGCCAGCGGGCACCTGCGGCCCGTGGAGGTCGAGCGCACCTGCATGGTTGACGTCGCCCTGCGCTGGGGGATCGGCTACGACACCACGGAGCGCTCCTTCGTCAACATCATCGCCACCCCCATGGGAGGCACCCACCTGACCGGATTCGAGCAGGCCCTCACCAAGGTGCTGCGCAAGCGCATCGAGGCCGACTCCCGGGCCCTGAAGCTCACCGCCAAGGACGGCCGCGTCGAGAAGGACGACATCATGGCGGGCCTGACCGCCGTCATCACCGTGCGCGTCCCCGAGCCCCAGTTCGAGGGCCAGACCAAGGAGGTCCTGGGCACCGGGCCCGTGCGCCAGATCGTCTCCAAGGTGGTCGAGCGCGAGCTCACCTCCCTGCTGACCTCCTCCAAGCGGGACCTCAAGACCCAGGCGCGCGCCCTGGAGGAGAAGATCGTCGGTGAGATGCGCGCCCGCGTCTCAGCGCGCCTGCACAAGGAGATCACCCGCCGCAAAACCGCCCTGGAGACCTCCTCCCTGCCGGCCAAGCTCGCCGACTGCCGCAGCGACGACGTCGCCGCCTCCGAGCTGTTCATCGTCGAGGGCGACTCCGCCCTGGGAACCGCCAAGAACGCCCGCGACTCCGAGTTCCAGGCGCTCCTGCCGATCCGCGGCAAGATCCTCAATGTGCAGAAGGCCTCCCAGGCCGACATGCTGCGTAACGTCGAGTGCTCGGCCATCATCCAGGTGGTCGGCGCCGGTAGCGGACGCACCTTCGACCTGGAGGCCGCCCGCTACGGCAAGGTCATCCTCATGACCGACGCCGACGTCGACGGCGCCCACATCCGCACCCTCCTGCTGACTCTCTTCTTCCGCTACATGCGCCCCATGATCGAGGCGGGCCGGGTCTTCGCCGCCGTCCCGCCCCTGCACCGCATCGAGGTCTCCGGCTCGGGGCGGCGCAAGAAGGAGATCATCTACACCTACTCCGACGAGGAGCTTGTCACCACCCTGCGCCGCCTGGAGCGCGCGGGCCGCAGCTTCAAGGAGCCCCAGCGCTACAAGGGCCTGGGGGAGATGGACGCCCACCAGCTCGCCGAGACCACCATGGAGCCCCAGCACCGGACCCTGCGGCGCATCACCCTGGGGGACGAGGCCCAGATCATGGAGGCCGAGTCCGTCTTCGAGCTCCTCATGGGCTCATCGGTCGAGCCCCGCCGGGACTTCATCGTCGAAGGCGCGCGTGACGTTGATCGCGAGCGCATCGACGCCTGACCGGCGCGTCAGGTCTCGGCCGCTTCTTCGGGTATGGTCGGTAACCTTCGTGTCACGGCCCGCCGAAGGTCGAGGCGCGTTGCTCACTGACTGATCGTCATTCTTCGTCCTCATGAGGGAGGTGTGCTGATGGCACCCGGTTACGGCATCCGCCGGGCGGGATCCTCACCCTGGCCCATCCTGCGCCCGGGGCCCCGCTCGTCCCTGTCACGGCAGCTGACCTGGCGGCCGCTGGGTCCGGAGGACAACCACGAGCTGGCCGCGCTCATCGCTCGGGCCGAGGATGTCGACAACCCTCCCTACCGCACCAGTGAGCAGGAGACGGCCGAGTACTTCCTCGACCCCACCTACTCCGGCGTCGCCGGGCGTGACACCGATGGCGTCATGCGCGCCTTCGGGCTGGTACGCCTCCGACCGGCTGGGGAGATCTACGCCTCCATGACCGGCACCGTGGACCCGTCCGTACGCAACCGCGGCATCGGGCGCACCCTCCTGCACTGGCAGGCCGAGCGGGCCCGCCACCTCGTGGGGGCCGAACGGGCCGGCTCCGTGCCGGGCAAGGGCTCGGCCCAGGTCCCCGCCCACGTGGTCACCACCGTCATGGAGGATGACCAACGCATGCAGGACCACCTCAAGGACATGGGTTTCGAACCCATGCGCTGGTACCGGGAGGTACGCCGTTTCCTCGGTGACGAGATCCCCGAGGTGGACCTGGACGGCTTCATCACCATCGACCCGTGGACCCCCGAGATCGACGACGACGTCCGGCGCGCCTACAACCAGGCCATGGCCGAGACCTGGGAGACGGAGAACGTCACCCCCGAGGACTGGACCGCCGGCAGCGCCTACTTCGCCCCGCAGTGGAGCTTTGTGGCCATGGATCGCTCGGGGGACCGGGCCCGTGTCGCCGGCTACCTGCGCTCAGGCCGCTACGAGCAGGACTGGCAGGCACTGGGCTGGCGTGAGGGCTACACCGACGTGCTCGGGGTCCTCAGCGACTACCGCCACCGCCAGATCGGGCCCGCGCTGCTGGTGGCCGCCATGCGCGCCTACGCCGCCGACGGCATGGAGTACGCCGCCGCCGGCGTCGACACCGACAACCCCAGTGGTGCCGTGGACCTGTATGAGTCCCTGGGCTACGTGCCCACCCGCGGCACCATCCTCTACGCCCTCGACGTCTGAGTGGGGCGTGCGTCCCCCGGGCGGTTCACCCTTGTAGACAGGCCACAGCTCCGGCCACCACGGTGGCCACTGGGAGAACGCCCGCCAGCTCCTCGGCCTCCAAGCGCAGGGGGTCCTCGGCTAGGAGCACCAGGTCGGCCTGAGAACCCACCGCCACCGGACCGGCCCCGTTGACGCTGGCTGCCAGCGCCTCCTCGGCCGTCAGCCGCTGATCCGGCGACCACACCGAGCCGTCCGGTGTCCGACGCCCCACGGCCGCCGACATGGCCAGCCACGGGTCCAGGGGCGCCACCGGCGCATCCGATCCCAGCTGAAGCAGGGCCCCGGCGGCCACCATGTCTGCGAAGGCGTAGGTGCGCCCCTCCAGTCCCGGCCACACACGCCCCACGGCCGCCCAGTCGTCAATGAGGTGGGCCGGCTGAACCGACAGCTCGATCCCGCAGCCCACGAGGCGCCTGAGCGCCCCATCAGGCTCAGCGAGGGCGTCTGCCGGCAGCAGCTGGGCGTGCTCCAAGCGCCCGGCAGCACCCGAGTGCGCGAAGGCCGCAGCGACGTCGTCGACCGCCGCGTCCCCGATGGCGTGGATGGCCATCTCATAACCCTGCCGGGAGGCGTGGGCCATGAGGTCGGTGAGCTCGGCCCGGTCGATGTTGACCACGCCGCAGGCGTGCTCCAGGCCCAGCTCGGCGGGATAGGGCTCGCACATGTGTGCGCTGCCCGAGCCCATCGAGCCGTCTGCGATCACCTTGAGCGGCCCCTGCACCAGCACCGGGGATCCGTCGGGCAGGCGGGGTGAGCCCGCCAGCGCGGTCCCGGTGCGCAGGCCCCGGGCGATCCACCGTTCCAGCTTGTCGCGGTAGACCCCGATGCGGATGCGGGGCAGCACCTGGGTAAGAACGCCCTCGTCCGCCATGGTCCGCAGGCGCCGCGGCCAGTCATCGGGATCCTCCGACCAGCTCATGTCCACCACGCCGGTGACGCCCCGGGACAGCATGTCGGCCAGGACCTGTCGGTAGCCGGATTCCCGCAGCTCGCGTGTCCCCGGAACCTCATCGAGGCGGTCTAGTAGGGCGAACCACGGGTCCTCCTTCATCGGTGCTCCCGGGGCCTGGGCGCTGGCCCCCGGCAGGCCGAAGACACG
Source organism: Actinomyces oris (assembly GCF_001553935.1). Lineage (NCBI taxonomy): Bacteria > Bacillati > Actinomycetota > Actinomycetes > Actinomycetales > Actinomycetaceae > Actinomyces > Actinomyces oris. Next base: position 2,912,566 of record NZ_CP014232.1, on the reverse strand, counting down.
CAGCGCCGCCGAGTTCAGCCACCCGGAGTGCACGTCCCCGGAGATGAGCAGCGTGGGAACCTCCCCGGTGACGGCGTCGAGCTCGGCCACCGTGGGCACCCGGGGCCAGTTGGACAGGCGGTGCCCGAAGCCCTGGATCGTGGCCGGCCGTGAACCGGCCGGATGATCCCGCAGCGCCCGGGCCACCAGCTCCAGGGCCTCCTCGGCGCTGCGGGTGGCCAGCGTGTCAATACGCGCCGAGCGCGCCGCCTCCATGTCCAGGTGGGCGTGAGCGTCCCACAGGCCGGGAATGAGGAAGGAGCCCTCGGCCTCAAGGACCCGTGTCCCGGGAGCATTCAGCCCCTGTCCCACCTCGACGACCCGGCCCGCCTTGATACGCACATCCACGGGCTCACCCGGGGGCGGCGGCGCGGCCAAGGCGCCAGGGTGAGGGTCACCTCGGCGCAGCGCCCCCAGCTCGGTGCGGGACCGGAAAGGGACGATGCGCGCATCCCTGATGAGCAGGTCTGCGGACGGTTGATCGGCCATGCGCCACTGTAGGCACAACCGCCCTGCTCGCGGGCGGATCCCCGGGATGCTGCTGCGACCGGCCCCGTCAGCCGATTCCGATGATGGGGGCCGGTAGCGGTGAGCCGGAGCCGTCACGCCGCTCATCGGGCTCCGGCAGCGCGACCGGCTTGCCGCCCTCGCGCAGCGCCCGCGGCGGGGCCACCCCCACCCAGGCGACCACCAGCTCGTCCTCACCGCGCAGGAACCGGTGCGAGCGAACCCCGCCCGTGGCCCGACCCTTCGCCGGGTAGCGATCCAAGGGCGTGACCTTGACACTGCCCCCGCCGGTGCCCGGGAGCGAGCCCTCGGAGCCCGCCACCGTCACCACCACGGCCTCGGCCAGGAGCTCCTCAGGAACCGCCGCGCCGGCGATGACCCGGGCGCCCTCGTGCAGCGAGATCCCCGCCATCCCACCGGCACCCCGGCCCTGCGGACGCACCTTGGCGGCCTGGAACCGCAGCAGCTGGGCGTCGGAGGTCACCAGCGCCAGGAAGTCCGTGTCCGCCGCGGTGCCGGCGAAGACCACCCGGTCGCCCTCGGACAGGGAGATGACCTCCCAGCTCTCGGCGTTCCTGGGCTCGTCACCGGGCTTGACCCGCTTGATGACGCCCTCAGCCGTGGCCAGGACGATGGGCGGGTTGTCGGCCGACCCCACCGGGACCAGCCCCACCACCTTCTCCTCCGGCTCAATGTCCACCAGCTGGCGAACCTGAGTCGCACCGGCCAGCCCCGGGGCCCCCTCGGTGCGGGGCACCTCCGTGGTGGAGACGACGTCGAGCAGCACCAGCCGCCCGGTGTCAGTGACCGCGCCGATGCGCCCACGCGCCGTGGTAGCCACCTGGGAGGTCAGGGCGTCGTGGGGCTGGCGCCCACCGGTGCGGGCCACCGGCTCGGTGCCGGCCGTGCGCGCCACCAGTCCGGTGGCCGACAGCAGCACCCGGCACGGGTCGTCGGGGACGGTCAGCGGCACCGGGGAGGCGCTGGGCATGAGCGTCATCGGCTGCACGGCGCCACCGGCCCGCTTCGCACCCCGACCTGAGGCGGAGGCGTCGTCCGCAGTCTCTGCAGCGGCCGACGACGTCACGCGCTCACCGGAGGCCTCCAGCAGCACCGTGCGCCGCGGGGTGCCGAACTGCTCGGCCACGGCCGCCAGCTCACGGGAGACCACGCGCCGCAGCAGCACGTCGTCGGCCAGGATCGCCTCGAGGGCCTCGATCTCGCGGGCCAGCTCGTCGCGCTCCTTCTCCAGCTCGATAACCGAGAACTTCGTGAGCCGGCGCAGCTGGAGCTCAAGGATGTATCCGGCCTGCGGCTCGGTGAGGTCGAAGACCTGCATGAGCCGGGTGCGCGCCGTGGCGGCGTCGTCGGAGGAGCGGATGACGGCGATGACCTCGTCGATGTCAAGGATCGCGATGAGCAGGCCGTCCACCAGGTGAGCGCGCTCGCGACGCTTGCCCAGACGGAACCGGGTGCGCCGCGTGACCACCGTAAGGCGGTGGCGCACGAACACCTCCAGCAGCTCGCGCAGCCCCAGGGTGTGAGGCTGCCCGTCCACGAGGGAGACGTTGTTGATGCCGAAGGAGTCCTCCAGCGGCGTGTGCTTGTAGAGCTGGGCCAGGACCGCCTCGGGGTTATAGCCGTTCTTGACGCTGATGACCAGGCGGGTGCCGTGCTTGCGGTCGGTGAGATCGGCGACGTCGGTGATGCCCTGGAGCTTCTTGGAGCCCACCGCCTCCTTGATGCGCGAGATGACCTTCTCCGGCCCCACCATGTAGGGCAGCTCAGTGACCACGATGCCCTTGCGACGCGGGGAGACGGACTCCACGTGAGCAGTGGCCCGCGTGAGGAACTTGCCCCGCCCCGTGCGGTAGGCCTCCCGGATCCCGTCCAGACCCACGATCATGCCACCGGCGGGCAGGTCCGGCCCCGGCACGAAGGCCATGAGGTCCTCCAGACTCGCCTCCGGGTGAGTCAGCAGGTGCCGAGCGGCGGCCACCACCTCCACGAGGTTGTGCGGCGGCATGTTCGTGGCCATACCCACCGCGATACCCGCCGCGCCATTGACCAGCAAGTTCGGGAAGGCCGCCGGCAGCACCTCGGGCTCGGTGAGTGTGTAGTCGTAGTTGGGGGCGAAGTCGACCGTGTCCTCATCCAGGTCCGCCGTCAGCGCCAGGGCCGAGGCGGCCAGGCGCGCCTCGGTGTAGCGGGGGGCCGCCGGACCGTCATCCAGGGAGCCGAAGTTGCCGTGGCCGTCAATGAGCGGCAGGCGCATCGTGAACGGCTGGGCCAGACGCACCAGCGCCTCATAGATCGCGGTGTCCCCGTGAGGGTGGAGCCGACCCATGACATCACCCACGACCCGGGAGGACTTCACGTGCGGACGATCCGGGCGCAGCCCCATCCGGTCCATCTGGAACAGGATGCGGCGCTGAACCGGCTTGAGCCCGTCGCGGGCGTCAGGCAGGGCACGCGCGTAGATGACGGAGTAGGCGTACTCCAGGAAGCTGGTGCGCATCTCCGTGGACAGGTCGAGATCGACGATCTCCCCGTCGGTCGGGGGAGGAGTCCGGGTGGTGGCAGACTTCGGCATGGGCGCATTCTCCGAGGAATCGGGCCGAAAACAAACCACGACACCCGGGCGTGACAGGTCAGACGCGCCCGCAGGCAGCGATCGGCCCACCTCGAGCAAGGGCACACCGGTGCTCGACGACGCAGGGGCGGACGATGGCACAATGGCGACCATGACGACCCACTCAGGCCGCAGCTCGGCCACCGGTCCCGCCTCGCACGAGGCGTCCCAGGAGGCCTTCGCAGACCTGGTGCAGCAGGTGGAGCTCGCCGGCTACTACCCCGAGCTGGTGCTTGACACCCTCCGCCTGGCTACGGGCGAGGAGGAAATCCTCTCCGGCATGGTCCAGTCCGAGACCACCTTCGCCGAGGCGGTCCACCGCCACCTGACCGTCCTGGCTCTGACCCCCAGCCGCCTCATCATCGTCCACGTTGACGACACCCCTCGCGACGACGGCAGCCCCGGCGCCCTGGCCACCAGCGAGGCCGTCCCGCTCAGCCGTATCCGCTCCATGGCCCTGACCCGCGGCGTGGCCGACCCGGCCCGGGGCGGAGGAACCCTCACCGAGATGACGATCGCGGTCTCCTGGGGCTCGGTGCGCCGTATCGACATGGAGCCGGCCACCTGCGGCGACCCCGACTGCCAGGCCGACCACGGCATGACCGGTGTGTCCGTGCCCGACGACGTCGTCATCCGCGTGGCCGCGGGCGTGGAGGGCGCCGCCGCCCTGGCCCGCGCCGAGACCTTCGCCGGCCGGCTCTCACAGATGGCGGCCCGCGCCGCCGCCCTGTGACGGGGCCGGTCATGGGGCCCCTGACCGCCGGCGGACAGCCCGCACCGGCTCCCGCTCCGGACTCCCCACAGGATCCGGCGCTCCGCTACGTCCTGGCGGTCGGCGCCGTCAGTGCCGGACTGAGCCTGGCTGACACCAAGCACGACGGCGATACCGACCGTGATGCCGACCGAGATGCCGTCCTCAGCCCCACCGGCGATCCCGCTGAACCAGTCGTCTCCGACGCCCGTGCCCGGGCGGTCGCCCGCAGCTGGGGCATTGAGCCGGCCGGTGAGCCGGGGGAGGCCGGTGGCGGCCCGGGAACCGTCGTCGTCCTCGTGGACGGTCTGGGTCTGGAGATGCTCCGTCAGCGTCGCGGGCACACCCCCACCCTGCGCCAGTGGCTGGCACAGCGCGAGGCCGCCACTGCCGCCGCCGGTGCGGGAATCCTCACCTGCCGGCCCTCGACGACGGCTGCGGCCCTGACCATGCTGGGCACCTCCGCACTGCCCGGCACCACCGGCATGGTCGGCTACTCGGTGCTCAACCCCCGCCTGGGGTCCCCTCTTGATGCCTCCGCCGTCCCCGGCCCCGAGCAGGTCCTCAGCCTCATCACCTGGAAGGGGGACAACGTCCCCAGCCCCAGGTCCTGGCAGAACGTGCCCACGATCTTCGAACGGCTCCCGGACGAGAGCGCGGTGAGCATCGGACCGAGCCGGTTTGCCGGCTCCGGCCTGACCGAGGCCGCCCTACGAGGCGCCTCGCACCTGGGGGCCGACCGGCTGGAGGACCGGCCCGGCCTGGCTGCCGGAGCCCTGCGCCGCGGCACCCCGCTGGTCTACCTCTACGTCGGCGAGCTGGACAAGACCGGACACAAGCACGGGTGGCTCAGTGAGCAGTGGCTGACCCAGCTCGAGCGCCTCGACGCCGCCATGGCCGAGCTGGCCCGCCGTGTTCCCGCCGGAACCAGGATTCTCCTCAGCGCCGACCACGGCATGGTCGATACCGATCCCGATCACCGCATCGACTTGAGCGCCCACCGCGATCTCGTTCGCGACGTCGTCGCCGTGGCCGGAGAGCCCAGGCTGACGCACCTGCACGTTGCCGACGGCGACGTGGACCTGGCCGCCGAGGTGGCCCACCGCTACCGCCACGTCCTGGGGGATCGGGCGATGTGGATCGGGACCAGGGAGCAGGCCGGTGAGCACCTGGGTGTCCTTGGCGCGCGAGCACGGGGCGTCGTCGGGGACGTTGTCGTGGCCATGGCCGAGAACTGGGTCCTCGTGGACCCCCGGGTCCACTCCGAGTCCGCCATCGCCATGCCCGGCGTCCACGGCTCCTTCACCCCGGCCGAGACCGAGGTGCCGCTGCTCATCACCGAGGCCTGAGGATTGGGCTACTCGGGCCTGGCACCGAAGACGATCTCATCCCAGGAGGGTACGGAGCGCCGTGAGCGACGGCGGGACTTCTTCTTGGTCGGAGGCGTCCTGGGCATGTCGGGCAGAGGCTCCTGCGTACCCGCCGCCGAGGCGGCAGACGGGCCGGGGGAGGCCTTGGCCAGGACCTCGGAGCGCGACGGCATGGGGATCTCCGGCACCGGTTCGGTGGGGCTGTCCGCCCCCAGCGGTGCCCGACGTCCCACGGGGATGCGCTCCACCGCTGGGCTCGGGGCAGACGGCGCCGCCGAGGGGGCGCTGGAGGCCGTCACCAGCCGGGTTCCGGCCGGGTGGTTGCCGGTGTGCAGACGTCTGCGCTCCGACATCGAGTAGACCTGCGCACTCAGGCCCGCGGTCTGCTCCAAGGACTCATCGTCGGCCCTGGAACCGGCCTCGGTGCGGCGCTCCTCCATGCCCCGGGCCGGGGGTGAGGGGACCTCGGGGCTCTCAGGGCTGCTGGTGTAGTCGATGCCGTGGGGATCGGTGAAGGCGTCCTCATCCGCGTTACCCTCACCGGCGAAGCCGCTCAGGTCGTCGTCCTGGGGCATCTCCACCTCGACGCGCCGGCCCCGGCTGGAGGCCAGGTCGGCCAGCAGCGCGTCGGTGTCATCGGCCGACATGGCGCCACTGGTGGGGCGACCGTACTCCCGAACCGGCAGCATCCCGGCGGGCATCTCGACGGCCAGCCCGGTGGACTCGCCGGAGGCCGCAGCCGGGGCGGAGGCCGCCGAGACCGCACTGCCGGCCGCTGAGCCCGCGGCCGCGGGGGAGTGCCCCGACTGGGCCGACGGCGCAGAGGCTGAGGCCCCGGGGGCCTTGGAGTCCTGGTCGAAGACGGCAGGGCGCTTGGATCCGGCTCCGGCCTCGGTGAGCCAGCGAGCCTCATCGTCCAGGGCGTGAACCGCGCGGGCGGTCAGGTCCAGTGACCAGCGCGCCTGCTTCTCCTCGGCGGACTGCACGAAGGTCACCATGATGAGCCAGGGGTCGCGGCCCTCGCGCAGCGCGTCCCACTCGAGGCTGGAAGGGTCGACGCCGCGTGTGGCCAGGCGGTCCACCACCAGCTCGCCGAGCAGGGGGGAGTCCTTCTCCCAGCCGATCCGGCAGGACTGGGCCTGCGAGACGGCCCACTGGCGCTCGGCGAGCACCGGCCCCTCGAAACGGCGCACGTGCTCCACGTCCATGCCCGTGCTGATGGCGACCTCGGCGGCGGTCGCACCGGCGCGCATGTAGGCCTGGAGCTGCCGGGGGCGCAGGGGCGCCGGCGCCTCGGCGACCGTCCCCGACGGGGGCAGGATCGCTCCGCGGTCACGGCGCACCGCGGCCCTGAGGGCGTCGTCGACGACGATGCTGTAACGCTCGCCGTCCTCGTCGGTCATGACAATCGTGTCACCGTTGGCACCCAGCAGCTCGAGTTCGACCATGGGTGGGGCCTCCTTCATCCCGTGTCAGCACGATATGCTCCACTGTGCCCCACAGCCTGCCATCCGCAGGCGCCCAGCCGTGGGAGGCGCAGCGGTGTGCCACATGTGAAGCAGGTGTGAATACCCTCGTGAAATCCCCCGGGATGGACACACTGCAAGCCAATCGTGCTCCTTCGTCGGGCGATTTGGCTTGACGGCCCACCTGGCGGTGCTATTGTGCGCGTGCCTTCCGGGACGGGAGCGCCGAATCGTCGGCACGACGCCGGTGCGCATGCACGGCTCAGCTCCCGGCTTGCGAAGGTCACCCGAGAGCCGTCGACAGAAAGAGTGACGAGGCCATGGCGACCGACTACGACGCCCCGCGCAAGAATGATGACGAGCCCGAGGCCGATTCCATCGAAGAGCTGACCTCGCGGCAGAAGGACCAGTCGTCCGCCGCGATCGAGGAGGACGAGAACGAGGCCGCTGAGGGCTTTGAGCTTCCCGGGGCGGACCTGTCCCGTGAGGAGCTGAGCGTTCACGTCGTTCCGCAGCTCGAGGACGAGTTCACCTGCTCGGAGTGCTTCCTCGTCCATCACCGCAGCCAGCTGGCCTTCGTCGACGAGGCGACCGGTCTTCCGGTGTGCGCCGACTGCGCCGGCTGACGCTCCCACCCAACTCAGGAGATCCCCATGGGACTGTTCTCGCGCCGTCGTGACGACGCAACCACCGATTCTGACGAGTCCATTCTCGGGCGCGACCCCGGCGACGACGACCTCGACGAGGCCGCCCCCGGCCCCTGGGACCTCAGTGAGCTGCCCGAGGACCAGGAGGAGGTGCCCCGTATCGACCTGGGGGCGCTGCAGGTCCCGGCCGTTGACGGGATGCAGCTGCGTCTGGAGCAGGCGCCCGACGGCACCGTCACCGCCGTCGTCCTGGCGCTGGGCGGCTCGGCGCTCGAGCTGCGAGCCTTCGCCGCGCCGCGCACCGCGGGCATCTGGGACGAGCTGCGCGGCGACATCGCCAACGAGCTCGCCGGGAACGGCGCCCGCTACGAGGAGAGCGACGGGGAGCACGGCACCGAGCTGATCGCGCACCTGCCCATGCGCGGTCCCGACGGCACGATGGCGACCGGCACGATCCGGTTCCTGGGGATCGACGGCCCCCGCTGGTTCCTGCGCGGCGTCCTTCAGGGGCCCGCCGCCTCCTCCGAGCACTCCGCCCAGGCGCTGCGGGAGGTGCTGCGCGGAATCGTCGTCGTGCGCGACGGCCAGGCCCGTCCGCCCCGTGAGATCCTGCCCCTGCACGCGCCCGGAGCCGCAGCCGGCCCTGAGGCCGAGGACCTGCCAGGCATCGACCCGCTGGCACCCGGCCCGACCATCGCCGAAGTGCGTTAAATGGGGGTGCTGTCGGCGCGGGTCAAGCGGCTCTACGAATCACTGCGCACCAGCCGCGAGCACTTGGAGGCCGAGGATGAGGAGCGCTCCGCCAGCCGACGGGGCACCGATCCGATCGGCTCACTCACCTCGCGCCAGCGGACCTGCGTCTCCGGTGTGCTTCAGGCGGTCACCTACCGCTCGAGCCAGGACAAGCCCATCCTCGTCGGGCAGCTCTATGACGGCACTGGCAGCATTGACCTGGTGTGGTGGGGTCGGCGACGCATCCCCGGCATCAAGCCGGGGGCCCACCTCCTCGCTGAGGGGAGGGTCGCCGACGGCACCCACCGCCAGCAGATCCACAACCCCGCCTATCGCCTGCTGGGGCCGGGGCAGTAGCAACCGGCAGCCACCTGCGGGAAGGACCATCGAATGAGCAGCCGTTCCACTGGAACCACCCGTACGGGGCTGGGGGCCATCGACTCCGAGCGCTTCGACGCCATGGCCGCCGTGGGCGGGTGGCGCGGCATCCTCGAGTCAGTGGTGCCCACCCTCATGTTCGTCCTGGTCATGGCGGTGCGGCCCGTCGCACTGGTGGCGGCCCTGATCGCCTCCCTGGCCATCAGCGCCATCTGCTTCGTGGCCCGCCTGGTACAGCGTCAGTCCCCTGCTCAGGTCGTCGGTGGGATTGCGCTGGTCCTGGTCTCGGCCCTGTGGGCCTGGCGTAGTGGCGACGCCTCCAACTTCTACGCCACCGGCCTCATGATCAACGCGGCCTGGCTGGTCGCCTGCCTGGTCTCCCTGCTCATCGGCTGGCCGATCGTGGGCGCCCTCATGACTCTGTGGCATCGCGTCACCGACGAGTCGGCTCACGCCGAGGGAGGCCAGGCGAGCCGGGACTCGGGTCGCGCCGAGACTCCACAGGCCGACGACGACCCCGCTGCACTGCCCTCGGCCTGGCGCACCGAGCCGGCCCTGCGCCATGTTCGGCGCCGCTACCACGCGGGCACCTGGGTCCTGACGCTCATGTTCGCCCTGCGGCTCGTCGTTGAGGTGCCCCTCTACCTGGCCGGAGCCCAGGCCGTGTCCTACCTCGGAGCGGCCCGCCTCATCCTGGGCGTGCCGCTGTACGCCGTGACCCTGTGGTTCATCTGGCTGCTGGTGGCCCCCAGCCGGATCGCCCAGGCCCAGGCTCCCGTCGAGCGGTAGCACCGCCCACCGTCACGTGAAGATGAGGGGCAGCTCCTTCAGGCTGGACTCTCCCTCCCGCGCCGTGAGGAAGATGAGCTCGTCGCCGCGCTCGAAGCGCTCGTCGCGGTCCGGTGTGATGGGGCGGTAGTCGCGCAGGATCGCGGCCAGCACCGTGTGGGGCGGCAGCTCGATGTCGGTGACGAGCTCGCCAATGACCGGTGAGTCCTCCGGCAGGGTCAGTTCGTGCATGGAGGCGCCCGACTGGTGGAAGTGGAAGATGCTCACCAGGCTGCCGACACTGACGGCCTCCTCCACCAGGGCCGTCATGAAGCGCGGGGTGGACACGGCCACGTCCACGCCCCAGGTCTCATCGAAGAGCCACTCGCTCTTGGGGTTGTTGACGCGCGCGACCGTGCGCGGCACCCCGTACTCGGTCTTGGCCAGCAGGGAGATGACCAGGTTGGCCTTGTCATCCCCGGTGGCGGCCACGATAACGTCGCAGGTCTCAGCCCCGGCGCGCTCCAGGGCGTCGATGTCGCAGGCGTCGGCCAGCTGCCAGTCGGCCTGCGGGACCGAGGCGATGCGCATGGCCTCGGTGGAACGGTCGACGAGGGTGACCTCGTGGCCGTGGCTGATGAGCTCGCGGGCGATGGAACGGCCCACGGATCCGGCTCCGGCGATGACGATCTGCATGGCTCAGGCCTCCTGGGTCGGGGCGTGTGACAGGGCGCGGCGGACCTGGCCGATACGGTCGGTGCTCACCGCCAGGTGCAGTCGGTCGTGCTCCTGGATGACGGTGGCGGCCTCAGGCAGCAGCGCCGTGGCATCGCGTGAGATCCAGGCCACCCGCACTCTGAGGCGGTCCTCCAACACCCCGATCGTCGTACCGACCCACTGCGGGGAGGCATTGGGCTGGATGAGAGCCACCGTGCCCGAGGGGTCCTCGAGCTCGCGGGCACTGGAGCCCGGCAGGATGCGGCGCATCATCTGGTCGGCCGTCTGACGCACGGTGGCCACTGTGGGGATGCCCAGGCGCTCGTAGACATCGGCCCGCCGCGAGTCATAGATCCGGGCGACGACGTTGTCCACGCCGAAGCTCTCCCTGGCCACGCGCGCAGCCACGATGTTGGAGTTGTCCCCGTTGGACACGGCCACGAAGGCGTAGGCCTCATCAATGCCCGCCTGCTCCAAGGCGTCGCGGTCGTAACCGACACCCTTGACCTTGCGGCCGTTGAAGTCCGAGGGCAGGCGGCGGAAAGAGTCCGAGGAGCGGTCGATGACGGACACCGAGTGCCCCATACGGTCGAGCTGAACAGCCATGGACGCTCCCACGCGCCCACAACCCATGATGACGAAGTGCACGAGGAGGACGGTACTCCGTTGTCGGGCCGCGGACGTAACATCTGGAGACGTGCGTGACTTCGCAGACCGCATCAAGCGGCTTCTCGTCGGCCGTCCTGTTCCCAGCGGAGCTCTGGGGGAGACGCTCCTGCCCAAGAGGATCGCCCTTCCGGTATTCGCCTCCGACGCCCTGTCCTCCGTGGGCTACGCCCCCGATGAGGTGCTCATCACGTTGGCCGTGGCCGGTGTGGTGGCCACCTCCCTGTCGCCGTGGGTGGCCCTGGCCGTCGTCGGCGTCCTGGCCGTCGTCGTGGCCTCCTACCGTCAAACCGTTCACGCCTACCCCTCGGGCGGCGGCGACTACGAGGTGGTCTCGGCCAACCTCGGCTCCCACGCCGGGCTCCTGGTGGCCTCGGCCCTGCTGAGCGACTATGTCCTGACCGTTGCGGTCTCAGTGTCCTCGGGCACCTCCTACCTCGCGGCCGCCCTGCCCGCCCTGGTCCCCTACAAGGTGGAGATCGCCGTCGCGGTCGTCACCGTCCTGGCCGTGCTCAACATGCGCGGCTCGCGCGAGTCGGGCCGGGCCTTTGCCATCCCCACCTACCTGTACATGGGTGTCATCGGCATCATGGCCGTCGCCGGCCTCGTCCAGGAGCTGACCGGGACCCTGGGGCGGGCCGAGTCCGCCGGCTTCGACGTCGTCACTCACGCCGGCTGGGAGCATGGCCTGACCGGCCTGGCCGGAGGCTTCCTGGTCCTGCGGGCCTTCTCCTCGGGGTGCGCGGCCCTGACCGGCGTGGAGGCGATCTCCAACGGCGTGCCCAGCTTCCAGCGCCCCAAGTCCCGCAACGCCGCTACCACGCTGCTGCTCCTGGGAGGAATCGCCGCACTGATGCTCATGAGCGTCATCCACCTGGCCGGCGCCGTCGGCGTGCGCATGGTGGAGGACCCGGCCCACCAGCTCCTGCACAACGGCGTCCCGGTCGGGGACAGCTACCACCAGGACCCCGCGATCGGACAGATCGCCGCCACCGTCTTCTCCGGCTTCCGCCCGATGTTCTACCTGGTCGCCACCGTCACCGGGCTGATCCTGGTCCTGGCCGCCAACACCGCCTTCAACGGGTTCCCGGTGCTGGCCAGTGTCCTGGCCCGTGACGAGTTCCTGCCCCGCCAGCTCTCCCAGCGCGGCGACCGCCTGGCCTTCTCCAACGGCATCATCGTCCTGTGGCTGGGGGCCGTGGCCTTCCTCATCGGCTTCGAGGCCAACACGACCCGCCTCATCCAGCTCTACATCGTGGGCGTGTTCATCTCCTTCACGCTCTCCCAGGTGGGCATGGTGCGCCACTGGACACGCGAGCTGACCATCGCCACTGAGCCGCGGGCCCGCTCACGCATGCACCGCGCCCGCATCATCAACTCCATCGGCGTGCTGGGCACCGGGACGGTCCTGGTCATCGTCCTGCTCACCAAGCTCACCCGGGGAGCCTGGATCACCCTGACGATCATGGCGCTGCTCTACCTGGTGATGAACCGGATCCGCCGCCACTACCGCCGAGTCAGCGAGGAGGTGGCCATCTCCGACCTCCACGACGCCCGCGTCCTGCCGGCCCATGTCCACGCCATCGTCCTGGCCTCCCGCCTCCACCAGCCCACGCTGCGGGCCCTGACCTACGCCCAGTCGACGCACCCCACCGTCCTGGAGGCCCTGACAGTGGACACCGGTGACGGCGGCGCCGAGCATCTCCTGGACGCCTGGGAGGAGGCCGACATCGCCGTGCCCCTGACGGTCCTGGACTCCCCCTACCGGGACATCACCCGCCCGGTCATCAACTACGTCCGCTCGGTGCGCCGGGAGTCCCCCCGAGACCTCGTCGTCGTCTTCCTGCCCGAGTACATCGTGCGCCACTGGTGGGAGCAGATCCTCCACAACCAGACCGCCCTGCGCCTCAAGACCGTCCTGCTGTTCACCCCCGGGGTCGTCGTGGCCTCCGTGCCCTGGCAGCTGGGACTGCCCGGACAACGGCACATCCACCACGGCGTGCGGGCCCGCACCGCCGAGGGGATCATCGACGCCGACGTCGCCATGCGCCGTCACGTCGATAGCCATCTCAGTCACCTCAGCCACCTCGACCAGCACAGCCCCGCCGGCACCGGCGGCGTCGGTGCCGACCCCCAGGAGAATCGATGACCCCCCAGCCCAGCCGGAGCGCAGACCAGCCCGCCCCCAGCCGTGGCGAGCCGCGCGAGCTGACCCTGGCGGTGGGGGCCCCTGCGCACGGCGGGCACTGCGTGGCCCGCCCCGTGGACGACCCGGGCGGCCGGGTCATCTTCGTGCGCCACGCCCTGCCCGGTGAGACCGTGCGGGCCCGCCTGACCGAGATGACCTCGCGGACCTGGCGCGCCGACGCCGTTGAGATCCTCCAGGCCTCCCCGGACCGCGTCGAGTCCGTCTGGCCCGAGGCCGGCCCGGCCGGCGTGGGTGGGGGAGAGCTCGCCCACGTGGCCCTGGACGCCCAGCGCACCTGGAAGCGCTGGGTCCTGGCCGACTGCCTGCGCCGGATCGGCGGGCAGGAGGTGGCCGACGCCGTCGCCGCCCTGCCTGAGGCCTCCGCCGCTGCCGCCGTGCCGATCGAGCCCATGCCCACCGACGCCGCGGCCCAGGCCTCCAACAGCGCCCGGCGGCGTGCCCTGGCCGGAACCGCCACCCGCACCCGCGTGAGCCTGACGGTCGGTGAGGACGGCCGGCCCGGCATGCATGCCTTCCGCTCCGGGACGGTCCTGCCCCTGCGCAGCCTGCCCCTGGCGGTTGACGCCATCACCGAGATCGGGCTGCTGGAGCGCTCCCGCTGGCGCGCCCACTACCGGCCCGGCATGCGTATCGAGGCCATCGCCCCCAGCGGCGGTGAGCCCGTCGTCCTGCTCGACGATCGACTCCTGACCTCCCAGGCCCGCAGCACCGGACGGCGCCGAGTCCGGGAGGTCGTGGACGCCTCCGCCCTGGGGCTGGGGGAGCTGACTTACTCCGTCCATGCAGAGGGCTTCTGGCAGGTCCACGTCGACGCCCCCCGGATGCTCGTCGAGCGCGTCGTGCGCGGCGCCCTGAGGGAGGACCTAGAGGGCGCCGCGGGTAGCCGCGTCCTGGAGCTCTACTCGGGGGCCGGCCTGTTCACCCTGCCGCTGGCCGCCCTGGCGGGGGACCGCGGTCAGGTCCTGTCCCTGGAGGGCAATGAGCAGGCCGTTCGCGACGCCCGCCGCACCCTGCATGACCACCCCACCGCACGCCTGGCCTCGGGTCGCGTGAGCGCCCGCTCGGTGCGCGAGCTCGCCGGCTCCTTCACCGGTGGCCGCCCCGACGTCGTCGTTCTCGACCCGCCGAGGCAAGGGGCTGGGTGCGAGGTCATCGAGGCCGTCGGCGCCCTGGGGGCCGAGCGGATCGTCCTAGTGGCCTGCGACCCGGCGGCGCTGGCCCGGGACCTGGGAACCCTCCTGCGCTCGGGCTACACGCTGGGCTCCATGAGCGCGCTGGACATGTTCCCGCACACCCACCACTTCGAGACGATCGCGGTACTCGAGCGCTCCTGAACGGGTGGTCAGTGGGGTTGCGTGCGGCCGGCATCACCAAATGCGTCCCCGGGGCGCCCGCCCACACACCGAGTTTGGCCAACCTTCCCTACGTATTGACAACGGATGACACGCCGTGGGCTACGGTCCACTCCGGAGCATCCGCGCAGCCTCCGCCTGTCTGTCAACGCAGGTCCGCGTGACAGACCCGTGGTGGTGCAGCGAGCCGGATCGGTACGACAACTGGAAGTGAGCCCCGGTGACCAGCCTCAACACCTTCGCCTCCCGCAGCACCCTCGACGTCGACGGCCGCGACTACGAGATCTACCGCCTCGACGCCGTCCCCGGCCTGGAGCGCCTGCCCTACAGCCTCAAGGTGCTGGCCGAGAACCTGCTGCGCACCGAGGACGGTGCCAACATCACTGCCGATCACGTGCGCGCCCTGGCCGCCTGGGACCCGGCCGCCGAGCCCGACACGGAGATCCAGTTCACCCCGGCCCGCGTCGTCATGCAGGACTTCACCGGCGTGCCCTGCATCGTGGACCTGGCCACCATGCGTGAGGCGGTCGCTGACCTCGGAGGCGACCCCGAGGTCATCAACCCTCTCAACCCCGCTGAGATGGTCATCGACCACTCCGTGCAGATCGACTCCTTTGGCCTGCCCGGATCCCTGGAGCGCAACAAGGAGCGCGAGTACGAGCGCAACGCCGAGCGCTACCAGTTCCTGCGCTGGGGACAGGGAGCGCTGTCCAACTTCCGCGTCGTTCCACCGGGTACGGGCATCGTCCATCAGGTCAACATCGAGTACCTGGCCCGCATCGTCTTCACCCACGAGGCCGACGGCGTCACCCAGGCCTACCCCGACACCTGCGTGGGCACCGACTCCCACACCACCATGGTCAACGGCCTGGGCGTCCTGGGCTGGGGCGTGGGCGGCATCGAGGCCGAGGCCGCCATGCTGGGCCAGCCCGTCTCCATGCTCATCCCCAAGGTGGTGGGCTTCAAGCTCTCCGGTGCCATCCCCGCCGGCGCCACCGCCACCGACGTGGTCCTGACCATCACCGAGATGCTGCGCGCCCACGGCGTGGTGGGCAAGTTCGTCGAGTTCTACGGCGAGGGCGTCGCCGAGGTACCGCTGGCCAACCGCGCCACCATCGGCAACATGAGCCCCGAGTTCGGCTCCACCGCCGCGATCTTCCCGATCGACGAGGTCACCCTGGACTACCTGCGCCTGACCGGCCGCTCCGAGGAACGCGTGCGCCTGGTCGAGGCCTACACCAAGGCCCAGGGAATGTGGCACGACCCGGCCCGCGAGCCCGTCTACTCCGAGTACCTCGAGCTGGACCTGTCCACCGTGGTGCCCTCCATCGCTGGCCCCAAGCGCCCCCAGGACCGTATCGTCCTGTCACGGGCCAAGGAGTCCTTCCAGGAGGTCCTGCCCACCTACGCCTCCCAGCCATCCAAGCCGACGCCGGTGACCCTGGCCGACGGCACCGCCACCGAGCTCGACAACGGGCACG
Source organism: Actinomyces oris (assembly GCF_001553935.1). NCBI lineage: Bacteria > Bacillati > Actinomycetota > Actinomycetes > Actinomycetales > Actinomycetaceae > Actinomyces > Actinomyces oris. The sequence goes on along the minus strand of NZ_CP014232.1, from coordinate 2,896,851 downwards.
TCGCCATCGCCTCGATCACCTCGTGCACCAACACCTCCAACCCCTCGGTGATGATGGCCGCCGGCCTACTGGCCCGTAACGCCGTCGCCCGGGGCCTGCGCTCCAAGCCCTGGGTGAAGACCTCCACCGCCCCGGGCAGCCAGGTCGTCACCGACTACTACGAGAAGGCCGGGTTGTGGCCCGCCCTCAACGAGCTGGGCTTCAACGTCGTCGGCTACGGCTGCGCCACCTGCATCGGCAACTCCGGGCCCCTGCCGGCCGAGGTCTCCCAGGCGGTCAACGACGCCGACCTCGCCGTGGTCTCGGTGCTCTCGGGCAACCGCAACTTCGAGGGGCGCATCAACCCCGACGTCAAGATGAACTACCTGGCCTCCCCGCCCCTGGTCATCGCCTACGCCCTGGCCGGGACCATGGACATCGACTTCGCCACCGAGCCGCTGGGCCAGGACCCCGAGGGCCGTGACGTCTTCCTGTCCGACATCTGGCCCGATCCCACCGAGGTCCAGGCCGTCATCGACGCCACCATCGACCGCGAGATGTACACGCGCGACTACGCCGATGTCTTCGCCGGCGACGAGCGCTGGCAGGGCCTGGACACCCCCGAGGGGGACACCTTCGCCTGGGACGAGGAGTCCACCTACGTGCGCAAGGCCCCCTTCTTCGAGGGCCTGTCCATGGAGCTCACCCCGGTCACCGACATCAAGGACGCCCGAGTGCTCGCCCTGCTGGGGGACTCGGTGACCACCGACCACATCTCCCCGGCCGGCGCCATCAAGGCCGACTCCCCGGCCGGGCGCTACCTGGCCGAGCACGGCGTGGCCCGCGCGGACTTCAACTCCTACGGCTCGCGCCGCGGCAACCACGAGGTCATGATCCGCGGCACCTTCGCCAACATCCGCCTGCGCAACCGGCTGCTCGACGGCGTCGAGGGCGGCTACACCCGCAACTTCCTCACCGGCGAGCAGGAGTCGATCTTCGACGCCTCCCAGGCCTACCAGGACGCTGGCATCCCGCTGGTGGTCCTGGGCGGCAAGGAGTACGGCTCGGGCTCCTCACGTGACTGGGCGGCCAAGGGCACGGCTCTGCTGGGCGTCAAGGCCGTCATCGCCGAGTCCTTCGAGCGCATCCACCGCTCCAACCTCATCGGCATGGGCGTGGTTCCCCTCCAGTTCCCGGCCGGCCAGAGCGCCGAGTCGCTCGGCCTGGACGGCACCGAGACCTTCTCCATCACGGGCCTGACCGCGCTTAACGAGGGAACCACCCCGCGCACCGTCGCGGTCACGGCGCAGAAGGCTGACGGCTCGGCGGTCTCCTTCGACGCCGTCGTGCGCATCGACACCCCCGGGGAGGCCGACTACTTCCGCCACGGCGGCATCCTGCAGTACGTGCTGCGCCAGCTCGCCAGCTCCTGAGACCTCGTGCGTTGACAACGCGGGGCGATCGCAGATCAGCGATCGCCCCGCGTTGTTGTTGATGGGCACGATGGTGAGTGCCTCCTTGGCCTGAGATCAGGTCTGGAAGGGCTGCTTGCCCCCAGAGGTTATTGACAGTAACTTTATGGCTATGACTATTAGCCAACTTGAGGTGCCGGGCGGCACCATCGCTTACGAGGTGTACGAACCTGTCGGAACAAGTGCCGGATCGGATGTACCGAGTAGTCGGCCGCTTGTCGTCTGCTCGCCGGCCATGGGGGACGTGCGGGACGTCTATACGCCGCTGGCGCAGTCCCTGAACGAGGCGGGGTTTCGTGTCGTCACTGCGGATCTGCGCGGTCACGGGGACAGCTCGGCGACCTTCACCGCCTACGGCGATGAGGCCACCGCAGCCGACCTCATTGCCCTGATTGAGGTTCTCGACGCCGGTCCCGCCATCCTTGTGGGCGCCTCCATGTCCGGAGCCGCTGCAGTGATCGCCGGCGGGCGTCGCCCTGACCTGGTGTGTGGGCTCGTCCTCGTCTGCCCCTTCCTGCGTGGGCCGCAGAGTCGAGTCTGGACGCTCGTGCAGCGCGCCATGCTTGGGGCTGCGCTGATGCGCCCTTGGGGGCCTGCTGTGTGGAACAGCTACTCCGCCAGATTGTGGCCCGGTCTACCTGATGCCCAGCAGCGGGCCACGCGTCTGACGGGCTTGCTGTGCCGTCCGGGGCGCTGGCGCGCCTTCTGGGCGACGACTCGTACTGATCACCGCGTTGTCTCCCCGTGGCTGGACAAGGTGGACTGTCCCGCCCTCGTGGTTATGGGGCAGGAGGATCCAGATTGGAAGGACCCTGCGGCTGAGGCCGCCTGGGTAGCAAGCGCTGTTGGTGGAGGTGGGGGAGAGGTTGTCATCGTTCCCGGTGCGGGGCACGCCCCGATGCTGGAACGCCCCGGCCTCGTTGGGCCGCAGGTGGTCGACTTCGCCCGGCGTATGATCGCCGGCAATGCTGAGGCAAGGCCGGCGGGGGGAGAGGTGAGGAGTGCACGATGCCACGAGCAGGACTGAGCGCCGAACGCGTGGTGGAACGAGCCGCGCAGATCGTTGACGAGCACGGCCTTGAGGAACTGTCCCTGAGTCGTCTGGCTGCCGATCTGGGAGTCGCGCCGCCGAGCCTGTACAAGCATGTCTCCGGAATGAGCGACCTGGTCCGAGGAGTCTCCGTGCGGGCGGTGGACGAGTTCGCCGACCGTCTGGCGGCCTCCGTCATGGGGTTGGCCGGGCCTGATGCCCTGCGAGCCCTTGCCGACGCCTATCGAGGCTTCGCCCACGCGCACCCCGGGCTCTATCCGATGACCCAGGTCCCTGCCGAGTCCTCGGACGGGAGCCTGAGTCCGCTACGGTCATCCGCTGCGCAACGCACGGTTGCCATCGTCACCGCGGCGCTGTCCGGCTACCGCATCCCCGAGGATCGGATCATCGACGCTGTGCGAATGACCCGGGCGTCACTCCATGGCTTCGTGGATATCGAGGTCCACGGTGGCTTCGCCATGAATGCCCCCATTGACGTGAGTTTTGCCACGCTCGTTGACTCTCTGCATGCAGCCCTGGTTGCTCTCGGCGAGCAGTAGGGCTGCCAGGTATCAGTGAGGACGAAAGGATAAGTCGCCCCAATGACCGGTCGGGAGGGGTAAGAGCAGCGTGAGGATTCCCCGGCTGCTGTCGGCGATTCACTGAGACCTTGGGCAGTCGCCCCGGAATAGCGGCCCTTCGCTTCCCGTTGCCCTTGGCGTTCAGATCATGCCGAGCGGCGACCGCCGAAGGAGATGCGCACTCATGTCACAGTCCACCGTCAACAGCGACGCGACCAACCAGACAGACGTCCCGGTCGAGGAGGTCGACCTGCTCGTCGTCGGAGGCGGCAAGGCGGGCAAGTCCCTGGCGATGCTGCGCGCCAAGGCCGGCGACAAGGTCGTCATGGTGGAGCGTGACAAGGTGGGCGGCACCTGCATCAACGTCGCCTGCATCCCCACCAAGACCCTCATCTCCGCCGCCCGCGTCCTCCGGGAGGTCCAGGGCTCGCAGACCTACGGCGTCACTCTGCCCGAGCAGGACGGTGGCGCTGACGCCCTGGCCCAGGCCCGCATCGAGCTGGCCTCCTTCCGCGCCCGCAAGGAGGCCGTCGTGGGCGGCATGGTGGCCGCCCACGAGAAGATGTTCCCCGCCTCCGGCATGGACTTCGTCAAGGGCACCGCCCGCTTCGTGGGGGAGCGCACCGTCGAGATCGCCCTGAACGACGGCGGCCTGCGGCGCGTGCGCGGCGCCAAGGTCCTCATCAACACCGGCACCACGCCGTCGGTCCCCCCGATCGAGGGCCTGTCCGACGTGCGCTACTGGACCAGCGAGGACCTGCTCACCCTGCCCGAGCTGCCCAGTAGCCTCATCGTCCTGGGCGGCGGCGTCATCGGCGTCGAGATGGCCTCCCTCATGGGGCTCCTCGGTGTCCCGGTCACCATCGTCCACGCCGGGCCGCACATCCTGGACCGCGAGGACGAGGACGTCGCCGCTGAGGTGACCGCCGGCCTGGAGGCCCTGGGGGTCACGGTCCTGACTGGCGCACTCGCCTCGAAGGTCGCCGCCGCGGCCGACGGGAACGGCGTCGTCGTCACCACCGCCGACGGGCACGAGGTGAGCGGATCCCACCTGCTCGTCGCCCTGGGGCGCACCCCCGTCACCGCCGGCCTCGGCCTGGAGACCGCGGGCGTGGAGCTGACCGAGCGCGGCTTCGTGCGCGTCGACGACCACCTGTGCACCACCGCCGAGAACGTCTACGCCGCCGGTGACGTGGCCGGAACGCCCCAGTTCACCCACGCCTCCTGGAACGACTTCCGCGTCCTGCGCGACCTCTTCGCCGGCAAGGAGGCCTCCACCACCGGACGTCTCATCCCCTGGGCCGTCTTCACCACGCCCGAGCTCGGGCACGTGGGCATGAGCGAGGCCGAGGCCCGCGAGGCCGGCTATGAGGTGCGCGTCGCCAAGACCCCGACGGCGGCCGTCCCGCGCGCCAAGACCCTGGGCCGTACCGAGGGCTTCTTCAAGGTCATCATCGACGCCCGCACCGACCTGATCCTGGGTGCCGCCATCATCGGCGCCGAGGCCAGTGAGGTCGTCACCAGCATCCAGATGGCGATGCTGGGCGACCTGACGTGGCAGCAGGTGCGCGACGCCGTCATCACCCACCCCACCATGAGCGAGGGACTCAACATCGTCCTGGACTCCCTGGGCTGAGAGCCTGAGGACTGGCCCCGCCTGAACGGTCCGACCGGCCCGCTCAGGCGGGGCGTACCCCCAGGTCCTCGACGCGCTCGGCCCCCGGCAGCGCCACCAGCAGTGCCCCGGGCACCAGGAGCTTGGAGTGGCGCACGCCCGAGCCGATGAGTACCGTGGCCCGCTCCGCCACGGCGCCGTCGATGAAGAGGCGCCAGTCCTCGGGCAGGCCGACCGGGGTGATCCCGCCGTACTCCATGCCACTCATCTCCACGGCCCGCTCCACCGGCAGGAACGAGGCCTTACGCACGTCAATGCGCTTCTTGACGACGTGGTTGACGTCGGCGAAGTCGGTGGCGCGCACCACGCAGGCGGCGATGCGCTCCTGGCCGGTCCGCTTACCGGCCACGAGTACGCAGTTCCCGGTCGCCTCAGGATCCAGGTCGTAGTGCGCGTTGAGGGCGTCGGTGTCGGAGTGGGACGGGTCAATGGGCACTACCTGCGCCTGACGGGCCAGGTCCGTACCCTCGGGCGAGGCCGCCTCCAGCGCCCGCAGCGCGGCGGCCACGGGCTCGGCGAGTAGATCGGTGCGCTCCAGCGCCGGCTGCCAGCCGATCTCCGTGGCGAAGACCTCAGCCGGATCACGCAGCTCAGTCATTCCTTCTCATCCTTTCGACGACGTCGAGCGCCTCTCGATGCGCTCGGCCAGACGGGTCCTGACCTCGGGCCACTGCTGTGGGGTGATGGCGAACATGGCCGTGTCGCGCGTGCGCCCCTCCTCACCGGGAGCCAGCGAGGGCTGCCAGGCGTGCAGGATCCCCTCGAAGGTCGCCCCCAGGGCCGCGATCGCGCCGCGAGCCACCGCATTGCGTGCATCGGTCTTGATGTCCACACGGTCCACGCTCCAGTCCTCGAGGGCCTGCGTGAGCAGCAGGAGCTTGGCGGCTGGGTTGATGGCGGTGCCGCGAGCAGTGGGGGAGAGCCAGGAGGAGCCGACCTCGACGGCGAAGAGCCGCCCATCGGGCATCCACCGGGGCGTCAGGTAGGCGGTGTGCCCGACGACGCGGCCGGTGGCGACCTCCACCTGGGCGAAGGGCGCGTAGGTACCCGTGTCCCGGCGGGCCAGGCTATGGGCCACGTAGTCCTCGACCGTCTCCGGTGCCGGCACCGTGGCGAAGGGGCTGGTCGCGGCCCCCTCTGCGGCCATCTGCAGCCCCGGTACGTGCTCAGGCGACAGCGGCTCCAGACGCACGATGTTGCCGGCCAGCGCGCCGCAGGTCAGAATGGGGGAGGTGGTATGCGACTCAGTGGTGCTCATGCTGCCGATCATGGCATCCGTGGCGCAGTCGCCGCTCAGACGCCTCAGCATGTGGTCTCATTGTCCCTGTGCTGTACGTCATCTTCGAATCTTGACTACACGTCAAGTGTTGCGAACTGTATTTTGATACGTAAAATATCTTATATAAAGGTGCGAGTATTTGCCGGCATGATGACGGGATGGAATCACGGCCGGCAGTCGGCGCAGTCATGTTGGATGACGCATGTCTTCGTGTACATGAATAGCCGCTGAAAACGTCGGTAATGCGGGGCGATCTGCTCTTGAAGGATTTGTGCATCTACCTGATCTTGCTGATCTAAGGCATGCAATTGATGCATTCATTTTATTCTTTGGCGACTATAAGGCTGAGAGGGTGGCTGACGTTATTGATTGTGATCCTTTGGAAGTGGAGGGGCTCTATGGTATTGCTTAATGAGGATTCGCTGCTGCGTGCCTCCCACCTGGTTCGCTCCTTCGGGAAAAAGGACAAAACCTTCGTCGCCGTGGAGGATGTGTCCCTGGACGTCGGGGCGGGGCAGGTCCATGGTCTGCTGGGGCCCAACGGTGCCGGTAAGACGACGACGGTGCGGATGTGCGCCACGCTGCTGGCTCCGACGTCGGGTGAGGTCTGGGTCGATGGCATCGATGCGGTGCGCCATCCGGAGCGGGCCAGGTCCCGGCTGGGCCTGGTCCTGGGCGGTGAGCTGGGGTTCTACCCGCGAGCTACGGCACGCGACAACCTGCTGTTCTTCGCCGATATTCAGGGTCTCGACGCCCGGCGGCGACACAGTGCGGTCATGGACGCCCTGGAGCGTGTGGGGCTGGTCGAGGCGGCGTCCCGCAAGGCGGGCGAGCTGTCTCGAGGGATGCGGCAGCGTCTGCACCTGGCCCGGGCGCTGCTCGGGTCGCCGGCTCTTCTGCTGCTGGATGAGCCCACCACCGGCCTGGACCCGGACGTGGCGCTGCAGGTACGCGATCTGGTGCGTGAGCTGGCGCAGCGGGGAACGGGGGTGCTATTGACCTCGCACTCGATGCCGGAGGTCGAGGAGCTGGCCGACATCATCTCGGTGATCGGGGCGGGCCGGATCGTCGTGCGCGGCGGCGTGGGGGACGTGTCCGCCTTGGCCGGGGTGAGTGCCACCACGACTTTCACGTTACCGGCCCGCCACGGGGGCGCCGTCGAGGCGCTTCGCAGCGGTCTGGGGTCGCGGGCGACGGTGAAGCAGCGCGCCTCCTCGGCCCGGTGGGCCGTGACGGTCTACTGGGCTATCGAGGCGACCGGCACTACCGACGCCGACGAGCAGGTTCGCCAGGTCCTGGCCGAAGCCGGCGTGGGAGCGCCGTCGGACGTGCTGACGCGGCCGGTCTCCCTGGAGGAGGCCTACCTGGCCCTGGCCGACAGGCTCGCCCGATGAGGCGTCAGGTGAGGATGACGGCCTTTCACGTCCGTCAGTTCGTGTCGGTTCCCTACTTCATCCAGCTCATGGTCATGACCACGACATCCACCACGCTGGTGCAGTTCCTGGCGGCCTCGGCATGGGGCGGGATCACCCCGACGCAGGGCTGGGTGCGCGGGGGCGTCGTGGGAATGTGGACGACGACGACCTGCGCGGCGGGGATCATCGGATTCGAGCGGTACAAGGGCACGCTGGTCCATCTGGTCATGGCTCCGGTGGGGGCGCTTAGGTCGTTGGCGGCCGTGGTGTGCGCGGCGGCGTCCTTCGGTCTGGTCGCCTTCCCGGTGGCGTGGTGCACGTGGGCGCTGCTGTCGACGTAAGTCTCCTTCACGGGGCCGGGGTGGGAGGTCTGGGCGCGCCTGACCGCAGGGGCCCTCATGCTGCTGGTCGGCTGCCTTGCCCTGAGTCTGGTCATCGCGGCGCTGTTCGTGCTCACCCCCAACGCGATCCAGTACGAGGGGCTGCTGCTGGTGCCGGTGCTCGTGGTCTCAGGCATCGTGTTCACCTCGACGACGCCGCCTGCCTGGCTGGCTGTGGTGAGTCGGTTCCTGCCGTTGTCGGTACCCTTCGAGCTGCTGCTGGGCCGGGCGACGTCGGCAGTGGCGCTGTGCGCTTGGCTGGTGTGCACGGCCGCATGGCTGGGGCTTGCTGCCTTCCTCGGCCGGCGGGCGCTGCGTCTGGCGACACGGACCGGCACCCTGGAGGTGGTCTGATGCGCGCCCGGGCTCTGGCCTTCGCCTACCGGTTCTCCTCAGGGGTGCGTGTCTCGTGGGCCTCGTCGACGGCCTTCGCGACCCTGGGCACGGCCGTGGTCACGCTGCTGGTGCTGCCGCTGCTGGACGTGCTCTTCGATGTCCTCATGGGCTCGGACCTCTCCGCGCCTGACCTGGTGCGCACCGGATACGCAGCGGCCCTGGTGGCACTGGCCGTCTCGGTGGCCTCCGGAGTGGTGGGGACCGTGGCCACGGACCGGATGCTGGGCGTCTTCCAGGAGGTCCATACCCGCAGGCGCCTCGACGTCGCCTACTGGCTGTCCGTCGCCGTCGTGCCGGCGCTCCTGGCTGCCTCGACCGCCACCGTCGCGATCGGCGTCGTCTTCGCGCTCTCACCGTTGCACGACGTTGGAGTGCTGGGGCGTGTCATCACACTGGCAGCGCCGACCATCGTGTGCGGGCTGCTCATGGGGATCATGGCCGCCGGTGTCGGAGTCAACCTGCCCGATCCCTACCTGGGTGCCACGATCATCGCCACGTTCCTGCCGCTGCTGACCGGCGTCATCGTGCCGCTCGAGCAGTGCCCTACCTGGTTGCAGGCCCTGGCCCACCTGGTTCCGGTCAGCGGCACCCTGACGGTCCTGGACGCACCGGCGGCCGCCGTCCCGGCCCTGCTAGGCCGCGACCTCGCGGTCGCCGCCGTATGGGCTGGGATCGGGCTGGCCGTCACCCGTCGCGCCGTCACCCGACTCCGTCAGGGCCAACGCACCGACACCGTCTGAGTCTGAGGAGGAGGTCTGCCTCAGCATGTGGTCTCATTGTCCCCGTGCTGCACGTCATCTTCTTCGAGCCGCGCATCCCCGGCAACACCGGGGCCGCGATCCGCCTGAGCGCCAACACCGGCTCCATGCTCCACCTCGTGGACCCCCTGTTCGACATGGACGACGCCAAGCTGCGCCGTGCCGGCCTGGACTACCACGACCTGGCCAACACTCGCGTCCACGCCACCTGGCAGGAGTGCCTTGAGCAGATCCCTGGACGCATCTTCGCCTTCACCTCCCACACCGAGCGCCTCTACACCCAGGTCGACTGGCGCGGCGACGACGCCCTCCTGTTCGGCCCCGAGCCCACCGGCCTGCCCCAGGAGATCCTCGACCACCCGCGGGTGAGCGCCCACCTGCGCATCCCCATGGTGGAGGGCAACCGCTCCCTCAACCTGGCCAACTCCGCCGCTATCGGCCTGTATGAGGCCTGGCGTTCCTTGGGCTTCGCCGGAGGGGCCTGAGCTCCTGCCTCAGGGTTCTTCTCAGAGCATGCCGGCGGGGCGGATCGCCAGGTCCTCCACGACCGCGTCCATCGGGGTGTTGACGGCCAGGCGCACGGCCGCGGCCACCGACTGCGGCGCCATATGGTCCGCAGCCCTGTATGCGGGGGTGGCCATGATCCCCTCGGTGCGCAGGCGTGCCGCATTGAAGGCGTGCAGACGCTCCTGCATAGGGGTGTCCACCCGGCCCGGGTAGATCGAGGTGACCCGCACCTTGCCGGCCTCCTCCTGGCGCAGCGTGTCGGCCAGGGACTTCAGCCCCGCCTTGGAGGCGGAGTAGAGGGCGTTGCCCGAACGCGGGCTCACTCCGGCGCCGGAGTTGATGAACACCGTCAGCCCGCGCGCCTCCCGCAGTGCCGGCAGCAGCAGGCTCGTCAGATACGCCGTCGCCACCAGGTTGAGGTTGAGAACCGCCCGCCAACGCGTGGGGGTGATCTTGTCAACGGCACCGGGCGCCTCCATGCCGGCGCTGTGCACCAGCACGTCGAGGCTCTCAATGTCGATCCGGCTGACCAGCCTGGCCAGGGCCGTGTCGTCGGTCAGGTCGACCGGGCAGATGAGGACCGCCGTCTGGGACTCCTCCTCCAGCGCGAGCGCCAGCTCCTCCAGGTCGTTGACGGAACGGGCCAGCAGGATGAGGTCGTGGTCCCGGGCCAGGTCCCTGGCCACGGCCAGGCCGATCCCGGAGGTCGCCCCGGTGATCAGGGCGATGGGGCGGCGCTGGTGGCGGCCGGAGCCGGCGCGCGTGAAACCGTGGGCGGGGGTGAAGGGGACGGACTCCCCCTGACGGCGACGCCGGCCCGCCTTGGAGGACGAGGCGTCGACCTGGGCGATCTGCGGGCTCACTGGCCGTCCCTGAGGAAGGCGGTGGCCCCGGGCTCCCCGGGCACGGAGTAGGTGGCGGTGAGCGTGGCCCGAGCGATGCAGTGCGGCGCCAGGGTGAAGGCCGCCATGGCGGGACTGGCCTCGTCATCCAGGCCCAGCGTGTCCACGTCCAGGGCGGAGACGGTGAAGACGTAGCGGTGGTCGCCGTCGCCCGCCGGCGGGTAGGGGCCGAACCAGGCGTGGTCGCCGGAGTCCCCGGCCAGGTGGAAGGCGGCGCCGTCGAGCTGAAGGTCGCTGGCCCCCGCACCCCGCTCCAGCGAGGTGACCGAGGCGTCCAGATCCACGATGGTCCAGTGCCACCAGCCCGACATGGTCGGAGCGTCCGGGTCGAAGCAGGACACGACGAAGGACTGCGTCTGCTCGGGGAAGCCCGACCAGCTCAGGGCCGGGGAGACGTTGTCATGGATGCCGGTGAAGATGTCCGGGACCCGCCCCTGCTCGGTCAGGTCCGCGGAGGTCAGGGTGAAGGAGGGGACTGAGGGCAGGAGGCCGGTAGGGGCCGGCGGGCGGGGGCGAGTGAGGTCGGCTGTCATAGGTGTACCTCCAGGCAGGTGACGGGTAGGGAAGGTGGCCTTCCATGAGGGCACAGCCCCAACTGTAGACGCCCCTGCGCAGACCCGTCCCTGTGGATCTCCTGTGGAGGAGGTCCGTGGGCTCGTCGCACCCTGAGACCCCCTTGTTGCCTACGCCCCCGATTGATGTCGCAGCGCGGCGCTATCCTGAAACCCATCCATCGAACATACGTACAGAGGGAGGGGGTGTCATGAGAGCCTCGATCACGCGCGCGCCAGCGGAGGCTCAGAACCGCCTCGATCGGGCCCGCCTCGCCCTGAGGCTGGCCGAGGAACGCACCGGGCTGTGCGACTCAGCGGCCCTGACGGTGCAGCGCGCCCTGTCCTCGGCATCAACCAGCGCCCTGCTGAGCACATCAGCCGACTCGCCTCAGGCCGGCTCCTCCGCATCCCCCGCACCCCCTGCGGCGCTCTCGGCATGTCAGGACTCCGGCGTCCTCACCCTCTGCGGATCCACCACCCTCCTCCTGGCCGCCCTCGCTCTGCGCCAGGGTGCCACCGGCTGGTGCGGCATCATCGGGGGAGACGAGCTGGGCTGGTGCGCAGCCACCGAGGTCGGCCTCGACCTCAACCGGGTCCTCACCGTTCCAGCCCCCCTCCTCGACGACGCCTCGACCCTGACAGTCACCTCCACGCTGCTCGACGGCGTCGACACCCTCCTCATCGGTGCCGCCGTCGCCGAAGGCCTGCGCACCCAGCACCGCAGACGCCTGCTGTCCCGAGCACGCGAACGCGGCCACCTCATTCTGACCCCCGCCCGTTGGGAAGGCGCCCGCATCCTCCGAGCCGACGCCCTGGCCCCCGACGCTGGAACCAGCAACACGCCTCCCGCCCAGGCCCCGGTGGAGGCCCCCGCAGAGCCCTCCGCCGACGGCGTCGTCATCCCCATCGGGCGAGGAGCCTCACCCGCCCCAGTGCGAGCCATCGAGATGCCGGCCGGATACCTGCAACGCCTCACCTGGACCCTGGCCGACCCGCAGCGACCACGGCTCGCCCCCACCGAAGAGCTCACGCTCTCACTGTCCGCCGAAGGGCTGCGCACAGGCTCCCGCAACGCCGTCGACCCGACCTCCCACCCACAGGAGGTGGCCGGATGAACCCGCCACAACCGCCCTCGCCGTCCGGCCCACCCGCCTCCAGATTCGTGGCCATCTGGGTCCCCGACTGGCCCGTCGTCGCCCTCACCATGGAGGCCCGCCAACAGCATCGACACCCCCGAGCGCGCCAAGGAGCCCCTCACCTGCCGGACCCGGCCACCGAACCCGTCGCCGTCGTCGGCGCTCACGGAGTCCTCGCCGCCTCAGCCCCGGCCCGCCGCGCCGGCGTCACCACCGGCATGCGACTGCGTACCGCCCGCTCCCTGTGTCCTGAGCTCACCGTCCTGCCTCCACAGGAGGAACGCCAAGCCCGCGCCTTCGAAACCGTCATGGAGGCCCTCACCTCCCTCCTGGCTGACCCCATGGTGGCCCGCCCCGGACTGGCCCTGTCCCACGTCAGAGGACCTGCCGCCTGGATCGGCGGAGAAGAATCCCTCGCCTCAGCACTCGTGGAGACCGTCACCCAGGAGGTCGACGTCGAGTGCCAGGTCGGTATCGCCGACTCCCTGCCCGGAGCCGTCCTGGCCGCCCGCCAAGGAATCATCGTCGAACCGGGACGAACCCCGGAGTTCCTCGCCCCCTGGCCCCTGGACGCACTCCTGACCTGCCTGCCCCTCAGCCGACTGAGGCGTGACGCCCGCCCCCTGCTGGAGAGCTTCTCCCGACTCGGCCTACGCACCTTGGCGGACCTTGCGGCCCTGCCCAGAAAAGACGTCACCGCCCGCTTCGGCCCCCTGGGGAACAGGCTCCACCACCTGGCCGCCGGCACCCACCACGAGGTCCCCGCCATACCCCGGCCGGCCCAGGACATCACCGTCACCTCCGACCTCGACCCTCCTGTCGAACGCGCCGACACCGCGGCCTTCGCCGCCCGCCACCTCGCCGAGAACCTGGCGGCGCGCCTGTTGTCCGCAGGCCTTTCCGTCGGACGCCTCTGCGTTGCCGCCCGCTGCGAGGATGGCACCGACCTGGCCCGAAGCTGGATGCTGGAGGACACCCCCACCCCCGCCGAGCTCACCGACCGCGTGCGCTGGCAGCTCGAGGGATGGCTCTCCGGACGATCCGGGCGCCCACCCTCCTCCGGCCTGACCCACCTGAGCCTGACAGCCCTCGAGCTGAGCCCCGCCACGACCTCCCAGGCAGGACTGTGGCAAGCGCCGGGCCACCAGGCCCAGTCGCGCGCCCGCCGCGCCGCCGAGCGCGTGGAGTCACTCCTGGGGGCCGGAAGCGTCCAGGTTCCCAGGATCGTTCCCGGGCGCGACCCGCGCTCGCGGGTTCGCCTCATCCCCTGGGGTGAGAGCGAAGGCGTAGGGGAGTCCACGGGTGATGAGACGGCGCCCTGGAGCGGCGCTCTGCCCAAGCCTTCACCCTCCATTGTCCTGCCCCGACCGGTTCCTGCGCGTCTCACCGACATTGAGGGGAGAGAGCTCGGCGTCGACATCCACGGTCAGCTCGACGGTGTCCCCGGCTTCCTCAGTGTCGACGATGGCGTGGTTGGCGTTGATGAGGGTGCTGTGGGGACTGGGTCCCAGATGGAGGCCGTGCTCCTGTGGGCCGGACCCTGGCCGGTCGACGAGGGGTGGTGGACCTCCCAGGGGCCTTCGCGACGCGCCTACCTCCAGGTGGTCACCGACGTCGGGCCGCCCCGCCTGCTGGTGCGATCAGGCCGGTGGTGGCTCGATGCCCTCTACTCCTGAGGAGCTGTCCGATGATGCGGTCGCAAGAGGTGGGGTCGGGCGCCGTCGTCCCTTCAGCCACAGGAGCGCCAGCGTCACCAGGCACAGCCAGGCCAGCCCCAGGGACCAGCCGGCTAGAACATCGGTCATCCAGTGGTAGCCCAGGTAGACGCGGGATGCCCCCACCAGCAGGGTCGCCCCCGCCGCCGCCATGATCGCTAAGGCCCGGTACAGGATCGACGCCGTGGATGCCAGGACCATCCCCGCTAGCAGGCCGGCAAAGACAGCCGTGTTGAAGGAGTGCCCCGAGGGGAAAGAGGTGGTTGAGGCGGGCTCGCCTAGAAGGGTGTCGGTTGAGGGGCGTGCACGCCTGAAGAACTCTTTGAGCGCCACCGTCAACAGGCTGGAGCCGATCATCGTGAGGCTCAGGACTAGTGCTCGCACGCGGTGGCCCCTCATGAAGAGGAGGACAGCACAGATCGCGGTCAGGATCGTCAGCCCCACGGTGGAGCCCAGGGCGGTGAACACCTGCATGATGACGGTCAGGGCCGGGATGCGCTCGTCCACGGCCCAGGTGGTGACGCTCTGGTCGTGAGGCGCCAGCCCCGTTCCGGAGTTCGTGGTCAGGGCCAGCCAGGAGAACAGCGACAGCGTGATGACGGCGGTTGCGGCCAGCGTGCCGGCTTGCCTGGTGCGCCAGGTGTGAGGCAGGTGGTCGAGTGAGAGCATGAGGGGGAGGTTATCCGGGCTGGTCTGGATGAGGCTATGCGTGCGCCATGGAGTGGCTGAGCGGCGTCGTCACGTCTTGCCCGCGCCCGGGGCGCTCGGCGGGTAGCATCCGGCCCGAGTGATTCGATTCGGCTCAGGAGGACCCGCGTGGCCAAGCTCTACTTCCGCTACGGCGCCATGAACTCCGGTAAGTCCACGGGGCTGCTCCAGACCGCCTACAACTACGAGGAGCGCGATCAGCGCGTCCTGCTCCTCAAGGCGGTGGTCGACACCAAGGGTGAGGACTCAGTGGTCTCCCGGCTCGGGGTGTCGCGCCGCGTTGACCTCCTCGTCGACGCCGACGACGACCTGCGCGCCCTGGTGCACCGGCGGGCCCTGAGCGGTGCGCGGCCCGTCCGCGACGAGGACGGCGTCCCGCGAGAGGCGGCGACATTGCGTGAGGTTCTTGACTGCGTGCTCATCGACGAGGCTCAGTTCCTCACGGCCCTTCAGGTGGACCAGCTCATGGAGATCGCGCTGATCGACGACGTGCCCGTCCTGGCCTACGGGATCCGCACCGACTTCCGCACAGTCAGCTTTCCCGGGTCGCGCAGGCTACTGGAGATCGCCCACTCCCTGGAGGAGCTCAAGACCATCTGCCGCTGCGGG
The DNA here is from genome assembly GCF_001553935.1 of Actinomyces oris. Taxonomy (NCBI): domain Bacteria; kingdom Bacillati; phylum Actinomycetota; class Actinomycetes; order Actinomycetales; family Actinomycetaceae; genus Actinomyces; species Actinomyces oris. The sequence continues at coordinate 2,881,755 of NZ_CP014232.1, read as the reverse complement.
CGCAAGGCCATCTTCAACGCCCGCAAGGTGGGGGAGTCCTTCGTCTTCGACGGCGATCAGGTGGCCATCGACTCCGGGGACGTCACGTATGAGTCATTGTGCGGCCAGTGCTACCTCGCCGCCGGTGGGAGGCTTCCTGGCAGGTAGGCCGCGCTCCGGGACTGAGCTTGTGCTGGCGGGAGTACAAGGCTGACTGAAGGGTTGGCGCTAGGAGGCGACTCTCGCTCCGAGGTATTCCTTGTACTTGGGTCATTACAAGCACTATCGTGAAGCCGTGAATGCTTCCTACGCACTCATCGCAGACATCATCCGCTCGCGTGAGCTCCCTGATCGCAGGCGTGCTCAGCGCGTCATCCACGAGACTCTGGATCGGGCCGCTGAAGGGCTGAAGCTGACGCAGCGCCCGTACGCCACGGTTGGTGACGAGCTGCAGGCAGTCTCGGCGACCCTTGCCGACGCTCTCGCTCTCACCATGCGTACACACCTTCTTCTGCCTGATGGCTTAGGCCTGCGCTTCGGAATCGGAGTCGGAGCGATCTCCGAGGTGGAGGGGGCGGCGGGAAGCGGTGCAGACGGTGCGCCAGGACGTCCGATCCAGGACGGCTCGGCATGGTGGGCCGCACGCGAAGCCATCGAGAAGGCTCATCATCTCCAGGATGCGGGGAGGTCCTTCATTCGCACCTGGCTGCGCATCCACCCGGATGCGGTCGGCGGATCCGGAGGGGAGTGGAGTGAACGTGAGGAGTTCGTCAACTCCGTCCTCATCCTGCGAGACCAGGCGGTATTCCGCTTTCAGCCCCGTCAGCGCCGCATTATGGCCGGACTCCTCATGGGGGTGACCCAGGTTGAGATCGCCCGCCAGGAGAAGGTGAGTCAGCAAGCCGTCTCAGAATTCGCTCGCGGTGCCGGTTCCTCCTTGCTGGAGGTTCAAAAGCTTCTCGACGGGTTGAGTGGGGGAGGTGAAGGAGAATGATTTCCCTGTTCCTCCTTCTGTTTGCTGCCGCCTCCGTGGTTGTCGACTCCGACCGGGTGAGTGGGGGATTGTCCAGGAGGTCCGCCGGGGCGAGACTTCTGGTGGGAGTGCCTGCAGTCGTTGCTCTTGGCGTCCTGGTCGGGTGGCCCGTTCTTCATCTCGGGGCGGGAGGTGTTGTCGTCAGCGTTCTGGTAGCCACTGCATGGTTGTGCTGCGGCCTGGTTTCGCAGGTCTGGTGGGACAAATCGTTGAGGGCCTATCAGCGGAAGCGGCTGGGGTGGAGTGTCTCTGAGGGCGGTGAGGGGCGGCTGGGGCCGTTCATCCGGCTTGTCCATGCGGGTCTGTTGCTCCTCGCCGTGGGGCTCTGTGTCGTCGCGTCGCAGCCGCTTGGATCTCGGGCTGCCAAGATGGGCGCCGTCGTCGGAGTGGTCGTCCTTCTGACTGTTCCTGCCAATCGAGTCGTCGCCGACATTCTTGCTGTTGCGCGCCACTCCTCGCAGCGTGACGTAAAAGCTGTTGCGGTTGGTTGTGAGCTCTCGCAGGAGAGCGGGAAGCAGGATGAGATGGAGGGCTCGATGCGCGGCGGTCGCTGGATCGGTCCGCTTGAGCGAATCCTCATTCTCCTGCTCGCCTCTGTTGAGGCGCCCGCCGCTATTGCCGCAATTGTTGCCGCCAAGGGTGTGATCCGATTTCCCGAGATCAGTCAGGATAAGGCGGGGCAGAAGGCTGAGGAGTTCCTCATCGGCTCCTTCGTCTCCTGGATCCTGGCGGTCTTGGGTGCTGTGATCATTCACTTCGCCTGAGTCACGTCACGTCGGGGAGGGGTGGGGTCGGCCGTTTCGGGTGAGCGAGTTCGGGTAGGCGGGTTCCGGTCGGCCTGAACCGGATCGCCCGAGCTGAACGCTGCGAAGTCGTATCCCTGAACTGGCTTATCCGCACCTGCTCACCTGAACCCGCATCCCCGCCCTGACTCTCTCGAACCTATATCCCTGAACTAGTGCACCCGGACCGGACTTCCTGGACTGGCTCAGCCAAGCTGGTTGGCCGGTTTAGGTGGGCTGGTTCGGGGTGTTTGCTTCGGCTTGGGTGGGTTGGGGTGTGTGAGGTCCGTCCTGTCTTCGCGCACCTTCGGCCAGGGAGGTCGGTGTCCTTGGGTTTTCGTTGCTGTGCCGGTGTTTCTGGGTGGCTGTCTCAGCGTGCGGGTGGTGGGGGCTCGGGCTATACTGTACATATGTTCGAAGGCGGTGTGCTTCCTCGTGTCCCGGCCGGTGGTGCGGCCGAGGTGCTGGCCGCGCCCGCCGGGGACGCGTCGGCGGGGGCTGTGACCTGCGCTGAGGACGTGGTGGGTCTGCTGGGGTCCTTGGCCGGCGGTGGAGCGCTGGCCGGTGTGGTCGAGGGGCTGCTGTCCCGGCTGCTGGTCACCGCCCAGGACCACGACGACGACAGCGACGGTGGCGGCGATGGAAGTGGTGACGGTGAGCGTTGCGCTGCTGATGGTGATGCGGCGCCGGCCCTGCTCACCGGCGAGTCGGGTGCTGACGCGACGCTGGTGGCCGCTGCTGATGGACACAGGGTCGTGTCTCTGGAGGGGGTCGGTGCTACTGGGCTGCTTGGCCTGGGAGCACGGGGTCTGGGGGAGTTGGCCGCGGCCTGCCACCGCCTGGCGGCCTGGGCGTCGTGGGGTCAGTCCCTGGCGGCGGCGTGCCTGACCGCCTGTGGTGAGCTGTCGACCCATCCGGGTCAGTGGGGCCCAGACGGGCAGGTCTCGTCGGTGGTCGGCTACGAGGAGCGCAGGTTCAACACCACCTGCCTGCTGTCAGCCCGCCTGGGCGTCTCGCGGAGTCGGGTCGGGCAGATCATCGATCACGGCAGCGCCCTGATGAACATGGGTTGCGGCCCCACTGAGGTCATGGAGCGGTGCGGGGTGCTGGACGCAGCCAAGGCGTCCCTGGTGACTCGCCGCCTGGAGGGGGTGCCGGCCCCGGTGGCACTGGCCGTTCAGCAGCGGGTCCTGCCCCAGGCGCCTAGGCGCAGCGTGTCCCAGGTAGGACGCGACATTGAACGGGCCCTAATGGAGACAGACCCCGCCGGCCACGCTGAGCGGGTGCGAGTCAATGTCTCCCGTCGGTGCGTGACGCGCCCCAGGCCCGCCGGCGAGGGCCTGTCCCAGGTCCGCCTGCTGCTGCCCACGATGGACGCCCTGCTGCTGGACGCCACCTTGGACGCGATCGCCGCCAGCGCCAGGGCCTGCGGCGAGCAGCGCACCCCGGCCCAGCTGCGCGCCGACGCCATCACCGCGATGACCCTGTCCACACTACGCACCAGCCAGCAGACCGCCTACCACAGACCCACACAAGCCCCCGACGACGGCACCAGTGGCGGCACTGGCGGTGGTGGCGGTCTCGGCAGCAGCACTGGAGACTTTGGCGGTGTGAGTGAGCTGGGTTCAGTGCCTGCCTCGTTCTTTCCTCCCAGGCGTTCTGCCTTCCTGGGTCGTCTGCTGCCTGACGGGGTGCCTCTGGAAGGACTCCTGGGGGCTTTGAGCTCCTTGGTGGGGTCCGCCAGCCCATGGTGGACTCCCTCAGGCACCGGACACCTCCCCCTGCCAGCGGGCATCCACATCGACGTCCAGGTCACCGTCCCCCTCACCAGCCTGACCGACCCAGGTGGCCTGGCTCAGCCAGAAGACGTCACCGACCACACCCCAGCTGCTCACGGTCCCGGCGGCCGCGAACCCGCCACCAGCATCGGAGGCAACCGGCTCCAGGACAGCGATCACGGGGGCTATGTGCCCGAGGGCTGTGCTCCTAAGTGTGGTGTTCCCGAGAGCGCTGAGCGCCCCGAAGGTCCCTGCCATCCGAAGTCCGGCAGAGCCAGCCCAGACAAGAGCCCCACCATTGTCACGCCCGACCCTCTCAATGACGCAGCATCCCCGCATGACCGGAGAGGCCTGCCCACCACTGATGGGAGGAGTCTGCCCGGCTCCAGTGGGAGGAGTCTGCCTGTACCCGACCCGGCTACTCCCGCCTTCTCGTGCTCTGCTGCTCACGACTCCTCGCCTGCCGCGTCGTTGTCCACTGCTCTCATCGCCCAGCCGGCCGCCTCGCCGGCTGAGGTCGCGGAGGTGCGCATTGGGGCGCGCAGTGTGGCGGTGCCGGCCCTGACTGCCTGGGCCCTGGCCGCCGGCGGGACCTGGAGGCGCCTGGTCACCGACCCAGCAAGCGGAGTCGTGATCGACGTGGGCCGCACCCGTTACCGTCCCCCGGCCGGCCTGGCCGACCTGGTGCGCGCCCGCGACCGGGCCTGTGTCTTCCCCACCTGCCAGACCCCCGCCGAACGCTGCGACATCGACCACCTCACCGCCTGGAGCCAGGGCGGGACCACCAGCCTGGACAACCTCGTCACCCTGTGCGAGGCCCACCACCGCCTCAAGCACACCCCCGGATGGGCCCTCACCCGAGACCAGGCCAGCGGGATCCTGTCCTGGCACACCCCCGACAAGACCGTCTACCAGCGCCACCCCAACGGCACCATCACCCGCCTGCCCCGCAAGACCGGCCCCCACCAGCACCACGTCCCCGGCACCGTCGTACCAGCCGACCTGAGCAAGCAGATCAGCCACGACATCCTCAACCGCCTCAACCGGGCCCTTGACAGAGCACTCGACAACCAGGCCCACAACCACACCGGTCCCGGCACCAACACCAACGGCAGCACCAGCCCCCGCCTCACAACCCGCGGCCCCCAACCCGGCCAGAAACCCGGAGACTACGAACCCACCCCCTACCCCAAAGCCGCCCACACCCTCCAACTCGCACCCCTCATCGACCAAGCCCCACCCTTCTGAACCATCAGGTGCCACGGACAGACATGACCAGACGACACCGCTATGCCGAGCTCCACGCCCACTCCACCTACTCCTTCCTCGACGGGGCCAACGAGCCCGACGACCTGGCCTCTGCCGCCGTCGAGCTCGGCCTGGAGGCCCTCGCCCTGACCGATCACGACGGCGTCCCCGGCATCGTCAAGCATGCCCAAGCAGGCCGCGCCTACGGCCTACCCACCATTCACGGCACTGAGCTCACCCTGGCCGACGGCTCCCATCTGCCCGTCCTGGCTCGCAACCCCGTCGGCTACCGCCGCCTGGTGTCCGCCATCTCCCAGCACAACCTGGACGCAGGGCACCGTCAAGAACCAGCCCACGACCTGACCGCGCTAGCCTCGGCTCTCCGCTCCGACCCCACCGACCAGACCGAGGCAGCGTCGGGAAGCTGCCTCGTCCTCACCGGAACCGCCAACGGCCCCCTGCGTCGGGCGCTGGGCGATCCACGTCGCCCTGATACTTGGGACCTGAAGGCGGCAGACGCCTGCCTGGGACACCTGACCGAGCTCTTCGCCGCGCCTGACCGAGGCCGTCCTCTCGCTGCCTGCCCCACGACCACCGCTCACCGGCAGGTTGAAGGAGATGCCGCAATCGGCCTGGCCGTTGAGCTCACCCTGGACGGAGGCCCCACCGATGCCGCCCTCACCGATGCCCTGACCCGGCTGGCCCACACCCACCGGCTGCCCCTCGTGGCCACCGGTGCAGTGCGCTGCGCCCGCCCCACCGACGCCCGCCTCGCCGACGTGCTCACCGCAACCCGCCTGGTCACCGATCTGGAAGGCGCCCGCGGTCACCTGCCCGCCATCGGCCGCTGGCTGCGAGGAGCCCAGGACATGGCGCTGCTGCACCGACGCCGCCCCGACGCCGTCGACCTGGCTGCCGACCTCGCCGCAGACCTCGCCTTCGACCTGTCCCTCATCGCCCCCGACCTCCCCGACGCCGATGTCCCGGAGGGCCACACACCTGCCAGCTGGTTGCGTGAGCTCACCCGCCAAGGCGCCACCCGCCACTACGGCACCCCGCAGGAGCACCCCCGAGCCTGGGAGGTGCTCAACCACGAGCTCGAGGTCATCGAGTCCCTGGGATTCCCCGGCTACTTCCTCATCGTGCACGCCATCGTCGAGTTCTGCGCACAGTCGGGAATCCTGTGCCAGGGGAGAGGCTCGGCGGCCAACTCTGCAGTCTGCTACGCCCTGGGCATCACAGCCGTCGACGCCGTCAGGCACCAGATGCTCTTCGAGCGCTTCCTGTCCCCGGGGCGAGCCGGCTACCCGGACATCGACCTCGATATCGAGGCCTGCCGCCGCGAGGAGGTCATCCAACACGTCTACTCCCGATACGGCAGAGAACGTGCCGCCCAGGTCGCCAACGTCATCTCCTACCGCCCCCGATCCGCAGTCCGTGACGCTGCCCGAGCCCTCGGCCACCCCGCCGGCGTGCAGGACGCATGGGCCAAGCAGATGGATCGATGGGCCTCAGTGCGCCCCGGAGGACTGACCGGGCAGAGCGACGAGGTCCCTGAGCCGGTCCTCGACATCGCGGAGAAGCTGCTGCGGCTGCCCCGCCACCTGGGGGTCCACCCCGGAGGCATGGTCCTGTGCGGCCGCCCCGTCACCGAGGTCTGCCCGGTGCGCTGGGCCGCCATGGACAACCGCTCGGTCCTCCAGTGGGACAAGGACGACTGTGCCGAGGCCGGGCTGGTCAAGTTCGACCTCCTGGGCCTGGGAGCGCTCACCGCCCTGCGTCTGGCCTTCACCACACTGGCGCAGCGGGGACAGACCGTTCCCGAGACCGTGACGGAAGGAGAACTGCGCACCTCCCAGTCCGGCCGTCCCTGGGGACTGCACACCCTGCCCGAGGAGGACCCGGCCGTCTACCGGCTGCTCACGGCCGCGGACACGGTCGGGGTCTTCCAGGTCGAGTCGCGTGCCCAGATGGCCACCCTGCCCCGACTGCGCCCCCAGACCTTCTACGACATCGTCGTCGAGGTCGCCCTCATCCGTCCCGGCCCCATCCAGGGCGACGCCGTCAACCCCTACATCCGCCGCAGGCTGGGGCGCGAGGAGGTCACCTACCTGCATGGCTCCCTCAAACCCGCCCTGACTAAGACCCTGGGGGTGCCGCTCTTCCAGGAGCAGCTCATGCAGATCGCCGTCGACGCCGCGGGGTTCAGCCCCGCCGAGGCAGACAGCCTGCGTCAGGCCATGGGGGCCAAACGATCCATCGAGCGCATGGACGCCCTCCGTGACAAACTCATAGCCGGAATGAGGTCCCGGGGCATCGACGCGCCCACTGCGGAGACGATCTACAGCAAGCTGAGGTCGTTCGCCGAGTTCGGCTTCCCCGAGTCCCACGCCTTCTCCTTCGCCTACCTGGTCTACGCCTCGGCCTGGCTCAAGGCGCGCAAGCCCGAGGACTTCTACGCCGGGGTCCTGGCCGCCCAGCCCATGGGCTTCTGGTCCCCGCAGTCCCTGGTCGCCGACGCTCGCCGCCACGGTGTGCGCGTCCTACCCGCAGACATCAACCGCTCACTGGCGCAGGCCACCGTCGAGCAGCGGGAGGACCACCAGGAGGCAGGCCACTCAGACCAGTGGGAGCCGCTGAGGCCCCATCCCGCTGCCCCGTCCTCCCTGGACGTCCACGACGACCTCGCAGTACGCCTGGGCCTGGCCCCGATCAAGGGGCTGGGGGAGCGGTCCGCGCAGGCTATCGTCACCGAGCGCCGTGCTCACGGCCCCTACCAGGACCTGGCGGATCTTGCGCGACGCGTGAGTCTGAGCCGCTCCCGCCTTGAGTCGCTGGCCGTCTCAGGAGCCCTGGACAGCCTAGGGGTGGAACGCCGTCAGGCCCTGTGGGCTGCCGGAGTCCTCTCCGATGAGCACGGCCGACGTCGTGGCGCCTCTCGCCGGGGGCAGGGCGCGTGGTATCAGCCCACGCTACCGGGAACCGCTGTCGGCGCCCAGGCCCCGACCCTGCCGATCATGACCGACCGTGAGCGCCAGGCAGCCGACCTGAGCCTGACCGGAGTGTCCACGCAGGGCTCGCCCTTGAAGCTGCTGCGCCCCATATTGGCCGACGACGGCGTGCTCAGTGCAGCCGACCTGGCGGATCAGGAGCATGGGAGCCGGGTGCGCGTCGCCGGCGTCGTCACCCACCGACAGCGCCCCCACACGGCTTCCGGCATGATCTTCCTCAACCTGGAGGATGAGACCGGTCTGCTCAACGTCGCCTGCAGAGCCGGAATGTGGCGCCGCTACCGCAGCATCGGCAGACGCGCCGTCGCTCTTATCGTGCGCGGCACCGTGGAGAAGGGTGACGGAGTCGTTGCACTCATGGCTGATCGCCTCCAGGTCCTTCCAGGTGTTCCGGGTACCGGCAGCCGGGACTGGTGCTGAGAGCGGGCCCCTCACTCCTTGCGCGAGGAGTAGGCGGGCAGCTCGCCCGTGACCGGGGCGTCCTTGGTGTGCAGCTCGGAGTAGACGGACCAGAGCACACTGATCAGCGGGACTGCGACGATCGCACCGAGCAGGCCGGCGGCGTAGGTCCCCAGGGCGACACCGATAATGACCACCACAGGGTGCAAAGAGACCTGGCGACCCATGATGAGGGGCTGGAGTATGTGACCCTCGATCTGGCCGATCCCGGCTACTCCCACGCCGACAACGATCATGGTGACGAAGCCGCCGGAGGCCAGGGCCACCACCATGGCCACGAGCATCGCCAGAGGTGCGCCGATGATCGGAATGAAGGCGCCGATGAACACGAGCACTGCCAGGGGAGCCGCCAACGGGATCCCCGCCAGCTGGAGGAATATCCCGGCCATGATGGCGTCGGTGAGCGCCACCAGCACAGTGCCACGGGCGTACCCGGCGAAGGTGTACCAGCCGGCACCCGCGGCCCGGTGGGTTGACTCCCGCATCGTGGCGGGCAGCTCGTTGAGGAACCAGCGCCACATCCGGCCCCCGGAGGCCAGGAAGAAGATCGTGACGAACAGCGCCAGGGCCAAGACCGTGAGCACATCGACGACCGCACTGGCGTTGGAGAGCACCTCCGAGGCCAGGGACGGGGCGTTGGACTGCAGATAGTGCTGCCCCTGGCGCAGCCAGAGCTGGAGCTGGTGATAGATCTGCTGCTGCGTCAGGTGCAGCGGCCCCTTCTCCAGGAAGTCCATGATCGTGTTGAGACCATCGCCGAATTGGGATGCCAAGGAGCTCCACTGGCTGGTGACCGAGGCGACCACGTACGTGACCAGTCCGGCGATCGCACCGATGGTGGTGAGCAGTGCCAGGAAGGTCGCCGGGTATCGGGGCATGATCCTGGCGAAGAGGTTGACCATCGGCTGGAGGATCGAGGTGAACACCAGTGCCATGAACAGGCCGATGAAGACTGGGATCACCTGCGAAGTGGCATAGAAGACAAGGCCGATGACGATGATGATGCCCAGTCCCAGCCAGGCCCCCATCCCGCCCCGCACCAGCCAGGAGGGTAGGGAGTCCATGACCGAGGAACGGGTCGTGACCGTCTCGGGGAAGGAGACCGAGGGGGCCACGCGCACATGTGTGGTGGACACCGGGGGAGAGACCGGCCTGGCCTCCTCCTCCGGGGCCGACTCCCAGTGCAGCTGGTAGTCACGGTCCGCCTGCCGGCGCCTCTCCGCCCAGTCGATCCCCCGGTCCAGCGCCGTACGTGCGCTCTTGAGCCGACTCAGCAGGCCACTGCTGCTGAGCATCTCTCGGGTGGACCTCTTCTCCGATTCGCGTTCCTGCGCCGCCTGGTGGGAGTCGGGGCTCTCGGAGGACTCGGGAACCTCGGCCGACGTGTCCTGAGTCGGCTTTTGTGACGGAGAGCTGTGTGTTGCCATGGGGTGAACGATCAGTCCTTCGCTGGATAACGGGCTGACGAAACACGCCCAGCCTACTAGCGTGGCCCCATGACCGCCCCGAATGTCGGCAATCCGACGCACCCCGCCGTGACGAACCAGCTGCGTCTGCCCCGCGCCGCCGCGTTAGGGCCAGGGCGGGGAGGGCAACAGAGGCTTCTCATCGACGCCCCGGCCGGAGCGGCAGAGATCTACCTCCACGGCGCCACCGTGACCTCCTGGGTGCCGCGCGGAGGTTCGGAGGTCATCTTCACTTCCCGGCAGGCGGTCTTCGACGGCGCTACCGCCATTCGTGGAGGAATCCCCCTGTGCCTGCCGGAATTCGGCGTCGGCATCAACGGCGACGCCGTACCGAAGCACGGATGGGCGCGCATCGCTCCCTGGAGACTGCGAACGGTCACCACCACCGACGGCGGCGGGGTCCGCGCTCTTCTCAGCGTCAGTCGCGATCGACTGACAGCGCTCTACGAGGTTGAGGTTGGTGAGACGCTGCGCCTGGGACTCAGCCTGCGCAACGAGGGGACCGAGCCCCGCACGGTGGAGGCGGCCGCACACACCTATCTCTCAGTCCACGACGTCACCGCCAGCCGCATCAGCGGGCTCGCAGGCGCCCGTTACAGTGACAACCTGGCTCGCAGCCCCCAGGAGGCCTACCACGTCCAGGAAGGCGATGTGACGATCAGTGGCCCCGTGGACCGCATCTATGACTCCGCCGAGCCGATCACGGTCACTGATCCTGGACACCAACGCACCATCGGCATCGATAAGCGCAACGCGCCCTCGACGATCGTGTGGAACCCCTGGTCCACTCACAGTACCCCACTGCCGGACATGGCTAACGACGAGTTCCCTGCCATGGTGTGCGTCGAGAGTGGGGCGGTGCGAGAGCACGCACCCACCATCGAGCCCGGGGCGAGCTGGTCCATGCAGGTGACCTTGAGTGTCGAGAGCACCGCAGTGTGATGGGAAGCACTTGAACGTGGCTTGGTGGCCTCGGTGGCCGTCATGCTAAGTTTCTCTGCGTCGCCGGGGCGAGGTCCCGGCCAAGCCGCTGAAAGGCGGAGAAGACAACACAAGTCCGAGTGGCGGAATAGGTAGACGCGCTAGCTTGAGGTGCTAGTGCCTTATTAAACGGGCGTGGGGGTTCAAGTCCCCCTCGGACACCACCAACAGATGATCCCCGGAACCAGAGGGTTCCGGGGATCCGTTGTCTCTCAGGGAGCCTCGCTCAGCTCCACTCAGGACGGTAGAGGTCGGGGCGGGGAGGCATGCAGCACATGATGAGCGGCACGATGCCCAGTCCAACGAAGTAGAAAAGCAGGAACAGTCCTGACTGTCCGGTGTCATGGAGGCGACGGACCATCACTGCGAGCGACGGAATAATGATCGCGGCAACGTAGAGCATGAGCAGGCCAAAGATCGCGACCACCGCAGAAGGCAGCTCGTCGGCGCCCGAAATCGCTGCCGAAGCGCTGATTGCCACTGCCAGAATATAGAGGCCAATGGGGATGAGCATCTGGAATATGAGGAATGGCCACCAGAACTCGGACTGAGATGCATAGCCTCGGAACTGGGCGTAGCGCTGGAAGTAGCGCTTGACGGCCTCGCCGAAGCTTGCACCAGGCAGCGGGGCGACGTCGGGGGCTAATGACATAGCCCCGAACTGGTTGGGTGCGCCGTAGGGGGCAGGGCCGCCCGGGTAGGGAGCCTGGCCGCCGTAGGCCGGTTGGTCGCTGTATGGTGCCTGGCCGCCGTAGGGTGCGGGGCCGGTTCCGTAGGACATGAATCCTCCATGTAAGACGGGGCAGGGAGTGACGGGTGCTGCCATGGCTGAGAGCACCCGGGCTGATGCGCTTTCTGGTGTCAGGTCGGCGTACGAGTCACAGCCTAAGGGCAGAGGGGAGGGCTCGTCATCTCGGTTCCTCCCCTCTGCGGTGGGGAGCACTCCCTATGCCGGGCCACAGGCGTCCGTCCCGCTAGGCTTCAGTAGACTTGGCCTTCATGCACTCCGTCACCTCACCGAGCAGTCCTTCTGATGTGAGGCGCAGTCCTGATCTGCTCCGTGCGCGCGCCGGGGTCAGCCTGGTGTTCCTGGCCAATGGCCTGGGATTCGCCAATCTGGTGCCGCGTTTCCCGGAGATCGTGGAGGGGTTGGGGCTGAGCAGGAGCGCCTTCGGGCAGGCGGTGGCTGCAGCCAGCGTTGGTGCTCTCGTGGCGGGGCTGGCCGCGTCTTGGCTTATCTCCCGCCTGACCTCGGCCAAGGTGGCCAGCCTGGGCATGCTCGTGGTGGCCCTGGCTCTCCTGGGAGCTGGGTTGGCCCGTTCGTGGCTCGTCCTGGCGATCTGCCTGCTGGTTGTGGGCGGGACGGACTCCATTGTCGATGTCGCGCAGAACGCACACGGGCTGCGGGTCCAGCGCCGTTGGGGCGCCTCCATCGTGACGAGCTTCCATGCCTCATGGTCACTGGGGGCGGTTCTGGGAGCCGCCATGGGGCAGGCCTTGGCTGGAGCCGGAGTGGGGGTGGGAACCCACATGGTCCTGACGGCAGTGGTGCTGCTCGTCCTCTCGACAGGCCCCCTGCTCGCAGGCTGGTTCCTACCCGGCCATGACCGCGCTGATCGCGAGCCCGATGAGATCAAGGAGTTCGACAACGCCCCCCAGGTGAGGCCGGCGACATCGTCTCGTCGAGTCGGACCAGTCACGATCCTCGTGCTCCTCGTCGTCGGGCTACTATGCGCGGCCTCGATGTTCCCCGAAGACGTGGCCATGAACTGGTCCTCCCTGCTCCTGTCCGAACAGGGCGCCGGTGCCGGTCACGTCGGGCTGGGGTTGGTGGCCCTCCAAGGAACGATGATCGTGGGGCGCCTGGTGGGTGACCGCATCATTGATGCTGTCGGTCAACGAGCCGTGATCGCCTGGGGTGGAGCACTGGTCACCTTCGGAATGAGCATCGCCCTCCTGCTCTCCTCCGTTCCCGGGACGCTGCTGGGGATGGCGATCTCCGGGGCTGGGTGCGCCGTCGCCGTTCCCGTGACCTACTCCGCCGCTGACGATGTTGAAGGGCTTCCTCCCGGGCTGGGACTGACCATCGTGTCCTGGTTGGCCCGCCTGGCGGGCCTCCTGGCGCCACCCGTTGTCGGCCGGCTCGGTGACGATCACGGGCTGTGGGTGGCTCTGGCCTACGGCCTACTGGGAGGCCTCATCATGGTCTCCTGTTGGCCGGTCCTGCGCCGCAGGCCTGTGGCGAGTCAGCGGCGGGGCTGAGCTCAGAGCAGTCCTGCTTGATGGCGCAGCTCGCTGTCCTTCTTCTGAATCCAGTGCCTGCCGATCACAACGGTGGCGAGTGCCGCAGCGATGACAACCAGCGCAAGGACCGAGTTCCATATCAGCGCGTGGGTGCGAGCATCCTGCGGGGAGGAGCCGGCCGAGAACGCAGTCTGATTCAGCATCACAGAAGCGAATATGGCAAGGACAGCCACAACGAACTCAACCAGGAACACGATCGCAACAAGGTTCCAGTAGCGCTCGCGCCGGCGCGCATCGCACCACGCGGGCAAGGAGGCGGTGTCGATATCCGCCCAGCTGAGCTCCTGGGGCTCTTCTCCTCCTGGCATCGTGCTGGGATAAGACACGAGGAGACGGTCACACCGCTTGGAGATGTGGGACACGATCGCACCGAAAATGCTGACGCCGAAGAGCAAGGGAATGAGCGTGAGCTGCCCGGTGGCTATCAACAGCAGGAAGATCAGAACCCCCACGCTCAGGAAGACTGAGGCGAAGACGGTCATGCCGACCAGGGCGCGCCGGCCCTGTCTGACGCGCTTGGCGACGTCATAGGCATCCGGCCACGGGGGACCTATGCGCCCGTCACGGGTGACTCCTCGCGCGAGGGACTCTCCGTTGGGGTGAGTGATGAGATCACGGCGCAGACCCGCCTCAATGTCCAGGGGGCGCGACGAGCCGGGCTCCTGGCCTGCTAGCTGGGTCAGGGTCTGACGCAACAGCCCCCACTGCTCCTCTGCCACGAACCTCGGAGTGCGCAGGGCCCATGCGGTACGAGCGCAGACGACTGCGAGGGCGACCGCTATGAGGATCAAAATACCGGAGAAGGCTACCAAGAGGTTTTGGAAACCGGCGAAAGGACCTCCTGGAGGCGCGCTTGAGGTACTTTGAAAGGAGGGGATGACGATAAAGTACAGACCGAATCCCGCTATTCCCAGTAAGAAGACAGTCTGCAGCAGTCGCAGCAGCGCATCTCGGCTGAGCTGAACGGTCAGCGCCGCCGTGCCCGGGTTGTAGGCGGCGATGGCGTGGTCGACGGCTTGACGAACCTGCTGCTCACTCGCCGCACTGGCCGGAACAGTCAGACGCTCCTTGACGAGGGCAAGGCCGGTCGGGGATCCCAGGCCGGACTCGAAGCTCGGAATGTCATGGTGCTTCACGTAGCCGCGACGAGGTGAGTCGTAACTGCTGCGTGTCTGAATACTCTCCACACGGGCCGGGACCCGCTGCTCGACCGTGATGACATCGCCGCGTCTGCGTACTCGCACCGAGGGCAGCATCCAGTGGGGGATGGCGGGACCATGGCGTCGGCTCTCAGGCGTGGGGGCGGTAGTCACTCAGGCTCTTCTCGTTAGGGGACATCATCCTCGAGCATAGGCCCATGAAATGACCTGGGAGAGGAATTCGAGCGGATCATCACGAGTGGGGCGAGGTAGAGGCGTTAGCATCGGCCTCCATGGACTCCTTTGAGATGACCGTTGCTGCTCACGGCGACCTGCCCGCACTCGTCCTGTCGGTCCCGACCGGTGACGACCTCGACTGCATCACCGAGATTTGCCAGGATGCGGACATTCAGCAGTGGACCTTCGTCCCTCGCAACTACCAACGTAGCGACGCCGAGTTCTTCGTCGAGCAGGTCGTGGCCAAGGGCTGGAGCGAGGGGCGCGAGCTCACCTGGGCGATCCGCGAGGCCGACGCCGGTGCCTCTGCGCACCTGGTGGGCATGCTCGGCATCACCCTGAGTGGCCCTGAGGGCGCTCGGACCGGCGAGGTCGGTTACTGGCTCGCTGCTGCGGCGCGTGGGCGCGGAACCATGACTCGAGCCGTCGCCGCCCTCATCGATATGGCCTTCGACCCGAACGGCCCCCTAAGCCTGTCCGCGCTGAGATGGCGCTGCGACATCCATGAGACGAGCCACGGCTCCGTGCCCAACTGGGCCTCCTGGAAGGTCGCCTGGTCCCTCGGCTTCCAGCGGGAAGGGCGAGTGCGCCGCTTCCTGCCCAACGACGGTCGGCTCCATGACGGCTGGATCGCCACCCTGCTGCCCGACGACCCGCGTGAGCCGCGCGCCCCCTGGGATGGCCCCGTTGACTCAGACGGTGTCCTTCCCCTGGTGGCTCACGACGGCGTCGGAGAGAGGGAGGGCGACGATCCCGAGGCCCTGGTGCGCCGCTTCCACCACGTCTACGGACTTCCCGTCCAGACCGACGGCGCCAACCTCGAGCGAGAGAGCCTCGACATGCGCATGAGTCTCATCGCCGAGGAGTTCTCCGAGCTCGTCGGCGCCGTCTACGGGCAGGCCGCACGCGCCGAGCTCGAGTCGAGCTACCTCCGCGCCGTGGCCGCCGACGACGGCGCTCGCGACACCGTCGAGGCTGCCGACGCCCTGGCGGACCTCATCTACGTCATCTACGGCATGGCCTTGGAGACCGGGATCGACCTGGCGGCCGTGCTCGCCGAGGTGCAGCGTTCCAACATGTCCAAGCTGGGTGCCGACGGCAAGCCGGTCTACCGCGAGGACGGCAAGGTCCTCAAGGGGCCGGACTACTTCCCTCCGAATGTGGAGGCTGTGCTGCGCCGTCGCCGCCTGCGCTGAGAGGAGCCCTGCGACGCGGCCATAACTATACTGTGTGTATAGTATGGTTCTGGTCGTGACTCGTACTCCTGGACTTCGCGCCTGGGCGGCCCTGGCCGTCCTGACCCTGGCCGTGACCCTGCTGGCCATCGACTCCACGGTGCTGGCTCTGGCCATCCCCTCGCTGAGTGCGGACCTGAGCCCAACGGCCAGCCAGTTGCTGTGGATCGGTGACATCTACTCCTTCACCCTGGCGGGTCTGCTGGTCACCATGGGCAATGTCGCCGACCGTATCGGTCGGCGACGCCTCCTGCTCATTGGGACGCTCGGCTTCGGAACGGCCAGCATCATGGCGGCCTTCGCTCCCAGCGCGGGAGCCCTTATCGCCGCCCGAGCCCTTCTGGGCGTCGGCGGCGCCACGATCATGCCCTCCACCCTCTCCCTCATCCGTAACATCTTCCCCGACGCCCGCCACCGCACCACCGCCATTGCGATCTGGTCCGCCGGCAGCTCCGGTGGCACCGTCCTAGGGCCCCTGGTGGGCGGAGTCCTGCTCGAGCACTTCTGGTGGGGCAGCGTCTTCCTCATCAACGTCCCGGTCATGGCGGCGGTCATCGTCTCGGGCCTGTGGCTCCTGCCGGAGTCCAAGAACGCTCAGGGAGCCCCGGTGGACCTGGCCTCAGTGGTCCTGTCGGTCCTGGCCATCGTGCCGATCACCTACGCCGTCAAGTCCTTCGCGCACGATGGCCTCACCGTCGTTGCGATCGCAGCACTGGTCGGCGGCTTGGCCACCGGCTGGCTGTTCATCAGGCGTCAGCGCACGCTGGCCACGCCGTTGATCGACGTCGAGCTCTTCCGGCGGCCGGCATTCACCTGGGCGATCGCGACGAGCGTCCTGGCGATCTTCGCGTTGGCCGGCCTGCTGTACTTCTTCTCCCAGTACCTCCAGCTCGTCCGGGGCTACTCCACACTCCGAGCCGGCTTGACTGAGCTGCCCGCGTCACTGGCCTCCATCGTTGTGGTCGCGGCCGTCGCCGTGGTGGTGCGCCGGCTGGGCAACGGCCGGGCGCTCGGAATCGGCCTGCTGGTGGCCGCAGTGGGGCTGGTCGTGGTCGCGCTGGGGGAGTCCTACGGCGGGATCATGGTCATCGGCATCGGTCTGCTCGTCATCGGCGCAGGCATCGGCCTGGCCTCCACGGTCTCCACCGGAGCGGTCCTGGGGGCGGTGCCGGCGGACCGGGCAGGAGCGGCCTCGGCCATCTCCGAGACCGGTCTCGAGCTGGGCGTCGCCCTGGGGATCGCGGTGCTCGGCACGATTCAGGACGTCGGCTACCGGCTGCTGCTCGGGCCCGCCCCCTCCAGTCTTCCGCAGCGGGTGGCCGAGGCCGCCGAGCAGTCCCTGGCCACCCTGGCTGGTGCCATCGACCCGAGCGACCCCGGGCAGGTCGGGCTGATGGTCCAGGCCCGGGAGGCGTTCACCTGCGCCATGCAGGCCACGGCCGTGATCGCCGCCGTCATCCTCCTGGGCGCGGGCGTCATGGCCGCACGCCATGTTCCGGCCACGAGCGAGGCGAGTGAGGAGACCGTATGAGAACCTCGAAACGGGACTGCATCATCACTGGGGCGCTCGAGCTCGCCCACCGAGACGGCTTCGATGCCCTCACCTTCGACGCCCTGGCCGAGCACGTCGGACTGACCCGAGGTGGAGTCATATACCACTTCCGCACTAAGACCGAGCTCCTGGAGGGCATCGCTGCGGCCTTCCAGGAGCGGTGGCGAGCCGAGGCGCTGGAGGCACTGGGCAAGCCACTAGACGAGGCGAGCCGCACCGAGCGCATCGAGGCCCTGACGCGCTCCGTCCTCGACGGCGAGATCCTCCCCGGAGAGGTCAGCTTCATGCTCTCGACGACGTCGCAGGCCGAGACGATCAAGAAGGCCTGGGACGTGCTGCGCGACGAGTGGATCGGCGAGGTGGACGAGCTCACCGCGATGCAGCGCGTGGCGCTGCTGGCCGTGGACGGATGGTGGGCGAACCGCGCTGTCGACAGCCGTAGCCGCAATCCCGATGAGCCCGACATCGCCGAGCTCATTGTGTCTTTAGCGGCGGGAAACCCGCCCGATGAGAAGCTCTTCAAGCCCTCCGATAAGGACCAATGACCCACGAATGTCTGCAGGTTGTGCTTGAGATGCCCTGGGCTCATGGCACGATGGGCCCATGAGCGAGACCACCGACGGCACCGACCTCCCGGAGTCGAACGTCTTCGCCAAGCCATGGCCGCTCGATCTCGGCCTGCCCGGCTTCACAGCCGTGGACCACGCCGACATCGAACCGGCCATCCGCGCCGGGATGGCTGCCGAGCGCCAGGAGTGGGAGGCGATCGCCTCCAACGAGGACGCACCCACGATCGCCAACACCGTCGAGGCGTTGGAGCGATCCGGAGAGCTGCTGGAGCGGGCGCTGACGGTGCTGGACGCTCTGACCTCCGCCACCGACTGCCCGGACCTCGACGAGCTCGAGGAGGCCCTGGCCCCCGAGTTGGCGGCCCACTCCGACGCCTATCACCTCGACTCTCGTCTCTACCGACGTTTCAAGGCGCTCGACGAGCTCGTGTCCCAAGCCCCTGAGGGGCAGGCCGCGCGCGACGCCGACGGCACCGTCATCGATGCTGAGGCCGCCCGCCTCATCCGCCTGACCGTCGAGGAGTTCGAACGCAACGGCGTCGGCCTGGACCAAGCGGACACGCAGGCGCTCAAGGAGATCAACGCCCGCGTCAACGCGCTCAAGATGCGTTTCTCCGTCCTGGTCACCGAGGCCATGCACGCGGCCGGTGTCACCAACGTCACGGTGCCGCCGGCCCTGGCCACCACCCGGCCCCACGGCGCCAGGCTCGCCCTGCTGAAGACGTCCATGAGTCGAGGGCTGGGGGAGCAGGGCGCCTTCGGCGACACCCGCGGCATCGTTCTGGAACTCGCCCGGCTGCGCGCCGAACGGGCCGTCCTCCTGGGCTTCCCGCACCACGCCGCCCTCGTGGCCGCGGAGTCGGCCGCCCGCACCACCGAGGCGGTCTCAGAGCTGCTCGCCCGGCTCACTACGCCGGCCATGGACAACGCCCGCGCTGACGCTCAGGTCTACGCCGCCCGCATGGACCTGGATCCGCAGACCCAGGCCGGTGAGACCTTCGGGCCCGCCGACTGGCCCCTCTACGAGGCCGCTGAGCGCAAGGAGCGCTTCGGCGTCGACGACGAGGTGCTGGCCCCCTACCTGGAGCTGTGGAGCGTGGTCACCAAGGGGGTCTTCTACGCCGCCAACCGCCTCTACGGCATCACCTTCCACGAGCGCGAGGACCTGGCCGAGCACATGTACGCCCCGGGCGTGAAGGTCTGGGAGGTGCGCGACGGTGAGGACGCCCAGGCGCCGGTCCTGGGTCTGTTCGTCGGCGACTACTACGCCCGGGCGGGCAAGTCCGGCGGCGCCTGGATGGACAGCCTCGTCACCGGCTCAACGCTCACCGGCCGCAAGCCGGTCGTCATCAACTGTTGCAATATCGAGCAGCCCACCTCCGGCCGGGTCCTGCTGACCTGGGATGAGGTCGTTACGTGCTTCCACGAGTTCGGGCACGCTCTGCATGCCCTGTTCTCCCAGGCCCGCTACCCCTCGGCCTCCGGAACGGCCGTGCCCCGCGACGTCGTCGAGTTCCCCAGCCAGGTCAACGAGAAGTGGGCGCTTCACCCCGAGGTGCTGTCCTCCTACGCGCGCCACGTGGACACCGGCGAGCCCATGCCCTCCGACCTCGCCGAGCAGCTGCGCGGCCAGGGCACCTTCGGCCAGGGCTACGCCACCACCGAGTACTTGGGGGCCGCTCTGCTCGACCAGGCCTGGCACACTCTGGCCCCCGACGAGGTTCCCGGAGACGTTGCCGAGGTGGAGGACTTCGAGCACCGGGCCCTGGCCCAGGCCGGAGTCGATGACGCGCTCGTGCCTCCCCGCTACCGCTCCATCTACTTCTCCCACGTCTTCGCCGGGGGCTACAGCGCCGCCTACTACGCCTACATCTGGAGCGAGGTCATGGACGCCGATGCCATCGAGTGGTTCACCACTGACGGCGCGATCGACGGCGATCTCGGCCTGAATCGTCGGGCCGGAGAGATCTTCCGTCGCGAGTTCCTCTCCCGCGGCGACTGTCGAGACCCCCTGGTCTCCTATCGGGCCTTCACTGGGCGTGAACCCGGCATCCTGCCTCTTCTTCAACGTCGCGGACTTGCCTGACGGGCGCAGTTCGCTTCTTCACCCTCTCATCACCGGAAGGAACACAATATGGCTCGCGTCACCATCGTCGGCGGTGGATACGGTGGCATCACCGCCGCCAAGGCCCTCGACGACGTCGCCGAGGTCACCCTCGTGGAGCAGAAGGACACCTTCGTCAGCCACGCCGCGGCGCTGCGCGCTGCGGTCGACCGTGACTGGGCGGAGAAGATCTTCCTGCCCTACGACAAACTCCTCACCAACGGGCGCGTCGTTCACGGAACGGCGCTGACCGTGCGAGGCACCACCGTCGAGGTCTCCGGTCACGGGCAGATCGAGGCCGACTACCTGGTGCTGGCCACCGGGACCGCCTACCCCTTCCCCGCCAAGCACATGGAGTCCTCCTCCGTCATCGCCAAGGCCCGTATCGAGCGCGTTCACGCCAACCTCGAGCAGTCCTCGCGAGTGCTCATCTTGGGCGCCGGCGCCGTCGGCATCGAGCTGGCCGGTGAGATCACCTCGGCCTTCCCGCAGGTCAAGGTGACCATGCTGGAGGCCGCCGACAGGATTCTGCCCGCCGGTGACTACAAGCCGGAGATTCGTGAGGCCATCGCCGACCAGCTCACCCAGCGCGGAGTGGAGATCCTCACCGGTGACTCCCTCAGCTTCCTGCCCCCGGTCGACGTCGGCGTGCTCTCGCCCTTCCGGGTCACCACCCAGGGCGGGCGCCAGCTCGAGGCCGACATGTGGTTCCGTGCCTACGGCTCGGCGGCCGCCACCGGATTCCTCAGCGAGGACTATGACGAGGTGCGCCACTACGACGGCACGATCCGCGTCGACGAGTACCTGCGCGTGGTGGACCACCCCGGTGTCTGGGCCATCGGAGACATCACCGACGTGCGCGAGTCCAAGCGCGCCGACGCCGCCCGCGCCCATGCCCGAGTGGTCGCCAGCAACATCGCCGACATGATCGCGGGCCGCGAGCCCTCCGCGACCTACACGCCCGGAACCGAGCGGATCATCCTGCCCCTGGGGCCCGACGGCGGTGCCTCCCAGATCCTGCGCGACGGTGTGCGCGTCGTCGTCGGCCCCGAAGAGACCAGCAAGATCAAGGGAGAGGACCTCTTCCTGGGCTTCATCCGTCAGGAGCTGGGAGTCGAGTCGGAGGCCTGATCGGGTCGACGTGGCCGGGCAACGCCGTTCGCCTGTGCGCTGCGCGGGGGATAGCCGGTAGTGTGTCCCACATGACGAACGATCCGCGGTCCGCACTCAACCGACTCATTGCCGCCTTCGAGGCGCACCTGGATGCTGCCGCGACCGGTGACGAGCTCTCCCCGGCCGTGGTCGCGGCCGAGAACGCCCTCCAGGACGCCTTCTTCACCTACGACGACTCGCTGTTCACCGCATACGGCATCGAGCTCCCCTTCGAGGCCTTCGACTCAGATGGCGACGATGAGGACGACGATGACGATGATGAGGACTACGACGACGGCGAGTACGACGAGGATGACGACGACTACGACGACAGCGATGATGACGATGATGAGGACTACGACGACGAGGACTGACTGAGGTCCCTGGCTGGACGGACGACGTTCCTCAGCACATCTCTCGGCGGTGGGGCCCACGCGAACTGCGTGGGCCCCACCGCTTTGTCCTGGGTATGATACGGTTAAATACCGTAGGTAAGCCTTCCCTTAGTAGTTGTGTGCCTGTGACCCGTACTCGGTTGTCGCCCACGAAGATAGGAATCCTGATGCCCATGTCTCCGTCCCGCCGTCAGCTGCTCTCCACGACCGCGGCCACAGCCGGTCTGCTGGCTCTGTCCGCCTGTGGTTCGAAGTCCTCGAGCTCGTCAGGCACCGGGACCGGCGCCGCCTCTGCCGGATCGAGCGTGGAGGCGGTGACGTACCCGGTCACCGTGAAGCATGCCCAAGGGGAGACCACGATCAAGGCGGCGCCCCAGCGCGTTGTCGTTCTCGACTACGGTGTCCTGGACTCCATGGCCGCACTGGGCCTGGCCGACCTCGTCGTCGGCATCCCCAAGACCGGTGGCAACCTGCCCAAGTCCCTGTCCCAGTTCCAGGACGATAAGTACAAGGATATGGGCGGCCTTAAGGAGCCCAAGCAGGAGGCCATCGCCGAGGTCGGGCCGGACCTGGTGATCGTGGCGAACCGGACCGCCAAGTCCTATGAGGACTTCTCAAGCAAGTTCACCACCATTGACATGACTGTCAAGCCGCAGGGTGCGAGTGCGACGGCGGCCGCGAGCCCCGATCAGGGTGGCCAGGGCGGTAACGGGGACAAGGGCAAGAAGAACGAGCCCTCCGCGTCGATGACGGAGATCCTCACCAGCCACTCCACGATCCTCGGCTCGATCTTCGGAAAGAAGAGCGCGGCGCAGGCCAAGGTCAAGGAGTTCACCGATGCTGCCGCTCAGGTGGCCACGGTGGCCAAGAACGCCGGCAAGGGCCTGTGCCTTCTCACCACCGGCGGCAAAGTGAGTGCCTTCGGCAAGGGCTCCCGCTTTGACGTCATCTTTGACGAGTTCGGTGTCACCCCCGCTGTTGAGAACATCGAGGCGGCGACCCACGGCGAGGCCGTCTCCTTCGAGTTCATCGGGCAGGCCAACCCTGATGTCCTCTTCGTCCTGGACCGCGACGCCACCATCGAGCAAGAGGGCTCCTCGGCCAAGGAGATTCTCGACAACGAGCTGGTCACCGCCACCAATGCCTGGAAGAACAACAAGGTCTACTACCTTGACGGCCCCGACTGGTACCTCCTGGGCGCCGGATTCGGAGTCAGTCTGCGCATGGCCAAGGAGATCAAGGGCGATTTGTCCGCATGAGCCCCAGGAACCCCGTTGCGGCCTGGGAACACAGGCCACGACGGTCGGGCCTGTCGCTCCTGGTCGGTGGCCTTCTGCTTCTGCTCGTCCTGGGACTCGTGTCGGTGTGTATCGGAGTGGCAGACTTCGATCCGGTGGATCTGGTTCGCACCGGTTCGCAGGGCCGCTCCATGCGCCTCTTCATGGTCTCGAGAGTGCCGCGCACCCTGGCGGCCGTCCTCGCCGGTTCGGGCATCGCTGTGGCGGGCGCCGTCATGCAGATGAGTGTGCGCAACCGTTTCGTGTCCCCGACCACGGCAGGCACGACTCAGTTCGCCGTCGTCGGGCTGCTGCTTGTGGCTCTCTTCGCACCGGGCACCAGTGTTCTGGCGAAGATGCTGGTGGCCTCGGCATGCGCGGTAGCGGGCTCGGCAGTCTTCCTGTGGCTCCTGCGACTGCTGCCCCACCGGCGCACGTCCGATGACGTCACGGTCCCCCTGATCGGCCTCATGCTCGGTGGCGTGGTCGGAGCGGGTACCACCTTCGTGGCCTGGCGCTACGACTTGCTGCAGTCACTAGGTTCCTGGACGGCCGGCGACCTGTCCCGGGTGCTGGCCGGCCGCTATGAGCTGCTCTGGCTGGTGGCGCTCATCGTCCTGCTGCTCTATCTCGCCGCCGACCGCCTCACTGTGGCGAGCCTTGGGGCGGAGACGGCCACCGGGCTCGGGCTGAGCTATCACCGCACCATCAACCTCACGATCATGGCCGCAGCCGTCATGACGGCGGTCAGCGTCGTCGTGGTCGGGAGCCTGCCGTTCCTCGGGCTCGTGGTACCCAACATCGTCTCCCGGCTCATGGGGGACAATCTGCGTCGGAGTCTTCCGGTCATTGCCGTCGGTGGTGCTGTTCTGACGCTGGGGTGCGACGTCGTCGGACGCGTGGTCCGCTACCCCTACGAGGTTCCGCTGTCCGTCATCATGGGGGTCGTTGGCGCCGGCGTCTTCACCGTGCTCATCCTGCGAGGAGTGGAACGTGGTTGACGCGCTCTCCAGACGTCGTCGCCGGGAGAACCGGCGTTCTGTCCTCCGCCTGGTGGTTGTTCTGCTCCTGGTGCTGGTGGCCAGCGGCGTCTTCCTGGTCATCAACGCCTTCGACCCGCTTCTGGTCCTGCCCTACCGGTTGCCCTCCCTCGGGGCGATGCTGTGTGTGGGATGGGCCAGCGGCGTCTCCACCGTCATGTTCCAGACGGTTACCGGCAACCGGATCCTCACACCCTCCGTGCTCGGTCTGGATGCGCTCTACGCCCTGCTGCAGGTGGTTCTTCTTCTCGTGCTGGGGGCGGCGGGACTCTCCTCGCTGCCGGACCTGGGGGCTTTCGTCCTGACACTTCTGGTGATGATCGGTGTGTCCGTGGCGCTCATGGGGGCCGTGCTCGGTGCCAGGCGCTCGGTGACCACGTTGGTGCTACTGGGCATCGTGCTGGGAACCTTCCTGCGCTCAGGGATCACCTTCATCCAGCGGCTCCTGGATCCCAACGACTTCCTCATCCTTCAGGACCGGCTCTTCGCCTCCTTCGGATCGATCAACCCCGATCTGCTCGTGCTCTCGCTGGTCCTGACCACCACCGTGTCGATACTGGCGATCCGGGACCTGAGGGCGCTTGATGTCGTGGCTCTCGGGCCCGATATCGCCACCGCACTCGGAGTCGATCACCGTCGTATCAGCCAGCGTGTGATGGTCATGGTGGCCGTGCTGGTATCCGTGTCCACGGCCCTGGTCGGGCCGATCATGTTCCTGGGGCTCCTCGTCGCCCACCTGGCCTATTGGGCTGCCGGTACCAACCGCCATGTGGTCACCGTGCCCATGGCGGCACTTGTCGCCATGCTCGTCCTCGTGACCGGGCAGACAGTGCTGGCCCATGTCCTGGACGCCGACAACGTCCTGTCCGTCATCATCGAGTTCCTCGGCGGGCTCACCCTCATCGCCCTCATCATCAGCTCCAGGAGACGTTCGTGATCGCAGTTCGTAGCCTTACCAAGTCCTACGGTGAGCGTCAGGTGCTCTCCGACGTCGACCTCGACCTGCCGGCCGGCGGAGTCATCGGGCTGGTTGGTGCCAACGGGGCCGGTAAGTCCACGCTGTTGTCCGTGATGGCAAGACTTCTGGGAGCCGACGCCGGCACGGTGGAAGTCGGTGGCCTGAACGTCGCCACCGCCCCGGGACGCCAGCTCGCCACCGTTCTGTCCGTCCTCAAGCAGGACAACCATCTCGCCGTGCGACTGACTGTGCGTGACCTCGTGGGATTCGGCCGGTATCCGCACAACCGGGGACGTCCCACCGAGCACGATGAGACGATCGTCGACCATGCCCTGGAGTGGATGGACCTGACCGAGTTGGCCGACCGCTACCTCGACGAGATGTCCGGTGGGCAACGCCAGCGGGCCTTTGTCGCCATGGTGCTGGCCCAGGAGACTCCCTATATGCTCCTGGACGAGCCCCTCAACAACCTGGACATGGTCCACTCGGTGGCCATGATGCGTCGTCTACGCGCTGCCGCCCACGAGCTCGAGCGCACGGTCGTGGTTGTCATGCATGACATCAATATGGCTGCCGCATGGTCGGACCGGATCGTCGCCATGCGTCAGGGCCGAGTCGTCCTTCAAGGAACCCCCGAGGAGACCATGACCCGGGAGTGTCTGAGTGAGGTCTTCGGTATGGATGTACCGGTCCATGAGATCGACGGCAGGCGCATCGCCCTCGTCTGGGGCTGATACTCGCCAGGGGCCGCTTCACAGCAGCGCCGGGAGCTTTAGAAGCGCTCGGGGTAACCGAGCTGGACGGAGGTGACCTCGTCCAAGGCGTGTCGGATCTGGACCGGAAGCTCCAGGTCGTCTGCCGACAGCACGCCCTGGAGCTGAGCCGGAGTGCGGGCACCCACAATGGTTGAGGCGATCCCGGGGGCATCGCGGGCCCAGGCGAGCGCGACCTCGGCCGGCTTACGGTCCAGGCCCGAGGCGGCAGTGGCCACGGCCTCAACCACACCCCGGTGCGCCTCGCCCAGGTAGGGGGACACGTAGGAGCGCAGGTGCGGGGAGGCGGCCCGTGAGTCCGGTGGAATCGTCGCCCGGTACTTGCCGGTGAGCACGCCCCGACCCAGGGGGGCGTAGCCGAGGATGCCGAAGCCCAGGGCCTGCGAGGCGGGCCGCAGTTCGCGCTCGATACCTCGGGAGAGCAGTGAGTGCTCCACCTCGACGGCCGCCAGCCCCGGACCCCGGCCGCACTCGCTGAGCAGGTCATGCATGCGCACCGAAGCCCAGGCGGGGTGGTTGGCAATGCCCACGTACCGGGTGCGCCCGGAGGAGACGGCCAGGCTCAGCGCGTGGGCCGTCTCCTCCAGGGAGGTGCTGGGATCGGGCACCTGGACCAGCAGGAGGTCCAGGTGATCGGTGCCCAGGCGGGCCAGGCTGGTGTCGAGCGTGTCCAGCAGCGAGCCGCGGGAGGCGTCAGCCACCGAGGACCGCTCCCCGGTTCGCCAGGTGCGCACACCGGCCTTGGAGACCAGGACGAGGTCCTGGCGATCCACGTGCTCGCGCAGGAGCATGCCGATCACCTCCTCGCTGACGCCCTCGCCGTAGGAGGCGGCGGTGTCCACGAGCGTGCCCCCGGCATCGAGGAAGATGTCGAGCTGTTCCTTGGCCTCGAGCTCATCGGTGTCCCGGCCCCAGGTCATCGTGCCCAGGCCCACGGAGGACACACGCAGGCCGGTCCGGCCGAGTCTCCTGTGCTCCATAGGCCTAACCGTAGCGGCTCGACCTACTTGCGTACGGTGATGGTCCAGGCCGCGTCGCCGGTGCGCTCGAACTCGGTGACGGTGTAGCCGTTGTCGGCGGCCCAAGCCGGCAGTGTCTGAGTCCCCTGGGTGCAGTCGAAGCCGATGACGAGCTCGTCGCCGACGCTGAGCTCCTCCATGGCCTCTTCGGCCTCGATGACGGGGAAGGGGCAGACCTGACCGGTGGTCTCCAGAACAGTGCGCATGAGTGACTCCTTGAAGTGATGTGATGAGGGTTCGGGGGCGGTTGGGGCAGCGAGATGGTTGCGGGGGTTCTGGCGAGGCCTCAGACGGTGGCGGGCACGCGTGAGCCCGCCCGCTCGGCGCGACGACGCTGCCGGGGACGGATGAGGAGGAACCAGGCGGCCACCCCGACCCCCAGCACCTGGAAGACCAGTGCGATCCAGCCCTGCCAGGACAGGAGTGAGGTCTGTACCAGGGCGTTGCCGATGGAGCAGCCACTGGCCCAGGCGGCGCCGATCCCCATGAGGACACCGCCGGCGATGGAGCGCTGGATGACCTGGGCGCTGGGCACGCGGACGCGGAACTCGCCAGAGGCCTTGGCAGCGAGGTAGGAGCCGAGCAGGATGCCCAGGACCAGGAGCACGCCCCAGTCAAGTCGCTCGACGTCCCCGGTGACGATGAGGTTCACCAGGTTCGACGACGGCGTCGTGATCCCCAGCCCGTCTGGGCGCCCCGAGGCCCAGGATGTGGGCCAGGCGATGACGGCGACGACGCCCACGAGGAATCCGGTGGCCAGAGGGTTCCACTGCTTCTCCAGCAGCAGGTGAGCCAGGCCCGTGCGCTGGGCGGGCAGCTGGATCTGAGCGGGACGGCTGCGCTCCAGAACGATGAAGCGGTGCACAACGAGCCCGGTGACGGCGGCCAGGATGACGACGCCGCCCCAGTTCGGCAGGCCGATGGTGGCCGGGATGGTGGTCAGGTTGGTGACCCACAGTCCTTTGACCCAGCTCGTCACCCCCGACAGGAGTCCCGTCTTCGACGCGGCCGCCGTGGTGGCATAGGCCACGAGCGCGAACCAGGAACCGACCAGGCCCTCGCCGGCGCGGTAGTAGGTCCCGGTGGCGCAGCCGCCGGCCAGGACGATCCCGACTCCGAACAGGAAGGAGCCGACAACGGTGGCAACCACCGACAGCTTGGGGATCTCAGGGGTGATGGAGCCTGCTGAGGTCAGGACGGCGACTCCGACCGCCTGAACGGCGATGGCCAGCAGGAAGGCTGTGAACCAGCGCCAGGAGCGGGAGACCCACAGGTCCCGGAAGGCGCCGGTGATGCAGAAACGGCCCCGTTGGAGGATGAAACCGAGGACGGCTCCAACGATGAGCCCAGTGAGGATGGTGGGTGACGGCACGGTGCAGTCCTTGTCCGGCTGCTGCTGTCAGGTGCAAGCAGCCTGTGTGGGGACCGGTGACGCAGCACAGGTGGAAAGACAGAGACAGGCCACGTCATCCGGTGGGGGAGTGAGGTGGAGGCCTGGCTGGACGTGGCTGATGGGGCGCCGTCTCAGGGGCGCCGGGAGCCGGGGAGAACGATCTGTCTGAGACCGCCTCAGAACGCCCGAACCAGGCAGCGCATACACATGCCGGCTCCGCGCGAGGCGGTGCGGGCTGCGTGGGCCTGGACGACGTTCATGTGCTTCTCCATGGGGATCTGGGAAGTGCGTGGCGACGGTTGTCAGCCGTCATGGACTGTAATCGACGGCCTCTGGCCGTGGCAATTCCTGAACAATGGCCGAGATCAGGCAGCGGTGCGGCGTGCGGTCAGGAGGCGGGCGATCCCGTCATCGGGCACCTGCGGTGTGGTGCCGCCGAAGAGCGGGCACTGGGCCTGGAAGGCGCACCAGTCGCACAGCCGGGAGCGGCGGGGATGGAAGGAGCCGTTGCGAGCGCAGTCCTCGAC
The DNA here is from genome assembly GCF_001553935.1 of Actinomyces oris. Taxonomy (NCBI): domain Bacteria; kingdom Bacillati; phylum Actinomycetota; class Actinomycetes; order Actinomycetales; family Actinomycetaceae; genus Actinomyces; species Actinomyces oris. Next base: position 2,853,344 of record NZ_CP014232.1, on the reverse strand, counting down.
CTCGTCCCACAGGTGCGCCAGGCGCGTCTCGGTGCGTTCCAGCTCGGCCAGGCGAGGATCGTGAGTCAGGACCCGTCCGTCCTTGAGATAGACCAGCTGGAGACGGGCCGGCGCCCGCCCGCGCAGGCGCCACAGCACCAGCGCGTAGAAGCGCATCTGGAACAGCGCCTCCTCCATGAAACGCGTGCCGGGGCTGCGCCCGGTCTTGTAGTCGACCACTCTCATGGCGCCGTCGGGTGCCACGTCCAGACGGTCCACGAAGCCTCGCAGGAGCAGGCCGTCTCCGGTCTCAGTCTGGACGAAGAGCTCGCGCTCGGCCGGCTCCAGGCGCTGGGGGTTCTCCAGGGTGAAGTAGGTGCGAATGAGTCCGCGGGCCTCCTCCAGCCAGGTCTCCACGTGGTCGGCGTCCTCGAACAGGTCCATGACCTCCGGGTTCTTCTCGCGGTGGGAGGCCCACTGGCTGGGCAGGAGCTCGAGGGCCGCCTGTGGGAGGCGTTCCGAGGCCGGAAGATCGTAGAGACGCTCCAGTACGCCGTGGACCACGGTGCCCTTGTGCGTCGCCAGCGAACCGGGCTCGGGAAGGCGGTCGACCGTGCGCAGACGGAACATGAGCGGGCACTGCATGAAGTCCTTGGCCCGAGAGGGGGACAGGGCCGCGCGGCGTCCGCCGCCCGCGCCCGCTCCCGGACGGCCACTGGCACCCGGACCGGTGGGCCTGACGCCGGTCTGAGGCGATGAGCTGGATGCGGTGAGCGGCTCGTGGGGCATGGGGACGACGCTACCGCGAGGAGGTGACGCGGCGTCGGATCTGGCCGGAGGGCGCGGCCTTCCTCCACAGGCCGCACCCGCGGGGAGAGACATCCGCGGCTGTGGCCGCCGAGTGGATGCGGCTCCCGGCTGCCGACGGCGTTAGGCTCGCGCCCATGCCTGCCTCCACATCGACCGGCGAGTGGGTGATCGCCCGCGTCGGCGGTGCCCCCGTCGTCATCTCGCCGACCTCTCTCCTGCTCGGCCTGCTCATCGCCGGCAGTTGGTACCCGCTGGTCTCCTCGGCCCTGGGCGGTTTCGGCACCACAACGGTGCTGCTGGTGGTGGTCTCCACGGTCCTGGGTGTTGGGGCCTCGGTGCTCCTGCACGAGCTGGCCCACGGGCTGTTCGGAACTCTCATGGGCAGGCGACCCACCCGTTACGAGCTCTACCTGTGGGGCGGGCGCACCTCCTTCGGGCCGGCACGCGAGTGGACCGCGTGGAAGGACCTGGTCACCTCCCTGTCAGGACCGGCCACCAACCTGCTCATCTGGGGCATCGGAACGTGGGTGCAGAACTCCGTCAGTCTGCCGGTTCCCGTCGCCTTCACCATATGGGCCGTGACCCTGGTCAACCTGGCCCTGGCCATTTTCAACGCCCTGCCGGGTCTTCCCCTCGACGGCGGCTACGCACTGGCCGCGCTCGTGGTCCAGGTGACCGGCAACCGGAGACTCGGTCTCAAAGTGGCCGGCTGGGGCGGGCTGGCGGTGGTCGGCGGTGTCGTGTGGTGGTGGATCCTGCGCCCACTCGTGCTTGACGGTCGCCAGCCCGACGCCTTCAACCTCATCCTGGTTCTCATGGTGGGTTGGTCGATCGTGGCCTCCAGCTGGCAGGTCCTCGAGCTCGGGGGAGGAGCCAGGGCCGCCTCGAAGCTGGACCTGCGCGAGCTGGCCAGGCCCGTGCACGTCGTCGGACCCGACACGCCTGTGTCCCAGGTGCGTGAAGCGCTGGCGCAAGGAGCCGCACTCGTCCTCGTCACTGACGGGCCCGAGCTGGTGGGCACGATCGATGCGGCCGCCCTCAAGGAGCTCGGGCTGTCGGACGCAGCAAGCTCAACCCCTACGCTCGGGGTGAGCGCCAGGCAGATCTGCACGGTGCTGCCGGCCGCGGCGGTGACCACCGACCTGACCGGCCAGGAGGCCGCCGACGCCATGAAACGAGCCCGGGAGGTCTCCCGCTGGCTGGTGCTCGTGGAGGCCGGGAGCCTGGCCGGTGCGGTCCCCACCGGCGCGCGCTGAGAGGCAGCGGTAACTGAGGTGACCACGACGACCAAGCCGCCCGACCAGGTCACCGGAACATGATGCCCACCGGCTCCGACACCACTGAAAGTGCTAACCTTTACAGAGGATGAAATGCCTCCGAGCATCGGTACCAACGTCATCATCGAAGGTGAAACCATGAGCGACGTCAGCCCCCAGGACCTCTCTCAAGAGATTCTGGCCTCGCCGGCCAAGGCATCGATCTTCCTCACGGTGACAGTACGCAGCGGGGGCGAGTCCGTCGTCATCGATCTGCTGACTGCTGTGTCCGGGCTGACCCGGGCCGTTGGTTTCCGTTACCCCGAGACGATGCTCAGCTGCGTCGTCGGTATTGGGGCAGGCATGTGGGATCGTCTCTTCGACGTACCTCGTCCTGAGTACCTGCACGATTTTGAGGCACTTCAGGGAGGAAAGCACAGTGCCCCCTCGACGCCGGGAGACCTGTTCTTCCACCTGCGCGCCTCAACTCTCGACATGTGCTTCGAGTTGGCGCGCCAGATCATGCGCCGACTGGGCCCTGCGGTCAGTACCTACGATGAGGTTCACGCCTTCCGCTACCTCGATAATCGGGACCCTCTGGGCTTCGTCGACGGCACTGAGAGTCCGCGGGGGCAGGCGGCCGTTGCCGCGGCGCTCATCAACGAGGGCGCGTGGGCGGGCGGCAGCTACATCATTGAGCAGAAGTACGTCCACAACCTCACCGCTTGGGACTCATTGAGTGTCGAGGAGCAGGAACGCGTCATCGGTCGCACCAAGCTCGATGACACCCAGCTCCCCGATGATGAGCAGCCCACCAACAGCCACGTCACCATGAACACCATTGAGGACGCCGACGGTAACGAGCTCCAGATCGTGCGTGACAATCTGGCCTTCGGTGAGGCCTCTGGGGAGCAGGGCACGTTCTTCATGAGCTACGCAGCAGACCCACGCGTCACTGAGCTCATGCTCCGGCGTATGTTCCTGGGGGAGCCCGAGGGCAACTACGACCGCATCCTTGATTTCTCCACGCCTCTGACAGGATGTCTCTTCTTCGCTCCGCCGGCCGCCTTCCTCGACGACGCCGACCAGCACGCGAAGCCTTCTGTCCGACCTGAGGCGGGACCGCAGGACCCGACCCAGCCCGCCACTGAGCTGAGCGCCGCCAAGGACCTCGGGTTCAACGCATCCTCTGAGGCGCCGCGTGACCAGACACCAGATGACCACAGCAATGGTGCGGATTCCACTCCCGTACCGTCCGACGGATCCCTTGGGATCGGAAACCTGAAAGGCCGAGTATGAACAATCTGCATCGACAGCTGGCCCCCATCTCCGAGGCTGCCTGGGGTGAGATCGACCAAGAGGCGCGGCGCACCTTCATCCGCTGGATCGCTGGACGACGCGTCGTCGACGTGGTTGGACCCGACGGAGAGGATCTCGCGGCAGTACGCACCGGTCACCAGGTACGCGTGGACACCCCCTTCGAAGGTGTTCAGGCGCACCAGCGTCAGGTCCGCCAGATCGTCGAGCTGAGGGTTCCCTTCCGGGTCAGCCGCGAGGCCGTCGACGCCGTCGACCGCGGAGCCCAGGACTCCGACTGGCAGCCCGTGAAGGACGCCGTTGCTCAGATCGCCAGGGCCGAGGACGGCATTGTCTTCGACGGGCTGACGAGCGCGGGCATTGAGGGGCTGGTCCCTTCAAGCTCCAACCCAGCCGTATCGCTCCCGCAGCCGAAGGATCTTCCCGACGCTGTTGCCGCTGCCCTCAAGGAGCTCCGCCTCGCCGGAGTCGAAGGCCCCTACGCCCTCCTGCTCTCCGCCGAGCTGTGGACCGCCGTCGCGGAGACCACCGATGACGGTTACCCCATCCGCAAGCACATCGATCGTCTCCTGGACGGTGAGGTCCTGTGGGCCCCCGCCATCCAGGGCGCTGTCCTGCTGAGCACGCGGGGCGGCGACTACGAGCTGCACCTCGGCCAGGACCTCTCCATCGGATATCTCTCACACGATGCCGAGTCGATTGAGCTCTATCTCCAAGAGACGCTCACTTTCCTCCCGTACACCTCCGAGGCGAGTGTCGTGATGACGCACTGAGGTCGCGCACCGGTCCTACACTCGCCCTGATGAGCGAGCAGACTGAGCACACGGTGAACTCACCCACGGAGTCCTCCCAGCGCCCCGCCCCCCAGGAGATCCTAGGGCAGGCCGGTCGCCGGGGCCCTTTCCGCTACGGCGAACGCATCCAGGTCACCGACACCAAGGGCCGCAAGAACACCTTCATGCTCGACCCCCACGGCTACTTCCAGTCCGTGCGCGGCTCCTTCCACCACCGAGACGTCGTTGGCATGGACGAGGGCAGCGTCATCGAGACCGACACCGGTCACGAGCTGCTCCTGCTGCGCCCGCTCCTGGCCGACTACGTCCTGTCCATGCCGCGAGGCGCCCAGGTGGTCTACCCCAAGGACTCCGGTCAGGTCATCGCCATGGGGGACATCTTCCCCGGCGCCCGCGTCCTGGAGGCCGGCGTCGGCTCCGGTGCACTGACCATGAACCTGCTCTCCGCCATCGGGGAGGGCGGCCACCTGCTGTCCATCGAGCGCCGTGAGGACTTCGCCCAGATCGCCGCCTCCAACGTCGACGCCTGGTTCGGTCGCCACCATCCCGCCTGGGAGCTGCGCACCGGGGACTTCGCTGACGTCGTCGCCGCCCGGGTGGAACCCGGCAGCATCGACCGGGTGGTCTTGGACATGCTTGCCCCCTGGGAGAACGTTGAGGCCGCCTCCCATGCTCTGGCCCCGGGCGGGCTCTTCCTGGCCTACGTGGCCACCGTCACCCAGCTCTCCCGCACCGTGGAGGCCCTGCGTCACAGCGGCCTGTTCACCGAGCCCGAGTCCTGGGAGTCCATGGTGCGCACCTGGAACGTCGACGGGCTCGCCGTGCGCCCCGACCACCGCATGGTGGCGCACACCGGCTTCCTGCTGACCGCCCGTCGCCTGGCCGCAGGCTCCCGGCCCTTGACCCGCAAGCGCCCGCCCGCCCGCGGCGCCTACGACGAGGGCGGCTACTGGCTGCCCGATGACGTTAAGGAGCGCACCAGTACTGACAAGAAGGTCCGCCGCGTTCTGCGAGACTGCCGGGCCAAGCAGCCCACCGACGCCACCCCCGTTCTCAGCGGGAGCGCAGATGACAGCCAGGACGGCGCTGACCATGTCTGAGACGACTGCAGCCGACGCCGGCACGCCCCAGCCACTGGGGATGCCCGCCAAGGACTTCACCAGCCACCAGCTGCGTGAGGCCCGCGCTCAGGCCGTCAGCCTGGCGGCCAAGAACGAGCGCCTGGTGACCGCTCTGGGTACCGCCCGCGAGCGCATCGCCGAGCTCGGCCAACAGCTCGATGCCGTCACTCACCCCCCGGTCACCCTGGGACTGCTCACTGGCCCGCCCCGCACGAGGGGCGCCGCAGGTGACACCGTCGATGCTGTCGATGCTGTCGATGCTGTCGATGCCGCCGACGCCACCCAGCCCCGCGAGGTCGCCGTGAGCCTTTCTGGCCGACAGATGCTCCTGCACGTCCACCCCGGCGTCGATGACACCGAGTTGCAGGTCGGGCGGCTCGTGGCTGTCAATGACCAGATGCTCGTCGTCGCCACCCTCCCTGAGCCCCGCACCGGTGAGGCCGTCACCCTCGAGGAGAGGCTCGATGACGCCCGCGTCCTGGTGACCACCGGCGGGGGAAGCGCCCGAATCCTCACCCTGTCCTCGGCTCTTGGCCGCATCGCCGGGACCGGTGAGGGGCTCAAACCCGGTGACACCCTAGCCGCCGACCTGCGCGCCGACGTCGCCACGGCTCTCATTGAGCGCACCAGCGTCGAGCAGCTGGTCGTGGCCGAGACACCCGATGTCTCCTGGGCGGACATCGGCGGCCTGGGCCCGCAGATCGAGCAGATCCGCGATGCCCTCGAGCTGCCCTTCACCCACCCCGAGCTGTTCCACGCCTACGGCCTGCGCGCCCCCAAGGGACTGCTGCTCTACGGCCCGCCCGGCTGCGGCAAGACCCTCATCGCCAAGGCCGTGGCCACCTCCCTGGCTGATTCGCCCAGCGCCTCGGGCATCACAGGACGCCCGCCCGCGTTCCTCAACATCAAGGGTCCTGAGCTGCTGAGCAAGTTCGTCGGCGAGACCGAGCGCCAGATCCGTGCCATCTTCGACCAGGCCCGTAAGGCCGCCGCCGAGGACCGGCCGGTGGTCATCTTCTTCGATGAGATGGAGGCCCTCTTCCGCACCCGTGGCACCGGCGTGTCCTCCGACGTCGAGACCATGATCGTGCCCCAGGTCCTGGCGGAGATCGACGGCGTGGAGTCCCTGCGCAACGTCGTCATCATCGGGGCCTCCAATCGCGAGGACATGATCGACCCCGCCATCCTGCGCCCCGGGCGCCTGGACGTGAAGATCCGCATCAACCGGCCCGATGCGGCCGCTGCCGAGGAGATCCTCGCCCGGCACCTCATCGCCGACCTGCCCCTGGCCCCGGGCGAGCTCGCGGCCCATGGGGGAGACCGTGAGGCCACTGCCGCCTCCTTGCGACGGGTCGTCATCGATGCCCTTTACGCCCGCAACGAGGCCACCGCCGTCCTGGAGATCACCGAGGCCCACGCGGCCGGTGGCACCTCCACCCGCGTCCTTCACCTGGCCGACCTCACCAGCGGCGCCATGCTGGCCGCCATCGTCTCGCGCGCCAAGACCGCCTCCATCAAGGACGAGCTCGCCGGGGGACAGGGCGGTCTGAGCGCAGCCAGGCTCCGCTCGGCCGTCGCGACCGAGGCACGGCAGAACGAGGAGATCACCGGCGCCACCACCCCCGAGGGCTGGGCCCGGCTCATCGGCACCCGCACCTCGCAGATCCTCAGCGTGCGCAGACTCGGCAAGGAGAGCACATGAACGATGTCGGCTTTCAGCCCGGTCCGGTGACGCGACCCGTCGGCCTGGAGACCGAGTTCGGGGTCCTGCGCCCGGGCGACGCCTACGCCAACCCCGTGGTCCTGTCCACCCGCGTGGTGGAGGCCTACTGCGCAGGCTCCGGCGTGCCCACCGTGCGGTGGGACTACGAGGGAGAGGATCCCCTGGCCGACCTGCGCGGCGGCAGGCTCCGGCGCTCCGCCGCCCACCCCAGCCAGCTCACTGACGACCCCGCCCGCCCTGCGCCCTCGGGCGATGCACCGTCGGCCGATGCGGGGGAGACGGCAGACCCTCCGCCGGCCCCCTGGGGGTCGCGCGCTCGCCCCAGTGCCGCCGAGGCAGCCCTGCCCCGGGCCACGACTGCGGTCCTGGTCAACGGCGCCCGCTTCTACGTCGACCACGCCCACCCCGAGTACTCCTCACCCGAGGTCCTCACACCCCGCGACGCCCTGATCTGGGACCGCGCCGGTGAGGTGGTCGCCCGGCGCGCCATGACGGCCCTGGGTGACGAGGGCGATCGGGATGGGACACCGGTGGAGATCGTCCTGTACAAGAACAACGTGGATGGCAAGGGTGCGGCCTACGGCTCCCACGAGAACTACCTCGTGCGGCGCGATGTGCCCTTCGAGGAGCTGGCCGCGGTCCTGACCCCCTTCCTCGTCACCAGGCCCGTCATCGCCGGTGCCGGCCGGGTCGGGATCGGGCAGCGCAGTGAGCACCCCGGATTCCAGGTCAGCCAGCGCGCCGACTACGTCGAGTCCGAGATCGGCCTGCAGACCACGTTCAACCGCCCCATCATCAACACCCGCGACGAACCGCACGCCGACAATGCCCGCTGGCGCAGGCTTCACGTCATCAACGGTGACGCCAACCGCTTCGACGTTCCCATCTACCTCAAGGTCGCCACCACCGACCTGCTTGTCTGGTTCCTGGAGCAGGCGTGCACCGAGGGCTCCGGCCCGTTCAAGGAGGCTCTGGCCCGCGTCAAGGACCTGGCCATCATCGGCGATCCTGTCGAGGAGCACTGGGCCCTCTCCCACGACCCCACCCTGTCTCACGAGCTGCGAACCCAGGCCGGGGCCTTGACCGCCCTGGCGATTCAACGCGCCTTCCTCGATGCCGTCAGCCCCACTGTCACCCGTGTCGAGGACACCCGGGCTCATCGCGCCCTGGCTCTGTGGAGGCAGGTCCTCGACGCCCTGGAGCAGTGGCGCCATGACGGATCCGGCCCTGCTGCTCAGATGGTGGAATGGGTTGCCAAGTACGAGCTCTGCGAGGGACTGCGCCGCAGGTCGGGAACCGGCTGGGACGACCCCCGTCTGGCCGCTCTCGACATCCAGTGGGCCGACCTGCGACCGGGACGATCCGTCGTCGACAAACTCGACGCCGCCGGCAGGATCCACCGGTTGGTCACCGACGCGGAGATCCAAAACGCGGTCGACACGCCCCCCGAGGGCACGCGCGCCGCTATCCGGGGAACCGCCATCCGCCGTCACCGGCAGGTCGTGGGAGCCTCCTGGACCTGCCTGCTCCTCGACGTGCCGGGTGCCCCCGCTCTGGCGCGTCTGCGCCTGCCAGACGACGTGGTCGTCGGCTCTGATGAGACGGCGACCATCCTGGAGGAAATTGGTCGCCGGGCAGATCCTGAGAGACACTGAGCCTCACAGTGCACTCACCAGCGGTGAGCAGCTGGGCAGGACGAGTGAAGGAGCAACACATGACGCCGCAGCACGCCAGTCAGTCCCATGGGCAGGTCCGTCGCACCGGCGTCGAGACCACTGCAGCCGACGCCGACCAGGCCATCAGCACCGGTAGATCCGCGTCGGCCGAGCAGGCCAGTGACGTTGACAGCATCCTCGACGAGATCGACTCGGTCATCGAGACCAATGCCGCGGCCTTCGTCCAGGGCTTCGTCCAGAAGGGCGGCCAGTGAGCATGAGCAGCTCACGGCCCTTGGCGCGGCGCATCATCGGGGTGGAGACCGAGTACGGCATCACCTGCGCCCCCACCACCGACGGCCCTCCTCCCATGGACGCCGACCACGCTGCTCGTGAGCTCTTCGAACCCGTGGTCCAGCGCTCTCGCTCCTCGAACGTCTTCACTCGCGGGGGCGCTCGCCTCTACCTGGACGTGGGCTCCCACCCCGAGTTCGCCACCGCCGAGTGCGACCGCCTCGAGGACGTGCTCGCTCAGGACCGCGCCGGTGAGCTCGTCATGGCCGATCTCGTCGAGCAGGCCAATGCGCACCTGGCAGCCTCGGGTGTCCCCGGGCGGATCCACCTGCTGAAGAACAACCGCGACGCTGAGGACAACGGCTTCGGGTGCCACGAAAACTACCTCGTGCGGCGTCGTGGAGACTTCTGGAACGACGCCCGCACTCTCGTACCCCACCTGGTGACCCGGCAGATCCTCGTCGGCGCCGGCCATATCACCGCAGGCGGGGACGCTCGGCCCGCCGCCGACGGGCCCAGGGGCTATGTCTTCTCCCAGCGGGCCGACCAGATGTGGGACGCCGTCTCCTCAGCCACGACCCGTGCCAGGCCGCTTATCAACACCCGGGACGAACCGCATGCCGATGCCGAGCGCTACCGGCGCATGCACGTCATCGTCGGGGACTCCAACATCGCTCAGGGATCCACCCTGCTCAAAGTGGCGGCCATGGACCTGCTCCTGGACTACCTGGAGCACGGGGGAGACCTCGGCGACCTGGCCCTGGCCGACCCCATGAGGGCCATTCGCGACACCTGCCATGACATGACTGGAGGGGTGCTCCTGGAACGGTCTGACGGGCGGACCATCACGCCGTTGGAGATGCAGGCCGAGCACCTCGGGCGTCTCCGTGACCACGTTGCGCAGGGCATCGAGGTCACTGCTCTGCACGAAGCCGCACTGGAACTGTGGGAACGAGGACTCCAGGCCCTGCGCCTGCAGCAGCCCGAGATCGTGGACACGGAGCTGGACTGGGCGGTCAAGCAGCGGCTGCTGACCCGTTACTGCCAGCGGCACGACACCGATCTGACCGATCCCCGGGTGAGCCGCCTGGCCCTGGCCTACCACGACGTCTCTCCCAGTGAGGGACTGCGACAGCGTCTGGAGGACGCTGGTCTCCTGCACCGATTCGTTGACGAGGCGACCTGCCGCCGGGCGGTGGATACCCCACCTGCGACCACGCGTGCGCGCCTGCGTGGTGCCGTCGTCGGCCGGGCCGAGGACCTGCGCCGTGACGTGAGTGTTGACTGGGTGCGGGTTCGACTCGACGACGGCGTCTGCTCACCTGTTACGCTGAATGATCCCTTCTGTGCCGTAGACGAGCGCATCGATGCACTCCTGGAGAGCATGGAGCACTCGGCAACCGACCTTCCCAACGGGGTGTGAACGGTGAGGCTCACGGCACTGGTCAGGCGACAGACGGAAGACGCAACATGAGTACTACCTCCCCTCTGGACCCCGAAGCGGGCATGCCCCTGACACGGCGTCAGCGCCGTGCGCTCGAACGTGCTCAGCAGGCCCAGCAGGAGGCAGCGACCCAGGACCTGCCGGCACTGTCTCAACCTACTGTGCAGACACGCCCTGCCGGTACTGTGTCCCCCGGCACTCGAACCACAACCGGCACACCTGCGCCGCGCACTGAGCTGCAACCGCAGCCACAGCGTCAGCCACGGACCCTGCCACAGCCTCAGGAGCTGGGTAGCAGCCATGATCGTCGCAACGCGCACAGGCCGTCCGCACGAACTGATCGACGCGATCACCCTCATGAGCCCGGGTACCGACAGGATGAGGTGGTCGCCGAGACCCAGGAGCCCGAACCGACGCAGCGGCAACGTACTCTGGGCGGTCCGCTGGGGCGTATGCCGCGGGGGCCCCTGGCGGTCGCCCTCATCGGTGTCGTCGTCCTTGCCATGATCCTGGTGCCGCTGGCTGTCAACAAGCTCGTCTCCGGAAGGAACGGAGCGGGCACCAGCACCGCGGCTCAGTCAACCGTGTTGGATGGCAACGCACCTCTCAGTCAGCTGCTGACGGTCAGCGGACGGGTCGGATCAGGGGTGGCCCCCTCCGTCGAGCTGAACGGCGACGCCTCTCTGTCAGCCCCCAGCTCGGTACTGACCGACGTCGTCCAGACCGGGCAGGGGCGCGCTGTCTCCGCGGGGACGCCTGTGATCCTGCAGGTCTCACAGTTCTCCGGTCTCAACGGGAGCAACACGACGGGTAACGAGGCAGGGTATAAGCTCTGGCAGGGCCTGCTCGGTCCCGAGGTGGGCGACTACATCAACGCGGCGGTCTCCGGCCAGCGCGAAGGCGCACGCGTCGTTCTGCGCGAACCGGCCCAGGAGGAGGACGGCTCCCGGACGACGAAGATCACCGTTGTCGACCTCTTACCCACCACTGCGACAGGGGAGACAAAGCAACCGGCGGCAGGGGCCCCCACCGTGACCGAAGGACCGGATGGCTCCATCACCGTCAGCAGCGCTGGACTCCCTGCACCGACTCGAGTATCCACAGAGATCCTCATCAAGGGCACCGGTCCGCAGATCGGTTCCCAGGACCGTCTGATCGCTCGGACCACGATGGTCAGCTGGGCCACGGGACAGCCCCTTGAGAAGTCAACCTTCGGGCACCAGGAGCCGCCCAAGCAGCTCGACATGAGCAACGCGCTGGTGGGAGTCTCGCAGAACCTGGTTGATATCACTGTCGGCTCCCGGGTGGTCCTCTCGCTGCCCGCTGAGCAGGCGCAGGGCAAGGAACCAGTCGTCGTCGTGATCGATGTCCTGGCCAAGGATCCTGTCCAGGCTTCCGGAGCCTCTGGGGCGCGTGCAGGCAATGAGTCGAGCCCCACTCCTGAGATCTCCGCCGGCCCAACATCCAAGGACCAGTCATGAGCGTTGCCATCCGCATCATTCCCTGTCTGGACGTCAAGGACGGTCGTGTCGTCAAAGGCGTCAACTTCCAGGGTCTCAAGGATGCCGGAGACCCCGTGGAGCTCGCCTCCCGCTACGGCGCCCAAGGGGCCGACGAGATCACATTCCTCGATGTCTCGGCCTCGCACGAGGGCCGTTCCACCATGTTGGACGTGGTCCGCCGTACTGCCGAGCAGGTCTTCGTTCCGCTGACCGTCGGCGGGGGAGTGCGCTCAGTCGATGACGTGGACCAGCTGCTGCGTGCCGGGGCGGACAAAGTCGGTATCAACACTGCGGCCATTAACCGTCCCGAACTGTTGACGGAGGTGGCGCAGCGTTTTGGCAATCAGGTGATCGTCCTGTCGGTGGATGCGCGTCGGTGCCCTTCCGGCGTCTCAACGGCCTCCGGCTTCGAGGTCACCACGCACGGAGGGCGGACCTCCACAGGCATTGATGCAGTCGCCTGGGCGGTTCAAGGAGCCGAGCTCGGCGCCGGTGAGATTCTCCTGAACTCCATGGATGCCGACGGTGTCACCAAAGGATTCGACACTGAGATGATCGACGCCGTTCGTCGGCGGGTCCGGGTGCCACTCATCGCCTCCGGCGGTGCCGGATCCCCGCAGGACTTCGTCACGGCGGCCAACCACGGTGCCGACGCCGTTCTGGCAGCCTCAGTGTTCCACTACGGAGTGATGACCATCGCTGCGGCCAAGAATGCGCTGCACGACGCAGGCCATCCGGTCCGTTGAAAGCTGGGGGAGACTGAACGGCGGGTGAGGCTCCGGCGCACTGTCCGTTCTTGAAGATGCCTGTGTGGCTGAGTCTGAGAAGAGCGCGTGAACCATTGTTCTAGGACAGTCGGCATTCTCTCCTGAGGAATCATTGTTGAGGTATCGGATTTCGTGCTGACCTAATTTATCTATTTGCTAGAATAGGGGTCGGGTTGGGGGTTTGGTTTGGGGTGGGATCGATGTTGTTTTGGGGGCCGTCGGAAGGTGTTTAGATTTGCGCGCTGAGTAACGCCTGTCATGCTTCTGCAACATGCTGAACATTACTGAGTATCATCTAGATGGAGAGATGTTCTGAGCAACATGGGTCCATGTCCTGACAGGCAATACAATTTGCAGCCCGGAGGGTATATTCCTGGCGGATTCGGTCCTCGTCCTGATGAGAATAGCTCGTTGGGGAACTGGGCTCTTGGCCTAGGTTTCACAGGTTTCTTGTGCTGCGGGGCGAAGAGGGGTGGCATGTCCATCCGGGCCGATGGGGTGTTCTCCCCGTTGAGATGAGGTTGTTCTCAGGGTGTGATGTGTGTTCTCGTGTAGGCTGAGTGCTGCGCTCCGCCCCAGGGGAGGAATAATGAGTGAATTGAATCCTTACCAGGCAGCTCCTTACCGTCAGGGAGCTGCTGGTTCCTCTTACCCTTCTGATTTGGATGTCGCCTTTCAGTCCGGTTCAAGTATGTCGTCAGTCCAGAACGGTTACTACAGTGCGGATGATCTTGGCGATCAGTCGCTCCCCTTCCCGGCTGCATCGGGAGGCCAGATGGTCCTCTATCCGGGGGATGGTCAGCAATCGTACAGCCAGGCCTACTGGCAGCCCTACAGTCAGCAGTACCCTCATCCGTCTCCTTCTTACGGCCCGTATCCGCCATATGGTCAGGCTGTGTATTGGGGGGTGTCTTACGATCCGCGTCGGTATGAGGCCAACGCCCTCGGTGGGTGGGCGCTCGGGCTCGGTATTGCGAGCATCGTCGCGAACTGCTTTTATTTCGGTCTGATTTTGGGTGTACCGGCGATCGTCGTCGGAGTGCTGGGTGTGGGTGCCGCCAATGAGGGGCGTGCCTCGAACAAGGGACTGTCGATAGCTGGAGTGGCGACAGGCGCCATTGGCGCTATCATCAGTGCTGTCTCCATTATTCCGTTCATGGTGATGATGCTTCGATGAACTGTATGCCTGAAGACTGCTGCGCGCATGCCTCGACGAGGCCCGAGCGCTCCGATGGGCGCGCGGGAGCCGGAATGCGGGTCGGACTGGGGCTTCTGATGGTTCTGTCCGCCCTGCCGGGTGGCCTCATCGTGCTGCGCGCTCTGACTCTGCCCCGCAGCTCTCCGGGGCTTCCCGACCTCTGCCCGCTTCACCGCACCACCGGGCTGTGGTGCCCGCTGTGCGGAGGTACCCGGGCGACTCGGGAGCTCATACACGGCGACCTGTGGGCCGCCATGGGTTACAACCCCTTTGCGCTTGCGCTGGAGGCGGTGGCCGTTCTCCTGGTAGCGCGCTGGTTGCTCGCATCCGCCCGAGGCCTGCGACGACCGCTCGTCACCGGTGGGGAGGGCATCCTTTTCGGGGTCGCGCTGGCCGTCTTCGCGGTGGTACGCAACCTGCCAGGCATGTGGGTCTACCTCGGTCCTCTGCTTGGCCCTCCGGGCTGAGCAGCACACGATGTGCATAATGCGGATGTGACTCTCGATTCCCAGATCTCTGCGCGCCTGAAGCGCAACACCGACGGCCTGGTCTGCGCCGTCGTCCAGCAGTACGACTCACATGAGGTCCTCATGGTGGGGTGGATGGACGATGAAGCGCTCCGGCGCACCCTGGAAGAGGGACGAGTGACCTTCTGGTCGCGGTCGCGGCGCGAGTACTGGCGCAAGGGGGACACGTCCGGACACGCGCAGTACGTCAAGTCCGTCCATCTGGACTGCGACGGCGACGCCCTCCTGATCAAGGTCGATCAGGTCGGAGCCGCCTGCCACACCGGCGAGCGCAGCTGCTTCCTGGCCGGCGGTGATCTGGGGGCGCACGTGGGAGACCGTCCCAGCTGACCACTCCTCGGTCAGCGCGGTTTGGCGATTTGCAACAGACGGCCTCGGGCCGTCACGATGGATACAGACAGGCGCTCTACCGAGCGCCGGCAGGCAACATCGGGGAGGTGTGTGATGACCTCGTTCGAGGCGATGGTGGCCGAGGCCAAGATGGCTGCCGAAGGTCGCGCTTCGCTGGTACCCCTGGCCCGCCTGAGAGAGGCCTCCCGCCTGGTTCCCGGCGCCATCAGCGCCCTGTCCAGCCTGCGCACCGATGATCGGGCGGTCACAGTGATCGCCGAGGTCAAGCGCTCCACGGCCACGTTCGCCGACCTCAGTGGCGTTGGGGATCCGGGGATGCTGGCCTGCTTCTACGCCGCCGGCGGCGCCGCCTGCGTCTCAGTTGTCACCGGGCCGAGTGCCACGCGAGGCTCCCTCAAGGACCTGGATGCAGTCAGGGCCTCCGTGGATCTTCCCGTCCTCGCCAACGACCTGGTGGTCACGCCCTACCAGGTGCACGAGGCCCGGGCTCACGGCGCCGATCTGCTCATGCTCGACGCCCGCCTTGAGCCCCTCGTGCTCGAAGGGCTCATCGAGAGGGTGCACTCCCTGGGGATGGGCGCCGTTGTCGAGGTCCGTACCCGCCGTGAGGCGCTGACCGCAGTCGATGCGGGGGCCTGCATCGTGGCCATCGACACCCGTGATCCCGACACCCTGGCCGTCGACTGCAGCCTGTTCGACCAGGTCACTGACGTTCTGCCGGCGCAGGTCGTGCGGATCGCCGCCGGAGGAGTCAGAGGCCCGCACGATGTCATGAGCTTCGCGCGCTGCGGCGCCGATGTCGTCCTCGTCGGTGAGGCCATCATCCGCTCCACCGACCCCCAGCAGTTCGTTGCCGAGCTGGTCGCCGCCGGCGCCCACCCGGCACTGATCCCCTCCGCCCATCGAGAGGTTCTCTGAGTGCCTGTCGCCGCCCTTTCCGCCATGATGCCAACGATGCCAACGATTCCAACACTGCTGACGATGCCGTTCACGGCCGCGCTGACCGCAGGCATACCGAGCCCGTCCTCGGCCGTGTGGTACCTCGGCCCCATCCCGGTGAGGGCCTACGCGTTGTGCATCCTCACCGGGGTCTTCGTGGCCGTGTGGTGGTCGGACCGGCGCTACCGGGCCCGGGGAGGCCGACCGGAGCTGGTCCTCGACGTCGCCATCGTGGCCGTGCCGGCTGGAATCGTGGGTGCCCGTCTCTACCACGTGATCTCCTCGCCCGACGACTACTTCGGCCCCAACGGCGACCTGGCCCGTATCCCACTGACATGGCAAGGGGGCCTGGGAATCTGGGGAGGCATCGCCGGCGGGGTCTTGGCTGGGGTGCTCCTACTGCGCCATCGCGGCCTGCGCGTAGCCCCGTTGGCCGACGCCGTCGCCCCGACCCTGCTGGTCGCTCAGGCGATCGGCCGACTGGGCAACTGGTTCAACCAGGAGCTCTACGGCTCCCCGACGACGCTGCCCTGGGGACTACGGATCGACGAGGCCCACCTGCCGGCGGGATCCACCTACCCACCCGGCACCCTGTTTCATCCGACCTTCCTCTATGAGGCCCTGTGGAACCTTGCTGGGGCGGCTCTTCTGGTGTGGATCGGCAGACGGATGCTCGCCCGCAGTGGCGTCACGGGCGGCAGGCTGCTATGGATCTACCTCATGGTCTACACCGCAGGCCGGGTGTGGATTGAGATGCTGCGCATCGACGAGGCCGAGACGGTCCTCGGCCTGAGACTGAACGTGTGGACCTCCATCGTCATCTTCCTCGTCGGCGCTCTTGGACTGGCCCTCACCTCTCGGCGCCCCCTGAGCGACGCCATCGACAGGCCGGGGCGCGGGACGAGGAAGGACCGCTCGGCTGCCGAGGAGGATGACTCCGTCGAGGACGCCGCCGCTGAGCATGACTTGCCTGAGGACGCCTCACCGGCAGAACCCGCCGCTACGGCGTCGGCCCACCCAGGTCAGACGGATTCGTAAAGAACGAATCGAGGAGCTGCTCGCCATGCCGGCGGACGGCAACCGGGTGAGGATGATCGCAACCTGACAACTGACGGGATTCCTCCTCGTGCACAGGGCCCGATGTCCCGTATTCTGAACCCATGCGTAGAGCCAAGATCGTATGTACCCTCGGACCCGCTACTGACTCTCCCGAGCAGGTGCAAGCGCTCGTGGACGCCGGCATGAACGTCGCGCGCATCAACCGCTCCCACGGTCGCGCCGAGGACCAGGAGGAGGTCATCGGCCGCATCCGTGAGGCCGCCGACGCTTCCGGCCGCGCCGTCGCCATCCTCGTCGACCTCCAGGGCCCCAAGATCCGCCTGGGGCGGTTCGTGGACGACCAGAAGGTCATGCTCAACAAGGGCGACGAGTTCACCATCACCATTGACGACGTCCTGGGCACCGTCAAGCGCGCCTCCACCACCTTCAAGGGACTTCCCGGCGACTGCCGCCCCGGTGACCGGCTCCTCATCGACGACGGCAACGTCGCGGTGCGCGTCGTGGCCGTCACCGACACCGACGTCGTCACCAAGGTCGAGGTGCCCGGCTACGTCTCCAACAACAAGGGCATCAACCTGCCCGGCGTTGCCGTCTCCGTGCCGGCCCTGAGCGAGAAGGACCGTGAGGACCTGCGCTGGGCCCTCAAGATCGGTGCTGACCTCATCGCCCTGTCCTTCGTGCGCGACGCCGATGACATCAAGGACGTCCACGAGATCATGGACGAGGTCGGCGTGCGCATCCCGGTCATCGCCAAGATTGAGAAGCCCCAGGCGGTGGAGAACCTCTTCGACATCGTCTCCACCTTCGACGGCATCATGGTGGCCCGCGGCGACCTCGGTGTGGAAATGCCCCTGGAGGCCGTCCCGCTGGTGCAGAAGCGGGCCATCGAGCTGGCCCGCCGCCAGGCCAAGCCGGTCATCGTGGCCACCCAGGTCCTGGAGTCCATGATCCAGAACCCGCGGCCCACGCGGGCCGAGGCCTCCGACTGCGCCAACGCCATTCTCGACGGCGCCGACGCCGTCATGCTCTCCGGTGAGACCTCCGTGGGTGCCTACCCCATCGAGGCCGTGCGCACCATGGCCAGTATCATCGAGAACGTTGAGGAGCACGGAGGGGAGCGCATCCCCGGCCTGGGCTCCTACCCGCAGACGCGAGGTGGGGCACTGACCCGCGCCGCTGCGGAGATGGGCGAGCACCTCGACGTCACCTACCTGGTGACCTTCACCCAGTCAGGTGACACCGCCCGGCGCCTGTCGCGTCTGCGCTCGCCGCTTCCGCTGCTTGCCTTCACCCCGCTGTGTGAGACTCGCAACCAGCTCGCCGTCTCCTGGGGTGTGCAGTGCTACGAGGTGCCCGAGGTCCAGCACACTGACGAGATGGTGGCCCAGGTCGATGACATCCTTCAGGACAAGCATCTGGCCCAGCCTGGGGACACCGTCGTCATCGTGGCCGGAATGCCTCCGGGCACGCCCGGCTCGACCAACTCGATCCGTGTCCACACCGTCGGTGAGACGGGCGACTACAAGGTCTGAGCACCGGTTCTGATCCGTCGAGGGGTCTCCCACCTATCACCGGGAGGCCCCTCGATCCGGTTCAGGGCGACGGGTTCCGGCATCTGCTTCCCGCTGATGAATCGGTGGGGGTGGGGTGAGGGAGTCGCAGGTCGGACCTGTGCGGTCACAGCGTCATCGCCGTAGCCACCACTGTGGAGTCAGATCGGCAAGAGTCATCGTCTTTCCAGCTTCGTAGTCGATCATCACCTCGACAGCGCCGAACCGGCTCGGCATCAGCTGCGTCATCATTTCTCGACATGCTCCGCAAGGTGGACCGGTACGGCCGTCGCGCATGATCGTCAGAACACGCCGGATTGCATCCTCGCCGTTGGTGACCATGTTGAGGATCGCGTTGCGCTCGGCACAGATTCCCAGTGTGCAGGCCGTATCCACGCAGACGCCCGTATAGATTCTTCCCGAGGACGACTCCACTGCAGCTGCGACACCGCCCGCCTCGATATATGAAGACACGTGGCGAGGACGCTGAACCGCCTTGGCCGCTTCGTACAGCGAGACCCACGTCGTGCTCAAGGTGCTCTCCATCTGACTGGTCTGTCCTGAGGTGGGGCTGGGTAGGGACTTGTTGGTACCTCCGGTGGGACTCGAACCCACAACACTCCGATTTTGAGTCGGATGCCTCTGCCAATTGGGCTACGGAGGCACGCCGCCGGTTTTGCGGGGGCGCTAACAGCGAGATCATACTAGGATCACAGCCGTGAGCAATGAGTCCAGCACCACCAAGTCCCGCCGGGTGCTCGTCGCCGAGGACGAGACCCTCATCCGCCTTGACATCGTCGAGACTCTCACCGACGCCGGCTACGAGATCGTCGCGGAGGCCGCAGATGGTGAGGAGGCCGTCCGCCTGGCTGATGAGCATGACCCTGACCTGTGCGTTCTTGACGTCAAGATGCCGGTGACTGACGGCATCACCGCGGCGGAGAGGATTCTCGAGAAGCATAACTGCGCCGTCGTCATGCTGACCGCCTTCTCCCAGACCGAGCTCGTCGAACGAGCCAGCGCCGCCGGCGCCATGGCCTACGTCGTCAAGCCCTTCACCCCGGCGGATCTCATCCCGGCACTTGAGATCGCCATGTCACGGCATGAGGAGATTCTCTCCCTGGAGAGTGAGATTTCTGACCTCACCGAGCGCTTCGAGACCCGCAAGCGCGTCGACCGGGCCAAGGGGCTGCTCATGGAGCGCATGGGGCTGAGCGAGCCGGAGGCCTTCCGTTGGCTGCAGAAGACCTCCATGAACCGGCGTCTGACCATGCGCGAGGTGGCCGATGCCGTCATCGAGCAGGTCGGTTCGGCCAAGAAGGACTAAGCCCCCACCGACCGCCTTCTGCGATGCGGCGCCTCAGGTGAACAGGCTGCGCAGTGTCCCGACGGCGATGGTCCGCTCATCGTCATCCGTGACCGTCACCTGGTAGACCACGGTACGACGGCCTCGGTGGAGAGGAACGGCGGTGGCCTTCACCCAGCCCCGGGACACGGAGCGCAAGTGGCTGACCGTCAGTTCCGCACCCACCGGGACGGCACCGTCGGGCGCCGCCGCGCGCGCGGCCACGGAAGCGGCCGTCTCGATGATGGCGGCGGTGGCACCGCCGTGCAGGATTCCGACGACCTGTCGGGCCCCGTCGACCGGCATCCGGACCTCGGTCCGATTCGCGTCGCGAGTCACCACCTCCATCCCGAGGGTCTCCATGAGCGTGCCCTCCTCACTGTCCTCCAGCACCGCGTGCAGTGCTGAGGAGGCGGAGACGGCAGAGCCCGCGGGACGCGGATCCGGGTACGGGCGCCGGGCAGGGTCCGGGAAGGCCACGGCAGAGGCGCTTGCGCCGGAGTAGGAGGCCGCAGTGACGCGGCCCACGGGGCCCAGCGGTCCGACGACAGCCGGTGAGCTGGGGGAGTCGGCGGAGGCTGGAGAGGCCTCGGAGTCACTGGAGCCCACTACGCTGCTGGGGGAGAGGGGCGAGTCGGACTGTGGATGGGTCATGGGCCTAGGCTGGCACGGTGAGCACCACCGCGACCAGCCCTGCGACGAGTCCAACACCTCAGTCCCCCTCGGACCCGGTTCCCGAGCGGCTTCTTCTCATCGACGGACACTCGATGGCCTTTCGCGCCTTTTACGCGCTGCCCGTCGACAACTTCACGACGTCGACCGGCCAGTCCACCAATGCCGTCCACGGCTTCGTGTCCATGTTCCTGTCGCTGCTGGACAACGAGCGACCCACCCACGTGGCGGTCGCCTTCGACCTGCCCGGAGGCACCTTCCGCACCGAGGAGTACGCCGAGTACAAGGGAACCCGCGATGAGACACCGCAGCCCTTCCTCGGGCAGGTCGAGCTCATCCAGCAGGTCCTGGAGGCCATGGGCGTCACAGCGCTCACCGCGCCGGGCTACGAGGCCGACGACATTCTGGCGACCTTGGCGACCTCGGCACAGGCCGAGGGCATGGAGGTCCTCATCTGCTCCGGAGACCGTGACTCCTTCCAGACGGTCACCGAGCGGTGCACCGTGCTCTACCCAGTCAAGGGCGTGTCAACACTGCGCCGCATGACGCCTCAGGAGGTGGAGGAGCGCTACGGGGTGACGCCCGAACGCTACCCGCACCTCGCCGCCCTGGTCGGCGAGACCAGCGACAACCTCCCCGGAGTGCCGGGGGTGGGCCCCAAGACCGCCGCCAAGTGGCTCAACCTCTACGACGGGCTCGACGGCGTCATCGCTCACGCGGACCAGATCAAGGGTAAGGCCGGACAGTCGCTGCGCGACCATCTCGACGACGTCGTGCGCAACCGCCGCCTCAACCACCTGCTCACCGACCTGGATCTCGGAGTCCTCCCGCGCACCGACCTGCGCCTCGTCGGTGCCGACCGATCCGCCCTGGCGCGCGTGTTCGAGGCCCTGGAGTTCCGCACCCTGCACCAACGGGCGCTACGCATCCTGAGCTTCACCGACACCTCCGATCACGTCGAGCCGGGCGAGGCGGAGGAAGCCGGCGCCTTGAACGCACTGAGCGATCTGGAGATCGTCTCGCTGGGACACGATCTTGCCGCGGGGCAGCTGGCTGAATGGTTGGAGACCAGTCTGCCGGCGGATGGTGATAACGGCACCCGCCCCCTGGGGGTCGATGTTGTCGGCGTCCTCAGACCCGTCGAGGGCGATGCCGCACTCGTGTCGCTGTCCGACGGCTCTCGGGCGGTGGTCGTCGACCTCACCGAGATCCTGCCTGAGGATGAAGCCGCCCTGGCCCGGCTCCTGGCCGACGTGGAGCGCCCCAAGCTCGTCGCCGACGCCAAGGGCAGCTGGCACGCGCTAAGCGCCCGGGGGCTCACGCTCGACGGCGTCGTCGCAGATCCCTCCCTGGCCGGCTACCTGTGTCGCCCTGAACAGCGCAGCTACGACGTCGACACCCTCACCCAGCGCTGGCTCGGCATCGATCTGGCCGCAGTCAACGAGGGCGGTGCCGGGGGTGACGGCGGCTCCGGTGAGTCTCAGAGCGCATTCGACCTCGAGGCCCTCACCTCCGAGGCCGTTCCCGCATCCCACCTGGCCAGTGCGGGTCGGGCCGCCGCCCTGCTCCCGCTCCAGGTCGTGCTCGATGAGCAGATGGTGGCTCGTGATGCCTTGGGGCTCTTCACCGACCTGGAGATGCCCGTGGCCGCGACCTTGACCGTCATGGAGGACGCCGGCATCGCCGTCGATGACGCCGTGCTCCAAATCCGCCAGACCGAGCTCGACGCCCGCGTGACCCACGCCGCTGAGGGTGCCTACGCCGCCGCCGGGCGAGAGCTCAACCTCTCCAGTCCCAAGCAGCTCCAGGCCGTCCTATTCGACGAGCTGAAGATGCCCAAGACCCGTAAGACCAAGACCGGCTACACCACGGATGCCGATGCCTTGGCCGGGCTGTATGCCAAGACCTCCCACCCCTTCCTGGAGCACCTTCTCGAGCACCGCGACGCCATCAAGCTGCGGCAGACGGTGGAGGGGCTGCGCAAGGCGATCCAGCCCGATGGCCGCATCCACACCACCTTCCAGCAGACTATCGCCGCCACAGGGCGCCTGTCCTCCACGGACCCCAACCTGCAGAACATTCCGGCCCGGCACGAGGAGGGGATGCGCATCCGCGAGGCCTTCACCGTCGGAGAGGGCTACGAGTGCCTCATGACCGCCGACTACTCCCAGATCGAGATGCGCATCATGGCACATCTGTCCGCAGACCAGGCGCTGATCGATGCCTTCCGCAGCGGGGAGGACCTGCACCGCTACGTAGCCGCCCTGGTCCACGGCATCGACGTTGAGGACGTCACCGCCCAGCAGCGCAGCCACGTCAAGGCCATGAGCTATGGACTGGCCTACGGGCTGTCGACCTTCGGGCTGGCCCGTCAGCTCGGTATCGACAACGCCGACGCAGCAGATCTGAGGAACGCCTACTTCGCCAGGTTCGGGAAGGTTCACGACTACCTGGAGTCCGTGGTGGAGCAGGCGCGCCGCGACGGATACACCGAGACGATGTTCGGGCGGCGCCGTTACCTTCCCGACCTGACCAGCGACAACCGGCAGCGCCGTGAGATGGCTGAGCGGGCCGCCCTCAACGCTCCCATCCAGGGCAGCGCCGCCGATATCGTCAAGAAAGCCATGATCGACGTCGACAGCGCCCTGACCGAGCGGACACTAGCAAGCCGCATTCTTCTGCAGATTCACGACGAGCTTCTCATCGAGGTCGCGCCCGGAGAGGCCGAGGCGGTTGAGAACCTCCTCAAAGAGCAGATGGGCGGGGCGGCAGAGCTCTCGGTCCCCCTGGACGTCGCCGTCGGACGAGGGCGCACCTGGCGTGAGGCCGCCCACTAGAGAGCCCTTCCGGGACCCGTGCTCATCGGTCGAAGAAGCCGGTGATATATGAATGAGATCGGCACGTCATCCTTTTGACATCAAGTCGTCAGATGACGTGAGCGATTGCACGTACGTACGGGATAATGCTTGAGCATCGTCTAGTCACGGATTCGTCACGTACTGCTAAGGTTCACTCGTGCGCTCCTGGGCGTCTCCTATGAGACTGATCCAACCAGGTCGATGAATTGGTCCGGGCCGATTCGCGTCGCTGGGGAGCGCGCAGTCCCTATCAACCCGATCCAACTATCCGCATTCGGAGCATCCACTCAATGACAACCACCACGCCCAGCCCCGCCCCGGTCGCCGTCAACGACATCGGTTCGACCGAGGAGATCCTCGCCGCCGTTGACGAGACCATCAAGTACTTCGATGACGGCGACATCGTCGAGGGCACTGTCGTCAAGGTCGACCGTGATGAGGTCCTCCTCGACATCGGCTACAAGACCGAAGGCGTCATCCTCGCTCGCGAGCTGTCCATCAAACACGACGTCGACCCCGACGAGATCGTCTCCGTCGGCGATGAGATCGAAGCCCTCGTCCTGCAGAAGGAGGACAAGGAAGGGCGTCTGCTCCTGAGCAAGAAGCGCGCGCAGTACGAGCGCGCCTGGGGCACCATCGAGCGCATCAAGGAGGAGGACGGCGTCGTCACCGGCTCCGTCATCGAGGTCGTCAAGGGCGGTCTCATCCTGGACATCGGCCTTCGCGGCTTCCTGCCCGCCTCCCTGGTGGAGATGCGTCGCGTTCGCGACCTCCAGCCCTACGTGGGCCGCGAGCTCGAGGCGAAGATCATTGAGCTGGACAAGAACCGCAACAACGTGGTCCTCTCCCGCCGCGCCTGGCTCGAGCAGACCCAGTCCGAGGTCCGCACCAACTTCCTGCAGACCCTGCAGAAGGGGCAGGTCCGCTCCGGTGTCGTGTCCTCCATCGTCAACTTCGGTGCCTTCGTGGACCTGGGTGGCGTCGACGGTCTGGTCCACGTCTCCGAGCTGTCCTGGAAGCACATCGACCACCCCTCCGAGGTCGTCGAGGTCGGCAACGAGGTCACGGTCGAGGTCCTGGACGTCGACTTCGACCGCGAGCGCGTCTCCCTGTCGCTCAAGGCGACCCAGGAGGACCCGTGGCAGGCCTTCGCCCGCACCCACGCCATCGGCCAGGTCGTTCCCGGCAAGGTCACCAAGCTGGTCCCCTTCGGTGCTTTCGTCCGTGTCGAGGACGGCATCGAGGGCCTGGTCCACATCTCCGAGCTGGCGCAGCGGCACGTCGAGGTCCCCGAGCAGGTGGCCAAGGTCGGCGACGAGGTCTTCGTCAAGGTCATCGACATCGACCTGGAGCGCCGTCGCATCTCCCTGTCGCTGAAGCAGGCCAACGAGGGTGTCGACCCCGCCTCCGAGGACTTCGACCCCAGCCTCTACGGGATGGCGGCCGAGTACGACGAGCAGGGCAACTACAAGTACCCCGAGGGCTTCGACCCGGAGACCAACGAGTGGCTCGAGGGCTACGACGCCCAGCGCGAGGCATGGGAGGCCGAGTACGCAGCTGCTCACGCCCGCTGGGAGGCCCACAAGGCCCAGGTCGCCAAGGCCCTGGAGGAGGAGCAGGAGTCCGGTGCTCCGGCAGCCCCCGCCGGCGGCACCTCGTACTCCTCGGCGCCGTCTGAGGCCTCCGGCACGCTGGCCTCCGATGAGGCCCTGGCCGCTCTGCGCGAGAAGCTCACTGGTAACTGAGCATCCGCACCTTTTCAGTGGTCAGGACTGATCTCTGACATCATCTGAGGGTCTCTGCCTGCTCCGCAGGCAGAGACCCTCAGACGTTCGGTGCCTTCTCCCCATCGCTCAGGTGACGTGCCTGTGCGAGGCTGTGGCCGGGACCGGTGCTCCCTGCTTCCTAGAAGCCGGAACCTGTACGTGACGACCGTTGGAGACGATATGAGCTATTGGGGCGACATTGCCCGCGCTCTGGAGGATGTCGACCCCGTCTGCCCCAGTCGCGACGCTGCTGCGGCCCTGTGGAAGGCGGTCGCCACCGACGACGTCGAGGACACGGCTGCGGGGAACGCGCCCGACCAGGTGGTGGAGGCGGTCTGCGCCGTCGACCGGGCCTGGTTGGTTCAGCTGGGCCAGGACCCGGACACGAGTAGGAAGAGCCTTGAGCAGGCGATCTCCTTCTGTCAGGGGATTCGGGCCGCCCACGGCCGCTCAACGCTCCCACTGCGCTACGCCCAGGTGGAGCTCTCAGCCGTCCTCGGCCTCAGGGACGAGGCCCTCGAGCAGCTCCGTGAGGCCAGACTCTTCTCCTTCGGCAAGGCCGACACCGGAGCCGTGCTGGCCACTGCTCGCATGCACGACGACTACTCCGGCGTCATCAGCACAGCCACGGCCACACCGAAGCGTGCCGAGGCTGATCCCGTGGAGACCGCGAGGGGGTTGGGAGCGGTGCTGGTTCCCTACCTGGCCCACCAACGCATCGTCGAGGCCGAGGACGCTTTTGCCTCCTTGAGCCGGCTCCACCTTCCAGATGTCGTGTCACTACAGAGCCTGGCGGACAGGCTCGAGTACCTGGGACTATCCTCCCAGTGGCAACGGGCCATCGCCCTCATCCGTCACAGCCCCATGAAGGCTGTCTCCGAGGCCTCGGCCTGGCAGCTGATGAACACCGCTGTCGGACTGGCTCTCGTCATGCGGGAGGCTAACCGAGCTGATTACGGAAACCATGCACTGGGCGTCTCGCTGAGCTGGACAACGCCGTGGGGGAACGTGGAGCTCACGGCTTGGGATACCGTCGTCCACGCCTATGACGTCATGACCGGTTTTGTGCGCGGCATCGCCCACCGCTTCGATGTCCGTAACGGCAACAATGGCGTGTCGTACCGGGTTGAGATGCGCATGGCCGCTGAGGCCGCAGGTTTGGCCAGCCGGTCCTATGGGACGGTAACGAGCGGCCTGCCGGCTGACCGTGCCCGGTTACGCAACCAGGGCGCCCTGCTCAAGGAGGTCCGTGAGCTGCTTACGCTGTCTCGGGGGTATGGCATGGAGTCAGTGCGACAGCGCGCCATGTCAACTGCGGAGACGGTCAGCGCCTCGCTGTCCGAGGTGGTGGACGACTCCGCCTTGGAGCTGGTCGTCGACCTCCGTCTGGCCTTCGGCCGGCTGCTGGCGGCACTGGGTGCCAATGAACGTGCGGAGAAGGAACATCTCGACACGGCGGAGTTGAGTCTGAGCCAGGGGTGGACGGAAACTGCTTGCGCCGCTCTGGCTCTGGCCTCGCACGCCGCTCAGGCTCGCGGGGACCGCGCTTCCAGCGGCCGGGCATGGCACCAGTGCCGTGAGGCGATGGGGGCCTGGCCGATGAACCGGCCCGGAGAACGCTGCGGGACACTCGTCGACGCCGTCGGTGACCCTCTGGTTGCCTTGCAGGTCCTCTCCGCGCTGGCGGAGGTCCTGGTTGACGGGGTGGAGGAGGATCACTCTCGTGCGCCGATCATCCGCGAGATCATCTCGCGGGCCTCGGAGCAGGCCTCCCGGTGCGTGAGTCCCCCGCAGGGCGCGGTGGAGTCGTTGGCCCGGGTCGAGGAGCGTATCGCGCCCTACGGTCGGGGCCGGGGAGGAAGAAGGCGACCCGGTTCGACCACAACGATCAGGACTGAGGGTCGGGCGGCCTCAGAGGGCGACTGACAAGACGGGGTCGCTGCCCGTACCGTTTGGTGTCGTCAGCATCGACGGCACGCTGGCCCGGCTCGGGCAGGTCACGGCATGATGGGACCATGCGCCACACACCTGTAGCCCGTTCCACTCGTCGTCCGAAGGACCGAGCCCTGCGCGTGGGGCTCACCGGTGGTATCGGCTCAGGCAAGTCCACAGTGGCCTGTCTGCTCAAGGAGCGCGGCGCGGTCGTGACCAGTGCCGACGAGGTCGCTCGCGATGTCGTCAGCCCGGGCAGTGACGGTCTTGCGGCAGTGGTGGCCGAGTTCGGGGAAGGGATCCTGGCTGCGGACGGCTCCCTGGACCGCGGTGCCCTGGGGCGGCTGGTCTTCTTCGACGACCTGCGTCGTGCGCGCCTGGAAGAGCTCCTCCTGCCCCTCATCGCAGCAGAGGCATGGGCTCGGATGGACACGGTTCCGGCTGGGCAGGTGGCGGTCTACGACGTTCCTCTCCTCGTCGAGGGACAGATGCAGGACCTGTTCGATCTTGTCGTCGTCGTCGAGGCCGAGCTCGAGGTGCGTCTGGAGCGGCTCGCTGCGCGGGGGATGACCCGTGACGAGGCGCTGGCCCGTATCGCCGTGCAGGCCACTGACAAGGAGCGTCGGGCCGTTGCCGACGTCATCGTGTCCAACTCCGGGGCGCTGGAGGACCTGCGCGCCGAGGTCGACAGACTATGGAGAACCCGGATCCTGGAGCCGGGAGCCACTGCCTGACGGCAGGGGAGACCTTCCCGTCGGTGGATACTGCGTTCACTCCTACAGTGGGGCGGAACCGAGAGGTAGAGCCGGAAGGCGGACTCAGCCCGAGCAGCTGTTGCGTCGAGAGGTGGTGCGGGCGGGGCCGAGGGCTCCGACGATGGTGGCGGAGACGGCGACGATGAAAGCCATGAAGGGTCCTTGGAGTCAGGGGATGAAGACAGGACGCAGAGGCGGGGTCCATGAGCATCCACATGAACGTGGAACGGGACGACCCGGCGTCCTGCGAGAACCACCGTAATAGGTGAACTCGATTGAAAGGTTCCTTCCCGGATACAAAGACGTATCTGTGTGGTGACGGCCGGATCGCAGGCTGATGAAGGAGGTGACTGCGCGGTCAGAGGTGTCCATGGTGTCGTTCGGACCGCGTAGCCTGAAGACATGCGTCCCGTTACCGAGCTCCAGCGCGCAGCCAAGCCCTTCGAGGTCATCAGCCCTTACTCGCCCAGCGGGGACCAGCCCACGGCGATCGCCGAGCTGACCGAGCGTCTGCGGGCGGGGGAGAAGGACATCGTCCTGCTTGGCGCCACGGGAACCGGCAAGTCCGCGACGACCGCCTGGCTCGTCGAGCAGGTCCAGCGCCCCACCCTCATCCTGGAGCCGAACAAGACCCTGGCCGCCCAGATGGCCGCCGAGTTCCGTGAGCTGCTGCCGAACAACGCGGTGGAGTACTTCGTCTCCTACTACGACTACTACCAGCCCGAGGCCTACGTCCCGCAGACGGACACCTTCATCGAGAAGGACTCCTCCATCAATGACGAGGTCGAGCGCCTGCGCCACAGCGCCACCAACTCCCTGCTCACCCGCCGGGACGTCGTCGTGGTCTCCTCGGTCTCCTGCATCTACGGCCTGGGCACCCCCCAGGAGTACGTGGACCGGATGACGCCCCTGGAGGTGGGCCAGCAGATCGACCGGGACGATCTCCTGCGGCGCTTCGTGACGATGCAGTACACCCGCAACGACATCGACTTCACCCGGGGCACCTTCCGCGTGCGTGGCGACACGGTGGAGATCATCCCGATGTACGAGGAGCTCGCCATCCGCATCGAGTTCTTCGGGGACGAGATCGAGGCCCTGGCCACGCTGCACCCCGTGACCGGGGACGTCATCGACACTGTCGAGCAGGTCTTCGTCTTCCCCGCCTCCCATTACGTGGCCGGCCCCGAACGCATGCAGAAGGCCATCGAGGGCATTGAGGCCGAGCTCGCCGAGCGTCTGGCCCAGCTCGAGCACGACGGCCGTCTCCTGGAGGCCCAGCGCCTGCGCATGCGCACCACCTACGACCTGGAGATGCTTCAGCAGATCGGCATGTGCTCGGGGATCGAGAACTACTCGCTGCACATCGACGGGCGCGAGACCGGTACCCCGCCCAACACGCTCCTGGACTACTTCCCCGAGGATTTCCTCCTCGTCATCGACGAGTCCCACGTGACCGTCCCCCAGATCGGCGCCATGCACGAGGGGGACGCCTCCCGCAAGCGCACCCTGGTCGAGCATGGATTCCGTCTGCCCTCCGCACTGGACAACCGCCCCCTGACCTTCGCCGAGTTCGAGGACCGCGTCGGTCAGACCGTCTACCTGTCGGCCACCCCGGGCGACTACGAGACCCAGCGCTCCGACGGTG
Organism: Actinomyces oris; assembly: GCF_001553935.1. NCBI lineage: Bacteria > Bacillati > Actinomycetota > Actinomycetes > Actinomycetales > Actinomycetaceae > Actinomyces > Actinomyces oris. Next base: position 2,824,085 of record NZ_CP014232.1, on the reverse strand, counting down.
TCGTCGAGCAGATCATCCGCCCCACGGGACTGGTGGACCCCAAGGTCGTCGTCAAGCCCACGCAGGGACAGATCGACGACCTGCTCGAGGAGGTGCGCACCCGCGTCGAGCGCCAGGAGCGGATCCTGGTGACCACCCTGACCAAGCGCATGGCCGAGGACCTGACCACCTACCTCGCCGAGAGGGGTGTGCGCGTGGAGTACCTCCACTCCGACGTCGACACGCTGCGGCGCGTCGAGCTCCTGCGCGAGCTGAGGTTGGGGCGCTTCGACGTGCTCGTGGGCATCAACCTGCTGCGTGAGGGCCTGGACCTGCCGGAGGTCTCGCTCGTGTCCATCCTGGACGCGGACAAGGAGGGCTTCCTGCGCTCGACCCGCTCCCTGGTGCAGACCATCGGACGTGCCGCCCGCAACGTCTCCGGCGAGGTCCACATGTACGCCGACACCATCACCCCGGCCATGGCTGAGGCCATCGAGGAGACTGAGCGCCGCCGCACCAAGCAGTTGGCCTACAACGCCGAGCACGGCATCGATCCCCAGCCGCTGCGCAAGAAGATCGCCGACGTCACCGACATGCTCGCCCGCGAGGACGTCGACACCGCCGACCTTCTGGCCGGCGGCTACCGGGGCCACGAGGACTCATCGGTGCGGGCCCGGCGCAAGCACGCCGCCGAGGCCACGGTGCGCGAGAAGCTCGCCGGCGCGGCACAGGGCGACCTCGCCGAGCTCATCAACGAGCTCACCCAGCAGATGCACGCCGCCGCCGAGGACCTCCACTTCGAGCTCGCCGCCCGGCTGCGCGACGAGATCCAGGACCTCAAGAAGGAGCTGCGCGCCATGCGGGCCGCCGACTGATCTCACAGCCATGAGTGACTCGGCGTGGCTACGTCGAGAGGAAGCATCCCGTTAGACTCTCAGGCGTTATACACGGAGGGGAGTACTCCCAACCAACGGCGACGTCGTCATCACGGCGGTGCGGGCACCCATCAGTCCTGCGTTCCCGGCGTCGCGGCCAGAGCGGTACATGCCTTGAGCGCCTGTGCACGTGGCGGGAGGAGACCTCCGGTACCAGTTCCGTACCGGAGGAGAACACGTGGACGTCCACATCCTGGGGTGGATCGGCCTGGCGGCCATCATCCTGACCCTCATCGTGATCGACATCGTCGGTCACGTGCGCACCCCCCACGAGCCCACCATGAAGGAGGCCGCCGTCTGGTCAGTGGCCTATATCGGCATGGCCCTGGTCTTCGGCGGCATCGTCTGGTTCGTGTGGGGCGGGGGCTTCGCCCAGGAGTACCTGGCCGGCTACATCACCGAGAAGGCGCTGAGCATCGACAACCTCTTCGTCTTCGTCATCATGATGTCCTCCTTCAAGGTGCCCCGGAAGTACCAGCAGGAGGTGCTCCTCGCCGGCATCGTCATCGCCCTTGTTCTCCGGCTCATCTTCATCCTCGCTGGCGCCGCGCTCATCGAGAACTTCTCCTGGGTGTTCTACTTCTTCGGGGCCTGGCTCCTGTGGACCGCTTTCTCCCAGGCCCGGGAGGGCGTCCAGGAGCCCGACGACGATGACGAGGAGTACAGGCCCAGCGGCTTCGTCAAGCTCGTCGCCCGCGTCATCCCCATGACCGACGGCTTCGTGGGCGGCAAGGTCATTCACCGCCACGCCGGGCGCACCATGATTACTCCCATGATGCTGTGCATCATTGCCATCGGTACCGCCGATGTCATGTTCGCCGTCGACTCCATCCCCGCGATCTACTCCCTGACCAGCGAGCCCTTCCTGGTCTTCTCCGCGAACGCCTTCTCCCTGCTGGGCCTGCGCCAGCTCTACTTCCTCATTGACGGGCTGCTCGACCGACTCGTCTACCTCCACTACGGCCTGGCGGTCATTCTTGGCTTCATCGGCTTCAAGCTCATCGTTCACGCCCTGCACACCAATGAGGTCCCCTTCATCAACGGGGGCCAGGAGTGGCACGCCATCCCCGAGGCGTCGATCGGAGTGTCCCTGAGCGTCATCATCAGCACCGTCCTGGTCACGGTCATCGCCTCGGTCCTCAAGTCGCGGGCAGATGCCCGGCGCGTGGAGGCGGCATCCTGAGGTCTCGGCCCCCAGGAGGAGGGGCACTCTTTGACCGATTCACTACTGTGTGACGTGTGAGCACCACGCATCCCCCTGAGTCCTCGGTCAGCGGGCTCAGCGCCGCCCAGGTCGCCGAGCGCGTCAGCACCGGACGGACCAACGAGTACCGCGAGCGGACCTCCCGCAGCGCCGCGCAGATTCTGCGAGCCAATGTCTTCACGATCTTCAACGGCATCCTCGGCGCCGCACTGGTGCTTGTCCTGGCGCTGGGGCACTGGGCGGATGCGCTGTTCGGTTTCGTCCTTGTGCTCAACACCGCCACCGGAACCCTGGCGGAGATCCGCGCCAAGCGTGCCCTGGACCGTCTGTCCGTGCTGGAGACTCCCCGCGCCATCGTCGTCAGGGATGGGGCCGAGACCGAGGTGGCCGTCGGCCAGGTCGTTCTCGATGACGTCGTACGGCTCGCAGCCGGCCAGCAGGTGCCGGCCGACGGGGAGGTTATGGCCAGCGACGGCCTGGAGATCGATGAGTCGATCCTCACCGGCGAGTCCCGGCCGGTGCGCCCCGTGAGTGGAGCGAAGGTCATGTCCGGGACCACGGTGACGGCCGGGACTGGGCTGTTCCGCACCACCGCAGTCGGCGGGAACGCCTACGCCCACCGGCTGGCCCGGGAGGCCCGCAAGTACTCACTCGTCGTCAGCGAGCTGCAGGCCGGGACCAACCGGGTGCTGCACTGGATCAGCTGGGTCATCGTGCCCGTGGCTCTGGTCCTGGTGTGGTCCCAGCTGCGGTTGAGCGGAAGCGTCGGCGAGGCCTGGAGCAGCGGCGCCTGGCGCCACGCGGTCGTCGCCGGCATCGCGGGCGTGGTCAGCATGGTGCCCCAGGGTCTGGTGCTCCTGACCTCGGTCAACTTCGCCACCGCCTCCCTGGCCCTTGCCAGGCGTAACGTCCTGGTTCAGGAGCTGCCCGCCGTCGAGGTCCTGGCCCGGGTCGACACCCTGTGCCTGGACAAGACCGGCACCATCACCACTGGCCGCATCCGCCTCGGTGAGATCCAGGGGCCCGACGGCGGTGAGGCTCCTCCCGAGGTGCTCTCGGCGCTCGCACTTCTCAGTACGGTGGGGGAGGCCAATGCCACCGCCGACGCCATCAGGGACGGGCTCGCTGATTCCGAGTGGCTCGGTGCACAAGGACTTCAAGAGGCGCTGTCGTCAGCCGGCGCCGGCAGCAGGGCCGGTGTGGAGTCAGTGCCCTTCTCCTCGCGCCGCAAGTGGTCCGCGGTTCGCGACAGCTTCGGCACAACCTGGGTGCTCGGCGCCCCCGAGATCGTCCTGGCCGGATACAACGCGTCAGTGCTGGATCGTGCCCGTCAGATCGCCGCGCAGGGGATGCGCGTCGTGGCCCTGGCCCGCTCGCGCTCGCCCTGGACCTTGGCTCCGGGGGAGGAGGACCCGCGGCTTCCCGATGATCTTGAGGCCGCAGGGGTCGTGATCCTCACCGAGGAGATCCGCCCCGACGCCGCGGAGACCCTGGCCTACTTCCGCCAGCAGGGGGTCGACGCCAAGGTCATCTCCGGGGACAGCCCCGAGACGGTGACCGCGGTCGCCCGTCAGGCCGGAGTCACCGCACCCGACGGCGGCGAGCTCGTCGTCCTGGACGCACGTACCCTGCCTGCCGGAGCGGGTAGCGGGCAGGAGACGGAGGAGGACCTGGAGCGCCTGGCCGACGCGGTTGAGCGCGCCAGTGTCCTAGGACGCGTCACGCCCGAACAGAAACGGGCACTGGTGCGGGCGATGAAGTCCCGAGGGCACGTCGTCGCGATGACCGGGGACGGCGTCAACGACGCCCTGGCGCTCAAGGACGCCGACCTCGGCATCGCCATGGGCAACGGAGCGCCGGCGACCAAGGCGGTGGCGCGCCTGGTGCTGCTCAAGGGAGAGTTCTCGGCCCTTCCCGGGGTCGTGGCTCAGGGGCGCCGCGTCATGGCCAACACCGAGCGCATCGCCTCGCTGTTCCTGGCCAAGACCATCTACGCCTCGCTCATCGCCGTCGTCGTGTCGGCCATGGCGGTCGCTTACCCGTTCCTGCCCCGCCAGTTCACGGTCGTCTCCTCACTGACGATCGGGATCCCCGCCTTCGTCCTGGCCCTGGCCCCCAGCAACCAGCGCTACCGGGAGGGCTTTCTCGGGCGGGTGCTCAGCCTGTGCGTACCGGCCGGGCTCATGGCGGGCACCGTTACGCTGTCCACCTACCTCTGGTTGACGCTCACCCACGCCCCGCGCGCCCAGGTGACCACGGCGACGACCCTGGTCCTCATCACCTGCGGGCTGTGGCTGCTCACGCTCACTGCCAGACCATTGACGAGCTGGCGACTGGGGCTGGTCGCTCTCATGGGGACGATCGCGGTCCTCGGCGTCGTCGCCCCACCGGTGCGCGCCTTCTTCCTGCTGGCCTGGCCCACCCCTGGGGTGTGGTGGGTCATCGCGCTCATGGCGGGCCTGGCCGTTGGCGGCATTGAGCTGGTCCACCTGGTGCGACGCCGGATCGTGGGCGACCGCGGCTAAGAGCCGTGCCCCGTGGTCAGGGACTGGGGTCACCGGCCGCGCGTGAAGGCCGGTGCCTCAGCCAGAGGCAGACTGGATCAGGCCAGGACCCCGATGACGGGGTTCCACTCGCGTGGAATGCGCTCAGAGATGAAGCCGGCCTGCTGGAAAGGATCGTCCTCGAGGAGGGCCAGTGCACCGGCCTCGTCCTCGGCCCGCACGACGATGAGGGCATCGTGGGTGCCCACATAGGGGCCGGCGGCCAGCAGCCGGCCCTCGTCGGCCAGGCGGCCGTTGAAAGCGCGGTGCGAGGGACGGACAGCGGCCATCTCCTCGTCCTTGTCAGTGACGTAGTGGTACTCGACGGCGTAGATCTTGCTCATGGCCTCAGCATAGGGGTGCTCGCTCCGACCGTGGTGAGAACCCGGGAGCACGGTCATTCTTCCGGTGTCCTGGCCATGAGACACGTCGAACACATGTGCGACGCACGGGATGTGCGCTCACCCCTTAGACTCGAATCCCGTGAACGACTCTCTCATCATCCGTGGGGCCCGCGAGCACAATCTCAAGGGCGTCGACCTGGACCTGCCGCGCGACACGATGATCGTCTTCACCGGACTGTCGGGCTCGGGCAAGTCCTCCCTCGCCTTCGACACGATCTTCGCCGAGGGGCAGCGCCGCTACGTGGAGTCCCTGTCCTCCTACGCCCGTCAGTTCCTCGGGCAGATGGACAAACCCGACGTCGAGCTCATCGAGGGCCTGAGCCCGGCGGTGTCCATCGACCAGAAGTCCACCTCGCGCAACCCCCGGTCCACGGTGGGCACCGTGACAGAGATCTACGACTACCTGCGTCTGCTCTACGCGCGGGCCGGCATCCAGCACTGCCCGGTCTGTGACGCCGTCATCTCCTCCCAGACCCCGCAGCAGATCGTGGACCAGGTCCGCGCCCTGCCCGAGGGCACTCGCTTCCAGGTTCTCGCCCCGGTGGTGCGGGGCCGCAAGGGCGAGTACTCCGAGCTCTTCACCGAGTTGCGCGGACGCGGCTTCAACCGGGTGCGCGTCGACGGCGCCGCCGAGCGCCTCGACAACCCCCCGACCCTCAACAAGCGCCTCAAGCACGACATCGAGGTCATTGTCGACCGCCTCGTCGTCCGCGAGGGTATTCGTCAGCGCCTCACCGACTCCGTCGAGACAGCACTGGGGCTGGCGGAGGGCCTGGTCATTATTGAGCTGGTCGATCTACCCGAGGACGACCCCCACCGGGAGCGGCGCTACTCTGAGAAGCGCGCCTGCCCCAACGAGCACCCCCTGGCCCTGGACGAGATGGAGCCCCGCACCTTCTCCTTCAACGCCCCCTACGGCGCCTGCCCCGCCTGCACCGGAATCGGCACCCGGCTCGAGGTGGACCCCGAGCTCGTCGTCCCCGACGAGGAGCTCACCCTGGCCGAGGGCGCCGTCGCCCCCTGGTCGAGCCACCAGAAGTACTTCACCCGCCAGCTTGAGGCCCTGGGCAAGGAGCTCTCCTTCGACGTCGACACCCCCTGGCGCGCCCTGCCTGCGCGGGCTCGTGAGGCGATCCTGCGAGGTAAGGACTACGAGGTCAAGGTCACCTACCGCAACCGCTGGGGGCGTGAACGCATCTACTCCACCGGATTCGAGGGCGTGCTCGACTACGTCATGCGCAAGCACGACGAGACTGAGTCCGACTGGTCCCGGGAGCGCTACCAGGCCTACATGCGTGAGATCCCCTGCCCCGTCTGCGACGGAGCCCGCCTCAAGCCCGAGGTGCTGGCCGTGCGCGTGGGCGAGCTGTCCATCGCTCAGCTGTGCGAGCTTCCGATCAACGAGGCCCGCGACTTCCTGGCCGACCTCAACCTGACCGGCCAGGCCGCCCAGATCGCCGGAAGCGTCCTGACCGAGATCAACGCGCGCCTCGGCTTCCTTGTGGACGTGGGGCTGGACTACCTCAGCCTGGCCCGTGGTGCGGCCACGCTCTCCGGGGGCGAGGCCCAGCGCATCCGCCTGGCCACCCAGATCGGCTCAGGCCTAGTGGGCGTCCTCTACGTCCTGGACGAGCCCAGTATCGGCCTGCACCAGCGCGACAACACCCGACTCATCGAGACCCTCCAGCGGCTGCGGGACCTGGGCAACACACTCATCGTCGTCGAGCATGACGAGGACACGATCCGCTCGGCCGACTGGATCGTCGACATCGGGCCCGGAGCCGGTGAGCTGGGCGGTGAGGTCGTCTACTCCGGCGACGTCGCGGGCCTGACCGGAGCCGAGGGTTCCATCACCGGTGACTACCTGGCACGGCGGCGTGAGATCGAGATCCCCGCTACTCGGCGCAAGCGGGATAAGAACCGTGAGGTCACCGTCGTCGGAGCCCGGGAGAACAACCTCAAGGACGTCACCGTCTCCTTCCCGCTTGGCGTGCTCACCGCCGTCACGGGTGTATCCGGGTCGGGGAAGTCCTCCCTGGTCAACTCCATCCTCTACCAGGTGCTTGCCAACCGCCTTAACCGCGCCCGCGGCGTACCCGGCAGACACAAGACGGTGCGAGGCGTGGAGCACCTGGACAAGGTGGTCCACGTGGACCAGTCGCCGATCGGACGTACCCCTCGGTCCAATCCCGCCACCTACACCGGCGTGTGGGACCACATCCGCAAGATCTTCGCGGCCGTGCCCGAGTCGAAGGTGCGCGGCTACGGACCCGGGCGTTTCTCCTTCAACGTCAAGGGCGGACGCTGCGAGTCCTGCAAGGGCGACGGCACGCTCAAGATCGAGATGAACTTCCTGCCCGACGTCTACGTCCCCTGCGAGGTCTGCCACGGCGCCCGCTACAACCGGGAGACCCTGGAGATCCGTTACAAGGACAAGACGGTCGCCGACGTCCTGGACATGACCATCCACCAGGCGGCCGAGTTCTTCTCCGCCTCCTCCGTCATCTCCCGCCACCTCAACACCCTGGTCGAAGTGGGACTGGGGTACGTGCGCCTGGGGCAGTCAGCCACCACTCTTTCCGGCGGTGAGGCCCAGCGCGTCAAGCTCGCCACCGAGCTGCAGCGCCGCTCCACCGGTCGCACCATCTACGTCCTGGATGAACCGACCACCGGGCTGCACTTCGAGGACATCCGTAAGCTGCTTGGGGTGCTTCAGGGACTGGTGGACAAGGGCAACTCCGTGGTCGTCATCGAGCACAACCTCGACGTCATCGCCAACGCCGACTGGGTCATCGACATGGGCCCAGAGGGCGGCAAGGGCGGGGGAACCGTCGTCGTGGCCGGAACCCCGGAGAAGGTCGCGGCCACCGAGGCGTCCTACACCGGTCAGTTCTTGGCCCCGGTGCTGGAGGCCGGCCGCGGCTGACTCCTCGGTCCGGCTTAGCCGGACGGCTCGACGTCGGTCCTCGCCGCTCTCAGATGCTTCCGGGCCCCATGGGGGCCTGGTTGCTCTCGCGACGCTGCTCCTGCGCGAAGCGGTTGTAGAGCAGGGAGAGAACAAAGCAGACGACGCCCGCGGCCGCCAGCGAGATGACTCGAATGATCGAGTTCTGCGAGGCCACGTCCACAACAGCGAGCTTGAGCACGGACAGGAGTACCAGGGTCAGTCCGTAGTGGCGCAGGATCGTCAGGCGTGTCCTGAAGCCGAGGACGATGCAGGCCCCACCAGTCAGCAGCACCAGCACTGACATGAGGACTGAGCCCGGACCGATCTCGGTGGCCACCATGACTGAGAACCACATGAGCAACGAGTTGCCGATCGCAAGGCTCAGGCACACCTCAGCACTCCGTCGCCAGGGAAGTAGGAGCCACGTGGCGCTGGCTCCCAGCCCCAGAGCGACGGCGACCAGCAGCAGCGTCCATATCGTCTTGGAGGTGGCCTCAGCCCACGAGAGCGTCATCAGTGCCAGCACGGCCACCATCCCCGAGATGATCCAGGACGGTGCCGGTGCTCCCGTCTGCCTCCCTGTCGGATCGGGCAGAGCCTCGCCGTGGGGACCCACCCGGTAACGGGCTCCTCGGCACTGTCCACTGAGCACTCGCAGAGGCGTGGCGCCACTGGAGACCGCCCCCAGCGCGATGAGTGCGATCGTCACCAGACCCGGAACCATGCGCAGGCCCGCCCAGGGACCACGGAAGCCCTCCACGAGGCCGGAGCCCAGGAACGGAACGACGACTGCGATATTGAAGGCCACTGTCGCCAGAGCCGCTCGCAGGGCCAGCGCCCGTGCTTGAACGTGCGACAGCGCGGCATACGAGGCTGGGGGCGGAGAGCTGTGCGTGACTCGGTCACCGAGCCCTTCGGCCACGACGACCATGAGCACCGAGATCACCACGGAGATGATGAGAGACCAGACGTCGCCGCGGGAGTGAACAGAGCCCGGGGCCATGAGAATCGGCACAGTCCCGAGAAGGGCCAGGATCGGGGCCGGTTCTGCTCTTGCGTTCAAGATCGCCGGAAGCAGGCACAGCAGCGCAGCGACGACGACGAAGAGATGGACTCGGGGGTCGCCGATGATCGTCATCCCAATCAGCGCGAGGGGGAAGAACGCAACTTCGTGTCCAAGCGCCATGGTACTGCGCCAATCAGTGGGGCAGCAGGGCGGGAGTGTCGCAAGTGCCGCTGCGGCCAGCAGGAGGAGCTCGAGGAGGAAGGTGATGACGACGACGCTGTGTGCCAGGTGGAGACTCGTCTGCTCCGTCATCAGGTTTCCGAACTCCAGCATGAGGACCACCGCCGTCGGACCCCAGTCCCAGCCCGAGGTCTTGATCCCGATGCTCCACAGCCGCGTGCTCGCGAGCATCGTCTGAGACACCAGCAGCACGCATAGGATGAGAATGACGCTGGTGCCGCCGATGGTGGAGACGCGCAGCATCGACCGGATCGGTGCGGCGATGAGGGCTGTCGCCGTTGCCACCATCGATGTCACCGGATACCAGGCGGCCAGCCTCATCCGCTCCGTGTGACGGGACAGGACCACGCAGGTCAGTGCCAGCACCGTGACGTAGATACCGATCATCAGCCACGTGATGAGTGCGGCCTGAGGCTGACGCGCCACGTGACTGACTGCGAACCCGATGGTCACCAGGGCGCCGAGGGTGGAGACGACCGCGGTGAACAGCACCCGCGTCATGTGTGACACGGCCAGGAGCACGAGGCCCCAGCAAGCCATCAGGGCCAGGGCGGGCTCTGGGCTGAGCATTCCACCGAGAAGAACGGCTCCCACGATGGCGACGAAACCGAGTCCCCCACCGGTTCCCGTGATCGTCGCCGCGGCAACACGATGACGGGGATGACTGACCCCCAGGCGTGCCCCGCAGGCCGTCATTGTGACCGCGATGAGTGCCAGTCCCAGGATCTTGACCGGGTTGGGAATGTAGTCCCAGACGAGAGCCAGCAGACTGACCCCGGCCGACAGGACGAGCACCGCTGCGGCACCGGAGAGCAGATAGCGTCCGAGGTTGCCCTCCTGCATTGCCCGCTGGGCCCAGCCGGGGACCGCCTCGGCCTCAGCGCCGTGTGCCTGAACGAACTCGCCAGGTCCCACCTGACTGGCCCCCTGCATATGTGGGGTGCTGTCCGCCGCGGGTGCATGCTGCACTGGAGTCGAACTCGCCTGGGCCGCGAAGGATCGCGCGGGATCCACGGGGGCGGGGGCCTGGTAGAGCTGGGCTCGGGGCATCTCAAGCTGGGAGGCTCGGGGGGTGTCCGAGGTCGGGGGCTTCGTGGGGTAGGTGTCCTGGTCCGCAGGGAGGGCCTCATCGACCGGGGCCTGAACAGGGGACTCGTTGAGACGCTGCCAGGAGTGCTCCGAGGCGGACCTCGTCTGCGGGGAAATCGCGGGCGGAGTCGTTTCCGGATGTGAGGTGGCGCTGGTGGGTGAGGAGCCGGCGTGGTGCTCGTCAGCGCCGTCGGCGGCGATGTTCGAGGCGACAGCTGGGCTGCTGCTCCTCGTCGTGGCGGGGGAGTCGCTGCTCTCCTGCATTGGGGTGGCGGAGGAGTAGGTCAGCCAGGTGACGCGCTCCGCGAGCCAGTCGATCTTCCTCTCGATGAGGTCCAGTCGCTGTAGGACCAGGGCGACATTCGGCCCGACAGTGGGCGGCATAGACATGACGGTTCTCCTCGTCACTCGGTGCGCGGCGGTGAGCACGTGTCACTCAACCGGTTCATCTGAGAGTAAGGGGGAGTCGTCGATGTCGTGAAGGGGGTACAAGTGCCCTGTGGATAACTCGAAAATGAGGAGAGGCCTATTCATTCAAGAACGAACAAAGTCGAACAAAGTTACACAATAGCGGTCAGGCTGGGATAGGCTGGGTGGCATGAGCGAGAACGGACTCACTTCATCCCAGCACAAGATGCGCGACGCCGGTGTCGCAGAGCAGGCCATCACGGTTTTCACCCACTACTACCAGTCCCTGGAGGCGGGGGCCACCGGACTCATCCCCGAGGAGACCATCGAGCCCCTCACGCAGATCGACTCCCTGGCTGACGTCGAGGTCAGCGAGGAGCAGGCACGCGAGGCGCTGAGCAAGACGGTCCTCATCCGGCTCAACGGGGGGCTGGGCACCTCGATGGGCCTGGATCGCGCCAAGTCCCTCCTGCCGGTCCGTGATGGCAAGACCTTCCTGGACCTGCTGGTCGATCAGGTCCTGGCGGCGCGTCGACGCTATGGCGTGAGCCTGCCGCTGATCCTCATGAACTCCTTCCGCACCCGCGAGGACTCCCTTGAGGTGCTGGCCGGGCACCCCGAGATCCAGGTCGATGGCCTGCCCCTGGACTTCCTGCAGAACCGCGAGCCCAAGCTGCGCGCCGACGATCTGACTCCCGTGGAGTGGGAGGCCGACCCCGAGCTCGAGTGGTGCCCCCCGGGCCACGGCGACATCTACACCGCCCTGCTTGCCTCCGGGCTGCTGGACGCCCTCCTGGACAAGGGCTACCGGTACGCCATGACTGCCAACTCCGACAACCTCGGTGCGGCGCCCTCGGCCAGGATTGCTGGCTGGTTCGCCGCCTCCGGCGCCCCTTACGCCCCGGAGATGTGCCGGCGCACACCGGCCGATGTCAAAGGCGGGCACCTGGCTGTACGTAAGAGCGACGGGCGCATCATCCTGCGTGACACAGCGCAGACCCCCGAGGACCAGATGCACTACTTCACCGACCAGTTCCGCCACCCCTTCTTCCACACGAACAACCTCTGGTTCGATCTCAAGGTGCTGCGCGAAACCCTGGTTGAGCGAGGTGGGATCCTCGGGCTTCCGCTCATCAGGAACAGCAAGACGGTGGACCCCGCCGACTCCTCCTCAACGCCGGTCATCCAGCTTGAGACGGCCATGGGTGCCGCCGTCGAGGCCTTCGAGGGCGCCACTGCCATCGAGGTGCCGCGCTCCCGCTTCCTGCCGGTCAAGACCACCAACGACCTGCTGCTGGTGCGCTCGGACGTCTATGAGGTCGACGACGACGGGCTGCTGCAGATGGTCCCGGACCAGGCCTGCACCGTGAGTCTCGACCCGCGCTTCTACAAGAAGATCCAGGACTTCGAGGCCCGGTTCCCAAACGGTGTCCCCTCCATCAAGGACGCGCAGTCGCTGACGGTGGAGGGCGACTGGACCTTCGGTGCCGACGTCGTCGCCACCGGTGAGGCGCGCGTGGAAGCGGAGGGCTCGCCCGGAAGAATCGCCGACGGCAGCCGTATCTGAATGAGCCGATGATCGCGACCCTGCTGGTCGCGGCTGGTTACGGCCGGTCGCTTCGCGGTGGTGCCGGACACTCAGTCATGAGGTCCGGCACCACTTCGCGGAGCGGAAAAGAAAAAACGCTTGCCCTCGCAAGGAGGGCAAGCGTGAGCAATCTGCTATCCGGTGGGCGATACTGGAATCGAACCAGTGACCTCCTCGGTGTGAACGAGGCGCTCTAACCCCTGAGCCAATCGCCCGGTGCGGCGCTAACCATAGCCAGCCTGGTGCCCCCGGAGCAAACGGCTGCCCGGTGAGGTGAATCACCGCAATGCCATTTGCCTGCCACTGCGATCCTGGTGCTATGGTTTTCCAGCACCGAGCGGTTCGGACGAACCGTGAGGATTCATGCGGATGTGGCTCAGTTGGTAGAGCATCACCTTGCCAAGGTGAGGGTCGCGGGTTCGAGTCCCGTCATCCGCTCCGAGGAGCCGGGAGCGCCCAGCCCCAGCATCTCATGGTGGGTTGGCCGAGAGGTTAGGCACCGGCCTGCAAAGCCGTTTACACCGGTTCGAATCCGGTACCCACCTCGGGCGATTGGCGCAGCGGGAGCGCGCTTCCCTGACACGGAAGAGGTCACTGGTTCGATCCCAGTATCGCCCACCAACATGACGAAGGATCCGAGCCCTACCGGCTCGGGTCCTTCGTTGTTCTCGGGCTGGGTGCACCGGCGGCCGGCTGCCGGGCCGCGGGTCGTGGACGAGGATGATGGGCGTCTACGCTTGCGGGCATGGCCGACCCTTCGACGTACCGTCCTGCCCCGGGCGAGATCCCCACGTCCCCGGGGGTCTACCGGTTCCTGGACGGGCAGGGACGGGTCATCTACGTCGGCAAGGCCAAGAACCTGCGTCAGCGCCTGTCCAACTACTTCCAGGACCTCGCCGCACTGCACCCGCGCACCCAGAAGATGGTCACCACCGCATGCGCGGTGGAATGGACGGTCGTGTCCACCGAGGTGGAGTCCCTGGCCCTGGAGTACTCCTGGATCAAGGAGTTCAACCCCCGTTTCAACGTCATGTACAAGGACGACAAGTCCTACCCCTACCTGGCGGTGACGATGGGGGAGACCTACCCCCGCGTCCAGGTGGTCCGCGGGGCCCGCAAACCGGGAACCCGCTACTTCGGTCCCTTCGTTCAGGCCTGGTCCATCCGCGAGACCGTCGAGCAGCTGCTGCGGGTCTTCCCGGTGCGTTCCTGCTCCGCCGGTGTCTTCCGCCGCGCCCAGGCCTCGGGGCGCCCCTGCCTGCTGGGATACATCGACAAGTGCTCGGCCCCCTGCGTGGGCCGCATCAGCCCGCAGGACCATCGGGCGCTGGCTGAGGACTTCTGCGCCTTCATGGCCGGTCGCACCGGCCCCTACCTGCGCCAGGTCGAGGCTGAGATGAAGGCGGCTGCCGCCGCCCTCGACTTCGAGAAGGCCGCCCGCCTGCGTGACGACGCCGCCGCACTGCGCAAAGTCATCGAGGGCAACGCCGTCGTCCTTCCCGACGCGACCGACGCCGACGTCTTTGCCCTGGTCCGCGACGAGCTCGAGGCCGCCGTCCAGGTCTTCCACGTCCGCGGCGGCCGGGTGCGCGGGCAGCGCGGCTGGGTCGTGGACCTCATCGACGACGCCGGGGACGCCGAGCTCATCGAGCGCCTCCTGGAGCAGGTCTACGCCTCCCTCGTTGATCCGGCCGACGCCGGCGCCGTCCACCACAGCGGTGCCCCCACCTCCTCGGGCACCACCACCTCCGTCGGGGTGGGGGAGCGCGCTCCCTCCAGCCCTCAGCCCCGCAGCGGCACCCTCGGCTCCAACGGTGACGCCTCCCGGCGCAAGGGAGAGTCGGCGGCCACGAGCGTCGACGACGTCGCCCACACCGCCACCACGGCGGTGCCCAAGGAGATCCTGGTTCCCGAGCTGCCCAGCAATGCCGCCACCGTGCGAACCTGGTTGGCCGGCCTGCGCGGAGCGAAGGTTGACCTGCGCGTCCCGCAGCGCGGCGACAAGGCCGCCCTCATGGAGACGGTGCGCAAGAACGCGCAGGAGGCTCTGCGGCTGCACAAGACCCGTCGGGCGGGGGATCTCACCCAGCGCGCCCTCGCCCTCGATGAGCTCGCCGAGGCCCTCGATCTGCCCGAGGCGCCCCTGCGCGTCGAGTGCTACGACATCTCCCACACCCAGGGCACCTACCAGGTCGGCTCCATGGTCGTCTTCGAGGACGGTGCGCCCCGCAAGTCCGACTACCGACGCTTCACTGTGCGCGGCCAGGACGGCAGCGGCGCCGCTGACGACACCGCCGCCATGCACGAGGTCCTCACCCGCCGGTTCAAACGCCTCATCGCTGAGCAGGGGCGCGGTGAGGCCGCTGCTCGGGCTGCGCAGGAGATCGAGGATGTCGAGGGCATTGCCGTCGTCTCCGGGCCCATCGATCCCGAGACCGGCAAGACCCGGCGCTTCTCCTACGCGCCCGGGCTGGTCGTCGTCGACGGCGGTCTGCCGCAGGTCAATGCCGCGCGCACCGTGCTCGATGAGCTCGGCATCGACGTGCCGCTCATCGGCCTGGCCAAGCGCCTGGAGGAGGTGTGGGTGCCGGGGGAGGAGTTCCCCGTTATCCTGCCGCGCACGTCGCCCGCCCTCTACCTGCTTCAGCACCTGCGCGACGAGTCCCACCGCTTCGCCATCACCCACCACCGCAAGAAGCGCTCGGCCGGCATGACCCGCTCCGTCCTGGATGGTATCCCCGGCCTGGGACCGGCGCGTCAGGCGGCCCTCCTGCGGGAGTTCGGCTCAGTCACGCGCATCCGGCAGGCCGATGTGGATGACATCACCCGAGTCAAGGGCATCGGACCGGCTCTGGCGGGTACGATTCTGGCTCACCTCAACAGTCCAGGTACTGAACAGTAGTGTGAATTCGTGACGTGCTGGACTGACGCCAACTCGAAAGGACACCCCGTATGAGGATCTCCGCCCGCAACCAGCTGCCCGGCACCGTCGTCTCCATCGAGAAGGGCGCCGTCAACGGCGTCGTCAAGATCGAGGTCGCCCCCGGCGTCATCATCACCTCCTCCATCACCAACGCCGCCATCGAGGAGCTCGAGCTGACAGAGGGTAAGCAGGCGGTTGCCGTCGTCAAGGCCTCCTCGGTCATGGTGGGCCTCCAGGACTGAGGTCGGACGCCGCCATGAGGCGCAGGTAGGCCTCCGTCAGCGCGATCTGATCGTGGCGGTCACTGGCCCGGAACCTTCTGAAACCTGCACCTGACAGAACACACGGAGGATGAGGAGCCATGACCACACCATCGCCCGACCCTGACCTGCGCTTCCCCGGCGGCTTCCTGTGGGGCGGAGCCACCGCCGCCAACCAGATCGAGGGCGCCTACGACGAGGACGGCAAGGGCCTGTCCGTCCAGGACGTCATGCCCCGGGGCATCCTGGCCCCGCCCACCCAGGCCCCCACGCCGGACAACCTCAAGCTCAAGGCCATTGACTTCTACCACCGTTACGCCGAGGACATCTCTCTGATGGCGGAGATGGGCTTCAAGGTCTTCCGCTTCTCCATCGCCTGGAGCCGCATCTTCCCGCTCGGTGACGAGACCGAGCCCAACGAGGAGGGGCTGGCCTTCTACGACCGGGTCCTCGACGAGCTCGAGAAGTACGGCATCGAGCCGCTGGTCACCATCAGCCACTACGAGACCCCGCTGCACCTGTCCCGTACCTACGACGGCTGGACCGACCGTCGCCTCATCGGCTTCTTCGAGCGCTACGCCCGCACCCTGTTCGAGCGCTACGGCGAGCGGGTCAGGTACTGGCTCACCTTCAACGAGATCAACTCCGTCCTCCACGAGCCCTTCCTGTCCGGCGGCATCGCCACCCCCAAGGACAGGCTCAGCGAGCAGGACCTCTACCAGGCCATCCATCACGAGCTCGTCGCCTCCGCGGCCGCCACGAGGATCGCCCACGAGGTCAACCCCGATATCCGGGTCGGCTGCATGATCCTGGCCGTGCCCACCTACCCGCTCACCCCCGATCCCCGTGACGTCTGGGCGGCCAAGCAGGCCGAGCGCGCCAACTACGCCTTCGGGGACCTCCACGTGCGCGGCGAGTACCCCGGCTACCTGCTGCGTTCCCTGCGAGACAAGGGCATCAAGCTGGAGATCACCGAGGAGGACCGCGCGCTGCTGCGGGAGCACACCGTCGACTTCGTCTCCTTCTCCTACTACATGTCCGTGTGCGAGACCGTTACCCGGCCGGCCGAGGCCGGCCGGGGCAACCTTATGGGCGGCGTTCCCAATCCCACCCTCGAGGCCTCCGAGTGGGGGTGGCAGATCGACCCGGCGGGCCTGCGCACCATCCTCAACGACTACTGGGACCGCTGGGGTAAGCCCCTGTTCATTGTCGAGAACGGTCTGGGAGCCAAGGATGTTCTCGTTGACGGCCCCAACGGCCCCACGGTTGAGGACGACTACCGCATCGCCTACATGAACGACCACCTGGTCCAGGTCGCCCAGGCCATCGCCGACGGCGTCGAGGTCCTGGGCTACACCTCCTGGGGCTGCATCGACCTGGTCTCGGCCTCCACCGCCCAGATGTCCAAGCGCTACGGCTTCATCTACGTGGACCGCGACGACGACGGCAGCGGCACCCTGGCCCGCTACCGTAAGAAGTCCTTCGGCTGGTACCGCGACGTCATCGCCTCCAACGGCGCCCGCCTCGTACCTGCGGCGCAGAAACCGCCACGGGGATAGGTGCTGAGACGGCGTGGCCCGGGTGGCTCAGACGCTGGGACGGATCGCCTGGGCGGCGGACCGCGCCCGATCTCGGGCGACCTGCACGTCGTCGGCGTAGGCCACGACAACGCCCAGGCGCCGACCCTCGTGAGCCACCGGCTTGCCGAAGAGTCGCAGATCCGCGCCCTCATGAGCGAGCGCCTCATCAAGACCCGCGAAACGCACGCCCTCACCCGGCGCGGACTCTCCCGTCGCTTTGATGGTCACCGAGGCGCCGGGGGAGCGCAGCGCGGTGTCGACGGGCAGCCCCAGCAGGGCGCGGGCGTGCAGCTCGAACTCGCTCAGGCGCTGGCTCGCCAGTGTCACCAGGCCGGTGTCATGGGGGCGCGGGGAGACCTCGGAGAAGAGAACCTCCTCCCCGCAGATGAACAGCTCCACCCCGAACAGGCCCCAGCCGCCCAGCGCCGCGGTCACGCGCTCGGCCACCTGCTGGGCCCGTTCCAGGGCCACCGGGCTCAGGGGCTGCGGCTGCCAGGACTCCACATAGTCCCCGTCGACCTGCCGGTGCCCGATCGGCTCGCAGAAGCTCGTCACCGTCTCCCCGGTGCCGGGATGACGCCAGCGCACCGTGAGCAGCGTGATCTCGGTGTCGAAACGCACGAATCCCTCCACGATGACCCGGCCTCGGTCCACGCGCCCGTCGGCCGCCGCGTAGCGCCAGGCCGCCTCCAGGTCCTGCGGCCCGCGTACCACGGACTGGCCGTGCCCGGATGAGGACATGACCGGTTTGACCACACACGGAAAGCCCACTTGCTGAGCACCTGCGCGCAGCTCGTCTAAGGACGAGGCGAAGGCGTAGGGACTGGTCGCCAGCCCCAGCTCCTCAGCCGCCAGGCGTCGGATGCCCTCACGATTCATCGTCAGCTGCACTGCACGGGCGGTCGGTACCACCTGCACCTCGCCGGCGCTCTCCAGCGCCGCCAGGGCGTCGGTGGCCAGCGCCTCGATCTCCGGGATCACGACGGCGGCACCGCTGGCGCGGATGGCGGCCGTCAGCGCCTCGGGGTCGCTCATGTCCACCGTCATGGCGTTGTGCGCCACCTGCTGGGCCGGAGCCCCCTCATAGCGGTCGATCGCCGTGACCTCCACCCCCAGGCGGGTCAGAGCGATCGCCACCTCCTTGCCGATCTCACCGGCGCCCAGCAGCGCCACCTTCGTTGCGCTGCTGGTCCAGGGCGTACCCAGCACTGGGGCGGTGGGCCGACGCATCGGCGTCTCCTGAGGCGTGAACTGGCATGAGAGAGCCTGGTCGGACATGGGGGAGGAGCTCATGGGGCCTCCTGGTGTCTGGCGCCGGGAACCGGCGGCAGTGAGTACTGGCAACGATGAAACGCTACCGGTAAACCGGCGTCGGCGACGGGTGGAGCGAGCTGGACGTGCGATGCTTGGTGCATGCATGACGAGCGCCGCCCTCAGTCCTCCTCCGGCAAGCGCCAGCGGCTTCAGGACACGGTTCCCATTGAGATCCCCGCCCTCGATGAGGCGACTCCTCCGGTTCCCCCGGCGGAACGCCCCGAGATGATTATTGTCACGGGTATGTCCGGGGCGGGGCGCTCGCGCGCGGCCAACGCGCTGGAGGACCTCGACTGGTACGTCGTGGATAACCTGCCGCCCCAGCTGCTGCCGGCTCTGTCGGGAATGATGACGACGGTCGGCGCCGGTGTGCACCGGCTGGCCGCGGTGGTCGATGTGCGCAGTCGCGAGTTCTTCTCCCACTTCATGGACTATCTGCGCAAGGTCCGCAACAACGGCACCGACGTGAGGCTCATCTTCCTGGATGCCTCCGACGCCGTGCTGGTCAGACGCTTTGAGTCCTCTCGCCGACCCCACCCGTTGCAGGGCAGTGGCTCCGTCCTGGACGGGATTGAGCACGAGCGCACTCTCCTGGGGGGTTTGCGGGGCGTGGCCGACAGCGTCATCGACACCTCCAACTACTCCGTCCACGACCTCGCCCGGCGGGTGCGCGAGCTCGTGGCGCACGAGTCCGACCTGGCCCTGCGTATCAACGTCATGTCCTTCGGGTTCAAGTACGGCATTCCCCTGGACGCCGACCACGTTCTGGACGTGCGCTTCATTCCCAACCCCTACTGGGTCTCCGAGCTGCGCCACCTCACCGGACGTGACGCTCCGGTGGCCGACTACGTCTTCGCCCAGAAGGGGGCGGCGGCCTTCGTCGACGGCTACGCCGACCTGCTCATCCCCGCGCTCCCGCAGTACGTCGATGAGCTCAAGCCCCACGTCACCCTGGCTGTGGGCTGCACCGGCGGTAAGCACCGTTCCGTGGCCTCGGCGGAGCGGCTCGGGGCCAGGTTGAGGCGCGGGGGCTTCGAGGTCGTTGTCCAGCACCGCGATCTGGGACGGGAGTAGGCAGTGGGAACCACGATCGATGCGGCGGGCTGGCCCCGCCGCGGTGAGGAGGGACCCGCCGTCGTCGCCCTGGGAGGCGGGCACGGACTGTCCGCCACGCTGCGGGCGCTGCGCCACGTCACCCACCGGCTCACCGCTGTCGTCACCGTCGCCGACGACGGAGGCTCCTCGGGACGCCTGCGCCGAGAGTTCGACTGTCTGCCGCCAGGAGACCTGAGAATGGCGCTGGCATCGCTCTGCGAGGACTCCGAGTGGGGCCTGACCTGGCGAGACGTGCTCCAGCACCGCTTCGAGGGGCAGGGCGAGCTCGACAATCACGCCCTGGGGAACCTGCTCATCCTGGCGCTGTGGCAGCTGCTGGGGGACGAAGTTGCCGGGCTCGACTGGGTGGGGCGCCTGCTGACGATCCACGGCCGCGTCGTTCCCATGTCCTCCTCACCCCTGGTCATTGAGGCCGACATCGTCTCCGGGGGGAGTCGACGCCGGGTCAGTGGTCAGGTGGCAGTGGCCTCGGCCCGCGGACGTCTGGAGAACGTGGGGATGGTTCCTCAGGACGCCGAGGCCCACCCCGAGGCGCTGCGCGCCATCGATGAGGCCGAATGGGTGGTCCTGGGGCCCGGCTCCTGGTACACCTCGGTGCTACCGCACCTCATCCTGCCGTCCATGCGCCGCGCGCTGGTGAACACCTCGGCCCGCAAGGTCGTGGTCCTCAACCTCTCCGCTCAGCAGGGCGAGACCGACGGGATGACCAGTGCCGATCATCTTCGGGTCCTGAGCCAGTACGCGCCCGACCTGCGCCTGGACGTGGTGCTGGCCGACCCCTCCACCGTTGAGGACGTCGAGGATCTTGCAGCGGTGGCCGCCGCCATGGGGGCCACCGTCGTCCTGCGCCAGGTGCGCACCGGCGAGGCCCTGTGCCACCACGATCCGCTTCGCCTGGCAGCCGCCTTCCGGGACGCCTTCGAGGGGGCTCTGGGGGACGTCACCGATCTCAGTGGACGTGATGACATGTGATGCTGGACTCATTGAAGAGTCCCGCTGTGCATGATCGTTCATAATTCTCGGCGGCCACTTCCAGCCGCCTGCCGGGTGCTGCGGCTAAAAATTCTCCATTGATACGCCTCGGGAGCCGTATGACATCGCCCTGACGTCTTGAGTCGCTTCGCCCGCGCATGTTCGAGCTGCGCCTCGCCAGCACCCGGGACGCCCTGGCAACGGCCGCAGCGTCAACCATGTTTGCCAGTCCCGAATCACGAACCCCGACCACGAGGAGCCCGCCCATGTCGCTGACGGTCACCGTCAAGGATGAGCTCGCGCTCGTCGCTACTGAGAACGCCGCCCAACGACGGGCGGAGGTCTCCGCGATGCTGCGCTTCGCCGGAGGGCTCCATATCGTCTCCGGACGCATCGTCGTCGAGGCCGAGCTCGATCACGGCGGAGCGGTGCGGCGCCTGCACCAGCACCTCAAGGAGCTCTACGGGATGGAGCCCGAGGTCATGGTGGTTCAGGGCGGTTCCCTGCACCGAGGGTCCCGCTACGTGCTGCGAGTGACCAAGCGCGGCAAGGACCTGGCCCGGCTGTCCGGGCTGGTCGACGACCGGGGCCGGCCGGTGCGGGGCATGCCGGTGTCCGTCATTCAAGGAGGGCGCAACGCCGCCGCTGCCGCCTGGCGTGGAGCCTTCCTGGCCCGCGGATCCCTGACCGAGCCCGGCCGGTCCTCCTCCTTGGAGGTCACCTGTCCCGGCTCCGAGGCCGCACTGGCCCTGGTCGGGGCCGCGCGGCGCTTCGACATCTCCGCCAAGGCCCGAGAGGTGCGCGGGGCCGACCGCGTCGTCGTTCGCGACGGTGAGGCCATCGGTGTTCTCCTGGAGCGGATGGGGGCGCCGGAGGCCTTCAAGGTGTGGGCCGAGCGCCGATCTCGGCGCGAGTCCCGGGGGACCGCCAACCGCCTGGCCAACTTCGACGACGCCAACCTGCGCCGTTCGGCCCGCGCCGCCGTCGCCTCGGGTGCCCGCGTCGAGCGAGCCTTCGAGATCCTGGGGGACGATGTCCCCGCCCACCTGCTTCAGGCCGGTCGCCTGCGCATCGCGCACAAGCAGGCATCCCTGGAGGAGCTTGGGCAGCTCTCCGACCCACAGCTGACCAAGGACGCCGTCGCTGGACGTATCCGCCGCCTCCTGGCCATGGCGGACAAGCAGGCCCACGAGCTGGGCATCCCCGACACGGAGTCGGTTCTCACCCAGGAGATGCTCGAGCCCTGAGGTGAGATGGGACCTCGGTCCTTGCCTTGGGGGCGCCTGATGGTCTTTGGTCCCCTCGGTTTGGCTTGTGCATCACAGTGTTCGCCCGTGGCGTGGTCGGCGACTCCCAGCGCCTGCCCAGTGTGACTAGACTCGGCCGTACCGGAGCTGAATCGGATGTGAGCTGAAGAGGAGGTTCCGGAGCACACGCCATGTGTGAAAAGAGCCCCAGCAACCGTGCGCCGCCAACCGGCGCACTAGGAGGACACAAAGTGACCACCCGCGTTGGTATTAACGGCTTCGGCCGGATCGGCCGCAACTTCTTCCGTGCCGCCCTCGAGCAGGGCGCCGACATCGAGGTTGTCGCCGTCAACGACCTGACGGACAACAAGACCCTGGCCCACCTGCTCAAGTACGACTCGATCCTCGGTCGTTTCGACGGCGAGGTCTCCTACGACGAGGATGGCATCACCGTCAACGGCAAGCACATCAAGGTGCTCGCTCAGCGCAACCCCGCCGACCTGCCCTGGGGCGACCTGGGCGTCGAGGTCGTCGTGGAGTCCACCGGCTTCTTCACCGATGGCGAGAAGGCCAAGGCCCACCTCGACGGTGGCGCCAAGAAGGTCGTCATCTCCGCTCCCGCCAAGAACGTCGACGGCACCTTCGTCATGGGTGTCAACGAGGGCGACTACGACAACGCCACGATGAACATCGTGTCCAACGCCTCGTGCACCACCAACTGCCTCGCCCCCCTGGCCAAGGTTCTCCACGAGAACTTCGGCATCGAGCGCGGCATCATGACCACCATCCACTCCTACACGGGTGACCAGCGCGTCCTCGACGCCCCGCACAGCGACCTGCGCCGTGCTCGCGCCGCCGCGCTGAACATGATCCCCACCAAGACCGGTGCCGCCCAGGCCGTGGCCCTCGTCCTGCCCGCCCTCAAGGGCAAGTTCGACGGTCTGGCCGTGCGTGTCCCCACCCCGACCGGCTCGCTGACCGACCTGACCTTCATCGCCGAGAAGGAGGTCTCCGTCGAGGCCGTCAAGGCTGCCGTCAAGGCCGCCGCCGAGGGCGAGCTCAAGGGCGTTCTCGAGTACACCGAGGACCCGATCGTCTCCACCGACATTGTGGGCAACCCGCACACCTCGATCTTCGACGCCACCGAGACCAAGGTCATCGGCAACCTCGTCAAGGTCCTCTCCTGGTACGACAACGAGTGGGGCTACTCCAACGCCCTGGTCCGCCTGACCTCCCTGGTCGGCTCCAAGCTCGCCTGAGACCAGACCGAGAGCATGACTCTCTAGAAGACGGCGCCCGCGCCACGCTATGCGTGCGCGGGCGCCGTCCGTCCCACACCCACACCTTCACCCACAACCGATGAGAGGCTTCATGAAGACCATCGAGTCCCTGGGCGACCTCAAGGGCAAGCGAGTCCTGGTCCGCTCCGACTTCAACGTGCCGCTGGACGCCGACAAGAACATCACCGACGACGGCCGCATCCAGGCCGCTCTGCCCACCCTGCGCACCCTGCTCGACGCCGGCGCCAAGGTGATCATCACCGCCCACCTGGGGCGCCCCAAGGGGCAGGTCAACCCCGACTACTCCCTGGCCCCCGTCGCCAAGCGCCTCGCCGAGGTCACCGGTGTCAAGGTGACCCTCGCCGAGGACACCGTGGGCGAGTCCGCCAAGGCCGCCGTCGCAGCAGCCGGTGACGGAGAGATCGTCCTGCTGGAGAACGTGCGCTTCAACGCCGCCGAGACCTCCAAGGACGACGCCGAGCGCGAGGCCTTCGCCGCCGAGCTCGCCGCCCTGGCCGACGTCTTCGTCTCCGACGGCTTCGGCGTCGTGCACCGCAAGCAGGCTTCCGTCTACGACGTCGCCAAGCTGTTGCCCTCCGCCGCCGGCCTGCTCGTCGTCAAGGAGATCGAGTCCCTGGGGCGCGCCGTCAACGACCCCGAGCGCCCCTACACCGTGGTGCTCGGCGGCTCCAAGGTCTCCGACAAGCTCGGCGTCATCTCCAACCTGCTGAGCAAGGCCGACCGTCTCCTCATCGGTGGCGGCATGGCCTACACCTTCCTGGCCGCCCAGGGCTACGAGGTGGGTACCTCCCTGCTGGAGAAGGACCAGATCGACACCGTCAAGGGCTACCTGGAGACCGCCAAGGCCAACGGCGTCGAGCTGCTGCTGCCCGTCGACACCGTCGTGGCCCCGACCTTCGCCGCGGACGCCCCCGCCACCGTGGTGCCGGCTGACGCACTGCCCGCCGACCAGATGGGCCTGGACATCGGCCCTGAGACGCGAAAGCTCTTCGCCGATGCCATCGCCACCTCCAAGACCGTGGTGTGGAACGGCCCCATGGGCGTCTTCGAGTTCCCGGCCTTCGCCGAGGGCACCAAGGCCGTGGCCAAGGCGATCTCCGAGTCCGACGCCTTCTCCGTCATCGGCGGCGGCGACTCCGCCGCGGCCGTGCGCACGCTCGGCTTCGACGAGGCCACGTTCTCCCACATCTCCACCGGTGGCGGCGCCTCCCTCGAGCTCCTCGAGGGCAAGACCCTGCCCGGTATCGCCGTGCTCAACGACTGAAGGAAGGCAACCCAGATGAGTAACCGCACCCCGCTCATGGCGGGCAACTGGAAGATGAACCTCGACCACCTCGAGGCCAACCACCTCGTCCAGGGCCTGGCCATGGAGCTCAAGGACCACGACCACGACTACACCAAGTGCGAGGTCCTCGTGATCCCGCCCTTCACGGACATCCGCACCGTGCAGACCGTCGTCGAGGCCGACTCCCTGGACATCAAGTACGGCGCCCAGGACGTCTCCATCCACGACAACGGCGCCTACACCGGTGAGATCTCTACCGAAATGCTCACCAAGCTCGGTGTCAGCTACGTCGTCATGGGCCACTCCGAGCGCCGCGAGTACCACGGCGAGTCCGACGCCCTCGTGGGCGCCAAGGCCCGCAAGGTGCTCGACGCCGGCATGACCCCCATCCTGTGCTGCGGTGAGGCCCTGGAGATCCGCAAGGCCGGCACCCACGTCGACTTCGTCCTGGGGCAGATCCGCGCCGCCCTGGAAGGATGGAGCGGCGAGGACGTCGCCAAGATCGTCATCGCCTATGAGCCCATCTGGGCCATCGGCACCGGCGAGACCGCCACCGCCGAGGACGCCCAGGAGGTGTGCGGAGCGATCCGCGAGGCCCTGCGTGCCGACTACGGCGACGCCACCGCTGACGCCACCCGCATCCTCTACGGCGGTTCCGCCAAGCCCGGCAACATCAAGGAGCTCATGGCCCAGCCCGACGTCGACGGCGCACTCGTCGGCGGAGCCTCCCTCAAGGCGGACTCCTTCGCCGCCATGGCCGGCTTCTACGCCTGAGCGAGCCGAGTCGCGGCGGAGGAACTGAGCAATCACTTCTCCGCAGCGTCTCACCGCTCGCTGACAGGGTCCCGGACACCTCACACCCCGAGGTGTCCGGGACCCCGCGCGTTACAGGTAGACTGCCACGCGGACAGGTGGGGGCGCGGACCCTGTCGGGAGTCGCGCCGGACCCATGCCGGAGCGTGAGGCCCCCGCAGCAAGACGGAACCAACAACGAAGGGAACGTGACGTGAACGTAGTGCGTATCGTCCTTCAGGTGCTGCTCGTCCTCTCGAGCTTCTTCCTCATCATGTCGATCCTCCTGCACAAGGGCAAGGGCGGCGGTCTGTCGGACATGTTCGGCGGCGGTATCTCCTCCTCCGCAGGGTCCTCCGGCGTGGCCGAGCGCAACCTCGACCGCATCACGGTGGCGGTGGCCGTCATCTGGACGATCACGATCGTCGGGCTCGGCCTGGTCGCCAAGCTCGGCTGAGCCTCGGCGGACTCCGACGAGCACAGCGCACACGACGGATCCGACCGTCGATACCACCCCCGATCCGCGTGGAGACGATCTGGACCGAGGGCTGCGCGGCTACCTCGCCCACCTGCGTGTCGAGCGCGGGCTGAGCCCTCACACCCTGAGCGCCTACGAGCGCGACCTCGGCCGCTACCTGCGCTACCTGAGGAGCGCCGGCATCTCAGCACCGCAGGACGTCAGCCGCAACGACGTGGCCGGCTTCCTCGAGGTCCTGCGCACCGGATCCGACGGCGCCCGTCCGCTGGCGTCGTCCTCGGCATCCAGAACCGTCACGGCCGTGCGCGGCTGGCACAAGTTCCTCCTGGCCGAGGGCACCACCTCAGAGGATCCCTCGGCCACCGTGCGCCCGCCCCAGCCCGGAAGGCGCCTGCCCAAGGCCTTAGGGGTCGATGAGGTCCGCCGTCTCCTGGAGGCAGCGGGCGTTGACGACTCCCCGGTGAGCCTGCGCGACCGAGCGCTGCTGGAGGTCCTCTACGCCACCGGCGCCCGCATCTCCGAGGCGGTGGGGCTCGTCGTCGACGACCTTGACACCGACTCCAGGCTGCTGAGGCTGTTCGGCAAGGGACGCAAGGAACGCGTGGTCCCCATGGGGGCCTACGCCTGGGAGGCGCTGGACGCCTACCTGGTGCGAGGGCGGCCGGTCCTGGCCGAGAAGGGCAGGGGAGTGGCACAGGTCTTCCTCAACACCCTGGGCAGGCCCCTGAGTCGGCAGAGCGCCTGGGCGGTCCTCCAACAGGCCGCTGAACGGGCCGGTCTCATCGGGACGGACGGCGCCGACGAGCGGCGCATCTCCCCCCACACCCTGCGCCACTCCTTCGCCACGCATCTGCTGGCGGGAGGGGCGGACGTGCGTGTCGTCCAGGAGATGCTCGGACACGCCTCGGTCACCACCACCCAGATCTACACGAAGGTCACCGTCGACCACCTGCGGGAGGTCTACGCCACCAGTCACCCGCGGGCTCTGGCCTGATCGATGAGCCCGCAGGTGAGGGCCGTACCCCAGGCTTTGGTGGGGGAAGCCTGAGTGCGCACCGGGCCGCGCCTGAAAGCGGGGTCCCGTTGGCCTTGATCTATGGCGTGTCCCGTCTGAACTGGGCGATGTCGGTCGGCTTTCGACTAGGCTGGATGACGTGAATGACTCCATCCAGCCAGGCCTGATCGACAACCCCGGCACCGACGAGAGCGAGGAGAAGGACTTCCCCGTTCCCGCGCCGCTGGAGTCGCACGGACCCGCTCGGGTCATCTCCATGTGCAACCAGAAGGGCGGCGTCGGCAAGACCACGACGACGATCAACCTCGGTGCGGCCCTGGCCGAGCTGGGGCGCAAGGTCCTCATCGTCGACTTCGATCCCCAGGGAGCGGCCTCGGCCGGCCTGGGCATCAACGCTCACGAGCTCGACTCCACCATCTACGACCTGCTCGTCGCCAGCCGTCCGGACATCCGCACGGTCATCCACGAGACCACGGTGGAGGGGCTGGACATCGTCCCGGCCAACATCGACCTGTCCGCCGCCGAGGTCCAGCTCGTCAACGAGGTCGCCCGCGAGCAGGCCCTCAAGCGGGTGCTGCGTCCGGTGCTTGACGAGTACGACGTGATCCTCGTGGACTGCCAGCCCTCGCTCGGACTGCTGACCATCAACGCCCTGACCGCCTCCCACGGCGTCATCATCCCGCTGGAGACCGAGTTCTTCGCCCTGCGCGGGGTGGCGCTCCTGGTGGAGACCGTCGAACGCGTCAAGGACCGTCTCAACGCGACCCTGGAGATCGACGGCATCCTGGCCACCATGGTGGACTCCCGCACCCTGCACTCCCGGGAGGTGCTTGAGCGCCTGGAGCAGGCTTTCGGCGAGCAGCTCTTCGACACGCGCATCCGGCGCACGATCAAGTTCCCGGACGCCTCCGTGGCCAACGAGCCGATCACCAGCTACGCGCCCTCCCACCCCGGTGCGGACGCCTACCGCCGGCTGGCCCGTGAGGTCATCGCCCGCGGCGATGTCGCCTGAGCCTGAGGAGCAGGGGCCGCCCAGGCTGCCCGGATTCAGCGTCACGCTACCCCAGTTCGAAGGCCCCTTCGACCTGCTACTGAGCCTCATCGCCCGCAAGCGGCTCGACGTCACCGAGCTGGCGCTGGCCGAGGTGACCGACGACTTCATCGCCCACATGCGCTCGGACTGGGACCTGGGGCGCGCATCTGAGTTCATCGTCGTGGCCTCCACCCTCCTGGCGCTCAAGGCCCACCGCCTTCTGCCCCATGACGAGAACGAGGAGGAGCCCGACCTCGAGCTGCTCGAGGCCCGCGACCTGCTCTTCGCCCGGCTCCTGCAGTACCGGGCCTTCAAGGAGGCCGCAGCTGCCTTCCGACACCGGGCGGAGACCTCCGCACGCAGCTACCCGCGCATCGTCGCCCTAGAACCGCATCTGGCGGCGCTGCTGCCCAAGCTCGTGGCCACCATCACCCCCGAGGAGCTGACGCGGCTGGCGGTGGGAGCCTTCACCCGGCCCACGGATCCGGGCGTCCAGACCGTCCACCTGCATGAGCGGGTACCGGTCGGTGAGCAACTGAGCCTCATCGCCAGCAGGCTGCGCAGTCACGGAACCCTGACCTTCGCCCAGATCATTGAGGACGCCGAGCGCACCGCCGTCGTGGTGGCCCGCTTCCTGGCGCTGCTCATCCTCCACCGGCAGGGCAGCGCCGAGCTGGACCAGACGGAGGCCATGGGCGAGATCACCGTGACCTGGTGCGGCGGTCAGGACGACCTGACCGGCATGATGACCTCTGAGAACCTCACTGAGCTCGAGGAGGAATTCGCATGAGCGAGGCTGTGGGGTCTGAGCTGCGCAGTGCTGCTGAGGCCATCCTCATCGTCGCCGACGAGCCGGTGACCACCTCTGCGATCGCCGAGGCCCTCGGTATGGAGGAGAGCGTATGCGAGGAGCTGCTCGAGGGTCTCGCAGCCGAGTACCGTGGAGAGGCGCCCGGCAGCCGTGCTCATGGATTCCTCCTGCGACGTGCGGCAGGTGGGTGGCGTTTCGCCTCCGCGCCTGAGCACGCCGACCTCGTCGAGCAGTTCATCATCGGCGGCGCCACCGCACGCCTGAGTCAGGCCGCCCTGGAGACCCTGGCCGTCGTCGCTTACCGGCAGCCGGTCACCCGGGGGCGCGTCGCGCAGATCCGCGGGGTCAATGTCGACGGCGTCATGCGCACCCTGCACGCCCGCGGCCTCATCGAGGAGGCCGGTGCCGAGACCTCCGGTGCGATTCTGTACCGGACCACGGGAGACTTCCTGGAGTACCTGGGAATCGACTCCCTGGACGAGCTGCCACCCCTGGCTCCCTACCTCCCCCGCGTCGAGGCGCTGGGGGAGATCGTCGAACAGGCCGATGAGATGGCCGGTAGGAGGACCCCATGACCCCGAGAAACCGCCACACCCGAACCAACTCTGTGCCCCACAGCGATTTTGGGGCGCAGGAGTTCTACGACGAGGACGACCTCGAAGAGCTCGACGAGCAGGCCGACGCCGGTGACCTGGCCGCCTTCGACGCCGAGGCCATCGACGAGGACGAGGAAGCCCGTCTGCTTCAGAAGCGTGAGCGCGCCACCAAGGGCGGCCAGGACGACCCGCACGTCGCTTCCGGACAACGGCTGCAGAAGGTCCTGGCCCACGCAGGGGTTGCCTCTCGCCGCGCCTGCGAGCAGCTCATCGCCGACGGCCGCGTCAGCGTCGACGGCGTCACCGTCACCGAGGCGGGCGTCAGGGTGGACCCGCTGACCCAGGAGATCCGCGTTGACGGCAGCCGGATCCTCACCAACCCCGAGCTTATCACCCTCATGCTCCACAAGCCGGCCGGGGTCGTCACCACTATGGAGGACCCTGAGGGCCGCCCCACCGTGGCCCAGTACGGACGCGACTACCTGGCCGAGCACCCCGAGCTGCCCGACTCGCTGCGCCTGGTGCATGTCGGCCGCCTCGACACCGAGACCGAGGGGCTGCTCCTGCTGTCCAACGACGGCGAGCTCTCCCACCGGCTCATGCACCCCAGCTTCGAGATCGCCAAGACCTATGTCGCCATCGTTGAGGGACAGGTTGAGCCCTGGGTCCCGCGCAAGCTGCGGCGCGGCATCGAGCTGGAGGACGGTGAGGCCAAGGCGGACCGGGTCACCGTCAAGGACTCCGGGCCGCGCGGTTCCATCGTCGAGATCACCCTCCACTCCGGCAAGAACCGCATCGTGCGACGCATGCTGGACGCCGTCGGCCACCCGGTGACGCGCCTGGCGCGCACCCGGCTCGGACCGCTGCGGCTGGGTAACCTGCGCCCCGGCCAGACCCGCCCACTCAGTAGCGAGGAGATCGCTGCGCTGCAGCAGGAGGTCGGGCTGTGAGCGCCCCCGAACCGCGGGCATCAGTGTCCACGCGCGGCCCGGTGCTCATCGTCGGCACGGGGCTGCTGGGAACCTCACTCGCCCTGGCGCTGCGGGCGGCAGGTGTTGAGGTCCTGCTCTCCGACACCTCGCCCACCTCCCTGGCCCTGGCTCGAGACATGGGTGCGGGAGCGCTTCACGGCGAGGACAGCCCCGAGCCGCAGGTTGTTGTCGTGGCTACGCCTCCCGACGTGGCCGCCGAGGTCGTCGTCGCGCAGTTGAACGCCCACCCCAGTGCCGTGGTCACTGACGTGGCCTCCGTCAAGGAACGGGTCGTCACCGAGGTCCGGTCCCGGGCGGGAGCGCAGGCGCGCAGGTACGTCGGCTCCCACCCGATGGCCGGCCGGGAGCGCTCCGGCGCCGGCGTCGCGGACTGCGACCTCTTCGCTGGCCGCCCCTGGGTGGTCGTCGGTCAGGACTCCGATCCGCAGGCGGAGCTGGTCATCAGGAACCTGGCGGTCGATGTGGGCGCCACCCCGGTGCGCATGGGGGCGGCGGAGCACGATGCCGCCGTCGCCGCCGTCTCCCACATGCCCCAGCTCGTCTCCTCACTCGTGGCCGCCCGCCTGGAGGAACTGGGGGAGGGGGCCCTGGCCCTGTCAGGGCAGGGTCTTCGCGACGTCACCCGGATCGCGGCCTCGGATCCCAGGTTGTGGTCGGCCATCATCGTGGGCAACGCCGGGCCCGTGGTTGAGCTGCTGCGCCGGATCAGTGATGACCTAGCTGCACTGATGACGGGGATCGAGACGGTAGTCTGCGATCCGGACAGTGCGGAGCACACGGCCCCGGGAACGGCACGTGTGGTCGCTCCCGGGGCCGTCGGCGCGGTCACCGACGTCATGACTCGGGGAAACCTCGGTCGGGCACGCATCCCCGGCAAGCACGGTGGCGCGCCGCGCCGCTACACCGAGGTCCAGGTCCTGGTACCCGACGCCGCCGGTGAGCTGGGCAGGCTCTTCTCCGACATCGGCGCCGCCGGCGTCAACATCGAGGACTTCTCCCTGGAGCACTCGGCCGGGCAGAGCGCGGGCATCGCCCTCATCTCCGTCCTACCGGCGGCCGCCCTACGGCTGGAGGAGGCGCTGGACGCCCAGGGCTGGCGCGTCGTCGCGGGCTGAAGCCGGTTCAATCCGTCACCGAGGTCCGCCTGTGTCAGTGCTCATGGGGGCCTGATCCGTGGTACTGCGCCGGAGTGTGGGACGCTTGGCCCAGTTCATGACCGTCAATCGGACCCTGATGGAGGGCACCATGGGAATCGTCGTTGCGATCGACGGACCGAGCGGATCGGGCAAGTCCACCGTTTCGAGGCGCGTCGCCGCCGAGCTGGGACTGGCCTACCTGGACACCGGTGCCATGTACCGGGCCGCCGCCTGGTGGTGCGAGCACGAGGGGATCGACCTGGAGGACGGGGCCGCCGTCGCCGAGGCCGTCGCCGCGATGCCCCTGCACATGGGGCTGGATCCCGAGCACCCGACCTTCATGGTGGACGGCGCGGACGTATCGACCGCGATCCGCGACCCGCACATCGCCACTGTCGTCTCGAAGGTCGCCACCAACCTCGAGGTGCGTGCCGACCTGGCGCGCCGCCAGCGCGAGATCATCCGCTTCGAGGCGACCGGGCAGGCCGGGTCCTTCTCCGAGGGCGCCGGCATCGTGGCCGAGGGACGTGACATCACCACCGTCATCGCGCCCGACGCCGATGCCCGCCTGCTGGTGACCGCATCGGAGGAGGCCCGCCTGGCCCGCCGCGCCGGGGACCTGGAGGCCGCCGGCAAGCAGGTTGACGCCGACGCCCTGCGCGACCAGGTGGTGCGCCGCGACCGCGACGACGCCACGGTCTCCCAGTTCCTCACCGCACCCGAGGGCGTCACCCTGGTGGACACCTCGGAGCTGACCCTGGAGCAGTCGGTCGAACGGGTCCTGGACCTGGTGGAGGAGGCCGCCGACGCCGCCGCCCAGCGGGACGCCGAGGAGGACCTGCGGGCCCAGGCCATGCGGGCGGGCCTGGCCGACTACGAGCTCGATGAGGAGGACCTCGCCCTCCTGGAGGCCGACGGCGGCCTGCCCACCGGTGACAGCGTCGAGCCCGGGCTGCCGGTCCTGGCCGTCGTCGGCCGCCCCAACGTGGGCAAGTCGACGCTGGTCAACCGGGTCCTGGGCCGCCGTGAGGCCGTCGTCCAGGACACCCCCGGTGTCACGCGCGACCGGGTCTCCTACCCGGCGGAGTGGGCCGGGCGCCGCTTCACCATCGTCGACACCGGCGGATGGGAGGTGGACGTGGCCGGCCTCGACGCCGCCGTGGCCACCCAGGCCGAGATCGCCGTGGAGATGGCCGATGCCGTCCTGCTGGTCGTCGATGCCCAGGTCGGCATCACTGAGACCGATGCCCGCGTGGTGCGGATGCTGCGCCGCAGCGGCAAGCCGGTGGTCCTGGCCGCCAACAAGGTCGACTCCCCGGCCCAGGAGGGGGACGCCGCGACCCTGTGGAACCTGGGGCTGGGCGAGCCCTTCCCGGTCTCGGCCCTTCACGGCCGGGGCAGCGGCGAGGTCCTCGACGCCGTCATGGAGGTCCTTCCGGAGGTCTCCGCCGTGGCCACCGCAGCGCCGGAGGGGGACCTGCACCGCATCGCTCTCGTGGGGCGTCCTAACGTCGGCAAGTCCTCTCTGCTGAACTCCATCGCGGGCCAGGAGCGCGTCGTCGTCAACGAGACCGCGGGCACGACCCGTGACCCGGTCGACGAGATCATCGAGCTCGACGGGCGCCAGTGGGTCTTCGTCGACACCGCGGGGATCCGCCGGCGGGTCAAGCAGTCACGGGGCGCGGACTACTATGCGGTGCTGCGCACGCAGGGCGCCATCGACAAGGCCGAGGTCGCCGTCGTCCTGCTGGACGCCTCCGAGCCGATCAGCGAGCAGGACGTGCGCGTGGTCCAGCAGGCCGTCGATGCCGGCCGAGCCCTGGTCCTGGTCAACAACAAGTGGGACCTGGTGGACGAGGAGCGCCAGAAGATGCTCCTGTGGGAGGTCGAGCACGACCTGGCCCACGTCTCCTGGGCCCCCCACATCAACCTGGCAGCCCGGACCGGCTGGCACACCAACCGGCTCGTGCGCGCTCTCGACGCCGCACTGGAGGGTTGGACCACGCGCGTGCCCACAGGCCGGCTCAACGGCTTCCTGGGGCAGCTGCAGTCCGCCACCCCGCACCCGGTGCGAGGCGGCAAGCAGCCCCGCATCCTCTTCGCCACTCAGGTCCAGGTGGCCCCGCCCCGGATCGTCATCTTCACCACCGGTTTCCTCGACGCCGGCTACCGGCGCTTCATCGAGCGGCGCCTGCGTGAGGAGTTCGGCTTCACCGGCACCCCCATCCAGATCGGGGTGCGCGTACGTGAGAAGCGCCAGCGGCGCTGAGACGACTATATATTCGAGCCGATTGTTAACTTTAGGGGCTGACTGGTCGGTCTGTCGCATATGGTTTGGTGACGAGAATTGAACTAGGATGGGGCCTCAAATAATGACTTGATGACCCATAAGAAAGGGTGGCTATTGTGTCGAATCTAAACGAGGCTTCTAATTCATTCAGTCAATGCAGGCACGTAGTCAAATTATATGTGGCGCCAGCGGTTGTCTGGTGGCTTGTTTTCTTATTCGGCTGGGGCACTATGAGGGTGTTCTGGGAACTCAGTTACAAACATACATATAATGGATTGGAAACACTTCCTTATTACCTGTCGGCGAACTGGGGTGACTCTCTGATTCTTCCGACGGTATGTGCGATTGGATATGTTGAGATAAGAAGTTCTTGGAGAAATGTATCCCGAACAGTGGCTTGCATTGCTGGATTGCTTGGCTTGATAGTCGGATTGCTGACGCAAGTTCAGTGGAACCTGAACGCAGACACTGTCAAAAACTGGACCTTTAATCGTGGGGGAGGTTTTAATCTTCCTGGATGGTACCATGCGGTTTTCTTGGTCGTCATGTGTGGAGTGCTGACTAGCATAATTGGGGTGGCGGTACACGTTGGCCACAATCGAGGAGACTGGGAACGCAACTCCGCTTTGAGGTACATGACTGTCGGTTATCTGCTGGTTCTATTTTCATCCCTTTTGGCAACCGATAACTTGCGTCAAGTTAACGGAGCGCTTCCATTGAGTGTTCCTAACTACGTTGGTTTGTGGGGTAAGCCTTTGTTCGTTTGTGCGCTGGTTGCCTTCGTTGCACATGTGTGCAACCTGAATTATCGGGGAGTTGTTGCATACGCGTTAACTCTAGCAACCACAGCGGTGTCTATTCCCTTTCTCTTCGTTTACCGCGGATTGGGGCCGGTGACATTAATTGCAGGAATAGGGTGCGTGCTGGCGTTCGTATTCGGGCTATTCTTCATCACGGCGCCGTCGTCTGTTTCATTAGTAGAGCGCCTGCTGCGCTCTTTGCCTACTGCGGTAATAGCGGCAGTTTTCATGTTAGTTGCCATGGCCGACCCTAAAAAAGTTTCTGTTACAGAATCCTTTATTGGGGTATCGATCGGCACTATAGTCCTTGCGGCTTCAAGCGTTCCGTCGTGTCTATATGACGGCCACTTGCGGGTGGCCTTGCGTGTAATAACGGCGTCGCTGATTTTAGCTTGCCTTGTTGGTATGCAAGTTCTCGCGGTCCAGGGCGGCCAGTATAGTTACAGTGCATTGGTTGTTCTATTCCCAGCAGTTGTCATAATATTTTCATCCCATTGGGTTGAGAAGAACTTCAATGTGGTAATTGAGTATGAAAAAAATGCGGTAGGGGCTGATAATTCACGCTATATAGAGTGGTCTATGAGAGTTGGTTTGCTTGGTGCATACATAGCGTTCGCTGCTTTCGTATTGATCACGGCAGTATGGTTTGATTTAAAGAATCACGTGGAGCAGCATCCGACATCAATCTATCGAGCAGTGCATTGTGCTGTCAATGTAGTTACCATGACCGTAGGGTCTTTCTTGTTTTCTCGCTTGTCGTACCGTAATAACGTTTTCGTTCTGCGTGGAGTGAAAGTAGTGCCCGGTCTAGTCTACTTTGGTTCAGTTTCATGTGCAGTAGCGTCCTTGATCTATGGGGTTGCATTGTTTCAATACTCTTCCGCTAGACTACATGTTGCATGGTGGGCATTCTTGTCTCTTTCGTATGTAGGAGTATTATGCATATTTTGTGTGGCGACTTTAAAATTGTTCAATATCCCAAAGTCTGATGATGATTGGACATTTACCGCCAAGGTGTTCCAATGTGTTCTGCAAGATCATCTGCTAAGTTTGTCCTTGCTAAATATCTTATGTTTGGGGCTGCTGATATGGATTTCTGACCGATTGTCCGTCTCGTCAGTTTCGTTCGCGGTGGTGTTGGGGATTATGGCTCCTATGGCAAAAGTATTCACGTACTTTATTAAGAATAATGTTGGCCATCTGGGTAGGGAGAAGCTTCGGATAGCTGGGATTTTAGATAGTCCCCAGAGTGAACTGCGGGATAGGCGAAGGGGTGAAAAGTATCTTCGCGATTTAGAAAAGCATCTTCGGTGGCAGAATATGATTGCTTCCCTTATGGTGATTATTTCCGCTAACGTTGTATTTCTGTATTTGGTTGTTGGTGAGAGTAAGGGCATAGGTAGTGCGGGCAGTGGTGGTAGGTTGAGGGATCTGGCTTGGTTTTAAACTGCCCGCACAGCTGTTGTTGAATGATTGCCTACTTGGCGTAAATGCAAGAAGTATCATAAATCTCGATCAGCTGGCGAGACGCCTCGATCCATCCGAGGTCTGCAACGCCTCTGTAAGAAGTACATCGGCCTGCCCCCACTCGCAGTGATCAGACGCTACCGGCTCCAGGAAGCGGCACAGCGGCTCCGGGAGGATCCGTCTGTCA
Source organism: Actinomyces oris (assembly GCF_001553935.1). NCBI lineage: Bacteria > Bacillati > Actinomycetota > Actinomycetes > Actinomycetales > Actinomycetaceae > Actinomyces > Actinomyces oris. The sequence goes on along the minus strand of NZ_CP014232.1, from coordinate 2,788,147 downwards.
CCGTTGCGCAGGTGGCCGCCGAGCTCGACTACGCGGACCACGCCCACCTGACTGCCGACTTCCGACAAGCCCTGGGCCTCTCACCGAGCCTGTACCGACAGCAGACCATCAGCGATCGTCAGGCTCTCAGTAACCGGTAGCGGGCTCGCGCCTCGGAGGAGAGTCGCGCAACCGTCAGAAACCAACAGGACCCCGCGATCCTGAGAACGGTTGGCGCCGGACAGTGGCGCGTGGCCGCAACACCCATAGACTGTAGCCATGCTGAATCCGGTTGACCCCACCACCACGCCCGCCTGGAAGCGCCTCACCGAGCTCCACGACTCCATGACCCCGGACCTGCGCGCCTGGTTCGCCGACGACCCGCAGCGCGCCGAGCGCTTCTCCTACGAGCTGGGAGACCTCTACATCGACCTGTCCAAGAACCTGCTGACCGACGACGTCCGCGCCGCCCTGGTCGAGCTCGCCGAGCAGGTGGACGTCCCGGGCCGCCGCGACGCCATGTACGCCGGTGAACACATCAACATCACCGAGGACCGGGCCGTTCTCCACACCGCCCTGCGCCGTCCGGCCGCCGACTCCCTGACCGTGGACGGCCAGGACGTCGTCGCCGACGTTCACGAGGTCCTGGAGAAGATCTACGCCTTCGCCCGACGTGTGCGCTCGGGGGAGTGGACCGGCATTACCGGCAAGCCCATCAAGACGGTAGTCAATATTGGCATCGGCGGCTCCGACCTCGGCCCCGTCATGGTCTATGAGGCCCTCAAGCCCTACGTGCAGAAGGGCCTTGAGTGCCGCTTCATCTCCAACATCGACCCCACCGACTGTGCCGAGAAGGTCGCGGACCTCGACCCGGAGACGACCCTGTTCATCATCGCCTCCAAGACCTTCACCACCCTGGAGACCCTCACCAACGCCCGCATGGCCCGCGACTGGTTCCTGGCCGCCCTCCAGGCCAAGGGCATTGAGACCGACGGCGCCATCGCCAAGCACTTCGTGGCCGTCTCCACCGCCCTGGACAAGGTCGCCGAGTTCGGCATCGACCCGGCCAACGCCTTCGGCTTCTGGAACTGGGTGGGTGGACGCTACTCGGTGGACTCCGCCGTCGGTACGGTCCTGGCCGTGGCCATCGGCCCGGAGAACTTCGCCGACTTCCTCTCCGGCTTCCACACCGTTGACGAGCACTTCGCCACCAAGGCCCCGGCCGAGAACGTCCCCATGCTCATGGGCCTGCTCAACGTCTGGTACGTCAACTTCTTCAAGGCCGGCTCCCACGCCATCCTGCCCTACGCCCAGTACCTGCACCGCTTCCCCGCCTACCTCCAGCAGCTCACCATGGAGTCCAACGGCAAGTCCGTGCGCTGGGACGGCAGCCCCGTGACCACCGAGACCGGCGAGGTCTTTTGGGGTGAGCCGGGCACCAACGGCCAGCACGCCTTCTACCAGCTCATCCACCAGGGCACCCAGCTCATCCCCGCGGACTTCATCGCCGTGGCCAACCCCGCTCACCCCACCAAGGACGGGGGAGTGGACGTCCACGAGCTGTTCCTGTCCAACTACCTGGCCCAGACTGCGGCGCTCGCCTTCGGCAAGACCGCCGACGAGGTGCGTGCCGAGGGCACCGCCGAGGAGATCGTCCCGGCCCGCGTCTTCGCCGGCAACAAGCCGACCACCTCGATCCTCGCCCCGGCGCTGACGCCCGCGGTCGTTGGAGAGCTCATCGCCCTCTACGAGCACATCACCTTCACCCAGGGCATCGTGTGGGGTATCGACTCCTTCGACCAGTGGGGGGTGGAGCTGGGCAAGAAGCTGGCCCTCGAGATCGCCCCCGCCGTCCAGGGCGACGAGGAGGCCCTCGCAGGGCAGGACGCCTCCACCCGGGGCCTCATCACCCGCTACCGCAGCCTGCGCCGCTAGCCTGGCCAGACCATCCGAATACTCTGTCGTGTCAGCGACTGATATCCCGTTGAGGAGGACATGATGAAGGAAATCAATGTCGATGAGCTGCGGCGGCGGCTCGAGGCGGGGGAGGACCTGGTGGTCCTTGACGTGCGTGAGCCCGACGAGGTCGAACGCGCGGCGATCCCGGGCTCAGTCAACATCCCGCTGGGCGAGGTGACCGACCGGATGGGCGAGCTCGATGCGGCCCGCCCCACCGCGGTCATCTGCGCCGGCGGAGTGCGCTCCGCCAAGGCGGTCAAGGCCCTGACTGCTGCCGGCTACACCGGTGAGCTGGTCAACGTCAGCGGCGGCATGAAGGCGTGGCTGGGCCAGTAAATCGGCGGATGACTTCTCTGGACGGCCTCGGACTGACCGGTTCGGGGCCGTCCCGCGTATCTCAGCCTTGTCTCCGACAGCGCCTGAGCAGCTCCTCGACTGTACGCAGGACACCATCCTCGGTATTGGCGGGCGCCGTGTAGGTCGCCGCGGCATGGATGCCGGGGTGGGCATTGCGCATGGCGAAGCCCAGATCCGCGTGGTCATAGAGATCCAGGTCATTGAGGTAGTCGCCGAAGACGGCAGTCTGCTCCGGGAGGACCCCGAGCCTGGCCTGAAGCGCCGCCAGGGCCCGTCCCTTCGAGACCTGCGCCGACATCATGTCCGTCCAGTGCAACCCGGAGACGACGGTCTGCACGTGGGGAACCGCCGCGGTCAGTGCCTGAGAGCTCCCATTCTCGACGTCGTCGAAGTCGAAGACCGCGACCTTGAGCGCCTCATCCAGGGCGATGGCGGTCAGATCCTCGACGATCTCCAACGCCTCGTAGTACAAACCGGCCTGTTTCAGGAAGGCCGCATCGGAGCGCTCGATGTAGGCGCAGTGCTTGCAGGCCACAACCGCGCCGACGTCGTACCCGGAGTCGACCAGGTTGCGGGTCGTGGTGATGGCGGCCTCGGCATCCTGGGCGCTGATGGTGTCAGAGTGGACCTCCTCACCGCCGTGGACGACGAAGGAACCGTTCTCAGCGATCAGTGGTGAGTCCTCGACGGCGGAGCCCAGGACCGCACGCAGGTTCGCCAGCTGCCTGCCCGAGGCGGGGGTGAAGACGATGCCGGCGGCTCGCATGTCTTCAACTGCCTCAAGCAGCCCGGCGGGAACGCGCCCCTGACCATCAAGGAGAGTCCCATCCATGTCGGTGACGACAAGACGGAGATCGATCTGCGCAGGCAACGCTGCGAGGAGCTCGGGCTCGAGGGGAAGATGCTTCACGGCGTCATCCTCTCAAGGATGACGCCTCTACGTCAGCACGGCGCGAGGAGCACGAAGAAGGGCGCCTGCTGGTCCACACCGATCAGTGGACAAGCAGGCGCCCGTCAGAGTTTACGGCTCGCGGTCTGAGAGCCTTCAGCTCAGTCAGCTGGCCTGGCGGCGACGCATGACGAGGAAGGCGCCGGAGCCGAGCAGGCCGGCGGCGACGACGGCAACGGCGATGCTCGGACCGGTGGTGGCCAGCGCGGGCTTCGTCGGGGTCGTGCGAGGAGCCGCAACGACAGGAGTCGCGGACGGCTTGGCCGGGGTGCCGGTGGTCGTGACGGTCTCAGTGGTCACCGTGGTGGCCGGAGCGGACGGCGTCGGTGTGGCCGAAGGGGTGGTGGTCTGCGCGGTCGGGGGAGCGACCGGAGCCGGAGGAGTCGTCGAGGTGGTCGGCGTCGACGGAGTGGTCTCCGGGGTCGGCGTCGGGCTGGGGACCGTGGTGCCCGTCGGTGGGGTGTCAGTCGTCGACGGCGGGGTGTTGCTCTTCGTCGTCGTGGTGTTGGTGGTCGTCGTGGTCGTCGGAGTCAGCGTCGAGTTGCTGACGTTGTAGGCGGCGAAGTTCTGGGTGGCGTACCACTTGCCGTCCGAGGTCGGCGCGAATCCGATGCCGATGGAGTTGACGTTCGGGTCCGTCATGTTCTTGTAGTGGCCGGGGGAGTTGCGCCACTGCTCGAAGATCAGTGCGCCGGTGTCGCCACCCGAGGTACGCCAGGCCACGTTCTCAGAGCCTGTGGTCCAGCCCTGCGGGTAGACCGACGTGAAGTCGGGGCGGTGGCTCATGTTGTTGGCGGCGGCCTGCTGCTCGGACCAGTCCTGTGCGACGGCGTCGAGCTCCTGGTACCGGGTCACGGGCTGAAGGCCCATGCTGCTGCGCAGCTCGTTGACCTTGTTCAGGACGGTGTTGGCGTACTGGGCCCCCTCCGAGGTCACCTGGGCGGGAACCGCGGCGGCTGCTGCCGGTGCACCCTCAGGGGCGACCGGAGCGGCCAGTGCGGCCGAGGAGGCGGTCAGCGGCACGACGGTGAGCGCAGCTGCAGCGATGACGCGCTTGATGTTCATGTGTCGTTCTCTCTGATCGGGAATGTGAGAACACAGTCTGATTTACGCAACCGACGATGAGCCGATGCGCAGGATGCTGTGAGACACCCTTGATGTCGGTGTTCACTCAACCACAGTCGCGTCAGCCATGCATGTTATTCGGTTGTGACTTTTCTGACCGAATTCGTCGCGGGGCTTAATCGTGTGACCGACTGCAAGGGGTAGTTCTTTCGTCTTGAGATGCCAATGAAAACTGGGTGCAGGTGGCGGGAAGGTCGAGCGATCGCCGTCATTGCAACGTTGACTGGATCGTGATTAAAGGTCGGTAGATTGTTGTAGAGCCCATCGATTTAAATAGACCTAATGGTTGTTATGTGGGGTACAAATGTGACTTGTGTTGATAAGGGTGGCATCGGAGGAATATGAACGTCTGCCGCCGAAGTGCTGTCAACAAAAAAGCCCGCACTCCCTTGAGAGAGTGCGGACCTTTGTCCTGGTCGGGCTGGCGGGATTTGAACCCACGACCCCTTGACCCCCAGTCAAGTGCGCTACCAAACTGCGCCACAGCCCGTTGACTCGCGGCAGAATGTCGCTTGCAACGAGCAGAACCCTAACCCATGGAACGGCTCCTTCAGAAATCCACTGGCGGTGAGGCCGCTCACCCTCGGGTGTCAGAAGCGGTCATCCTGATGGCGCCCGCCTCCCATGAGGGCGTCGAGCTGACGTCGTTCCTTCTTCGTAGGCCGGCCCGCCCCGCGATCTCGGATGACGGCGGCCGGCGCGTCCAGAGGAGACGGGCGAGGGAGAGAGGAGTCGATGTACGCGGTCTGGGCGATGGGTGCCCCCACCCGCTTAGTGAGGATCCGAGTGACGGTCAGCAGGCGGTCGAACCCGTCGATACGGTAGCGGACCTCGTCCCCCACTGAGACGTGCTGGGCGGGCTTGGCGGTCTCCCCGTTGATGCGCACGTGCCCCGCCTTGCAGGCGCTCGTCGCTGCCGAGCGGGACTTGATCTGCCGCACGCTCCACAGCCAGACGTCGATACGAGCCGACGTCGGAGCACCTGGGGTGCTGTTGCCGCTGGGGGCGGAACGAGGGTGAGCTGCCATGACGGCATCCTAAGCAAGTGGCTCAGCGGCGGGACGCAGAACGGCGACGTCGCCGCGAGGATGCGCGCCCTCGGCGTCTGCCCCGAAGGATGAGCCCGCAGCCCAGAACCAGGGCGCCAACCGCTGCCAGCGCGGCATACCCGGGGCTGCGCCACACAACGGAGCCGACCTCCTTTGCGGTACGAGCGGCTCGTTCGGGGAGGGATGCAGTCCCGTCGCCACCTGTGAGACAGCTGCTCAAGGTGGTGCTCAGTGCGGCCTTGTCGGCCTGGGGCAGGCCAAGCCGGTAGGCGGCGGCCACTGATACGAAGCGACGTGCATAGGTGCAGCGGTAGGAAGTGTTGGCCGGCCACCAGCCCCCTGGGCCTGTGGGCCGCCAGCTGCTGGTCTCGGTTGAACCAACGGGACAGCTCGCCGGGCCGCAGGCACCCTTGGTCTGGTTGGCCTCGCCTTCAACGGCGACGAGATTCAGCGGGTCGTTGGCCACCAGCAGTCGGGTACGCTCATCCCACTGCCAGGCTCCGTGGGCGTAGAGGTAGTTCAGCGGCACCACATGGTCGATCTGGACAGTCGCCGAGGTCTCCTGACCACGTGTGAAGGTGATTCTTCTGCCGGTGTAGGGATCTTGAAGGACACCTGCCCAGACAGTGGCGTCCGGGCATACGCCCGCACCTCGGCCACGTCCCTCCTCACGAGACTGGACGCCGTCGGCACGCGAGAAGTCGGCGTCCGTCAGGTCCCGAGCCAGGATCTCATTGCGAGTGTCGCAACCGTCACCGTCAACGTCGGTCCACGCTTCACCGAACCAGCCGGTGCGGGAACCTCCCTCGGCCCAGGACCGTGCGGCCGGAGCGTCGTCGGGCAGCTCTGCGAGCGCCTCAAGAGAGGCGCTCGCAGACAGGATGAAGTCTCCTCTGCGGTCCCAGGGCGCCTCATGGAGAGCAGCGAGCTCCGTGGCTGCGGACTTCTGGGAGGACTCCGGCGAGGCGTCATCAGCGTGAACGGGAAGACCTGCTGTCATCCCGAACGCACCGAGCACGCCGAGCACCGTCAGGCGCGCCAGGAGCCGACCGGAAGCGTTCATGGGACAACGGTAGCCTCACCCGACGACACGAATCCTCGAACTCGTCGGACCGCAGTACGCCGGTAGGTCGAGCGGACCAGACTCAATCAGTCATCAGAGCGTTGGCCGGTTCATCCAGGTACCAGGTGGTCTGCTCTCCCCGGCAGCATGAGGCCGGTGCCTTGAGCACATCGGGAGTACCCAGCCCCAGGCGGACCGCCTCGGCCTTGCCCTCACCACCGGCCACCACCATGACTCGGCCGGCATGCTGCAAGGCCTCGAAGGTCAGCGAGTAGCGCTCGGGAGGCGGCTTGGGTGAGTTGCGCACGGCTACGGCGGGCACTCCCACCGCGAGTGCAGCCGGGTGCCCGGGGAAGAGGGAGCAGACGTGTGCGTCAGGTCCCAGCCCCACGTGGACGACGTCGAAGCCGCTGTGGGCCACACCCGCCGACTCGAGCTCGTGGACCATGCGGGCGGTCGCCTCATCCAGGCCACCGACCTCGTTCGGAGCGACCAGCCGGTGTGTCTGAGACTCCCTGATGCCTGCGGCGATGAGAGGAGTGGCCAGCAGATCGTTACGCTCCGGGTCCCCGGCGGGCACGAAGCGCTCGTCGCCGAACCACAGGTGGATGGCACGGCGCACCGTCTCGTGCTGGGCGGCGATGAGCGGCGCAAGGGTCTCAGACAGCGCCATCCCCCCGGAACCGCCTGTCAGCGCCAGGTGGCCGACGCCCCGATCCGTCACCGCCGCGGCCAGGACCCGCACGGTGTCCTGGCAGGCCCTGCGTGCGGCGTCGCTCAAGGTGGGAAGCACCATGACCTCTGGCTTGGCAGCCGAGGAGGCCGCCGCCTGGATCTCAGTGATCGCCTGGGCGTCAGCCGTGCGGTTGTCAGTCATTGACGGGCTCCTCGAGCAGTGTGGCCAGGACCTCCTGGTAGATGAGGTCGGGGGTGAGCCGGCGCAGCTCCTCATTGAGGGTGCTGATCGGCTCGCGCCGGGCCATCGTGACCACCTGGGGCTCCGGGGAGCCGGGGCGCGTGATGGTGACCCGCTCCAGGTCGTGGCGGGCGATGATGACCTCGCCGTCGTCGGTTCTGGCGGTGATGGAGGAGATGCCCTTGAAGCCCTCCTCATCGACTCGCGTGACCGGTACGTCCAGCCGAAGCCGCAACCACGCGATCATGAGGGAGAGCGAGGAGTTCCTCGGCTCGCCGGCGACCACGACCTCTCGCAGGCTGCCCGCACGCAGCAGCGGGTCCAGGGTGGAGGCCACCATGGCGCGCCACAGGGTGATGCGAGTCCAGGCCAGGTCGATGTCGCCACGTGCGCTTACCGGTGCCAGCGTCCGCAGCGCTCTGGCCGGGAAGTCCTGCGCGGGAGTGTTGGTGATGCGTGTGGAGCCCAGGCGTCCCAAGGGATCCTGTGAGGGGATCTTGGGGACGGTCGTCGGCCACCACACGACTACCGGGGCGTCGGGCAGAAGAAAGGGCACCACCAGCGTGTCGGTGTGCAGAGCCGCCTCGTCCCAGGGCCGCAGGACCAGCGTCTCACCCGCACCGGCGTCGTGACCAACACGGATCTCAGCGTCCAGGTGCCCACCGGCCTGGGCCGGGACATGTCCGTCACGGCTGCGCGGAGTCGCGCGACCGGAAGTGTCCTCCTCGGGCGGTTTGACGACGGCGATGATGCGGCTGGGGTGATCCCGGCTGGCACCGTGCGCGGCGCACAGCGCATCCTCCAATCCCTTCTCGTCGGTGGAGATCACGAGTGTCAGCACCCGGGAGGAGCCGGAGGTCCCCTCGTGCTCCACCAGCCGGGAGACGATCCGGGACGTGGTCGTCGCGGTCAGTGTGGTAATCATGAGCGCCTCCAGGTGCGGCCGTCGCGGGCAAGGAGTTCGTGAGCACTGGCCGGCCCCCAGGAGCCGGGGCGATAGCCCTCGGGACTCCCACCGGCGCCCCAGTGCTCGATGACAGGATCCAGGATGCGCCAGGACAGGTCGACCTCACGCTGGTGGGGGAACAATGGGGCATCACCCAAAAGCGCGTCGAGAATGAGGCGCTCGTAGGCCTCCGGGGACTCCTCGTTGAAGGTGGCTCCGTAGCCGAAGTCCATCGAGACGTCACGCAGCTCCATCTGGGTTCCGGGCACCTTGGAGGCCAGCCGTAGCGTGATGCCCTCATCGGGCTGGATGCGCAGCACGATGGTGTTGGCGCCCACGGCCGTGGTGGCCGCCGACTCAAAGGGCAGGAACGGCGGCTGCTTGAAGACGACGGCGACCTCAGTGACCCGGCGGGTCAGGCGCTTACCGGCACGCAGGTAGAACGGCACACCGGCCCAGCGACGGTTGGCGATCTCCAGGCGCAGGGCAGCGAAGGTCTCGGTGCGGGAGTCGGCGGCGACGCCGTCCTCCTCCAGGTAGCCCCGCACCGGCAGCCCTCCCTGGAAGCCGGCGTCGTAACGGCCCCGGGCAGTGGTGAGGTCCAGGTCCAGCACCCCATCGCGCTCCAGGCGCACGCAGTTGAGCACCTTCTCCTTCTCCAGGCGCACCGCGGCCGCCTCCATGCTGGTGGGCTCCTCCATCGCGGTCAGCGCCAGGAGCTGGAGCAGGTGGTTCTGAATGACGTCGCGCGCCGAGCCGATGGTGTCGTAGTAGCCGGCCCGGGTTCCGATACCGATGTCCTCGGCCATCGTGATCTGGACGTGGTCGACGTAGCGCTGGTTCCACAGCGGCTCGAACATCGTGTTGGCGAACCGCAGCGCCAGGATGTTCTGCACCGTCTCCTTGCCCAGGTAGTGGTCGACTCTGAAGACGTCGTCGGGACGCACGATGCGTCCCACAAGGTCATCGAGCTCTCGGGCGCTGGCGCGGTCGTGCCCGAAGGGCTTCTCAATGACCACGCGGCGCCAGGCCTCGGGCGACTCCTCCACGAGCCCGGAGCGGGCTATCCGCTCAGTCACGGCCGGGAACCATCCCGGGGGGATCGACAGGTAGAAGGCGCGGTTGCCGCGCGTGCCCCGGGTGGCGTCCAGGTCATCCACCACGGCCGTGAGCCGGTCGTAGGCGGCGTCGTCCTCGAAGGAGGCGAACTCCACGAAGCGCATCCCCGCTGCCAGCTGCTCCCAGATGGCGGGACGCCACGGGGTGCGGGCGCCCTCCCGAGCCGACTTCTCCACGTAGGCGCGCAGGTCGTCGTCGGACCAGGAGCGCCGGCCGACCCCCACCAGGGAGAAGCTGGGTGAGAGCAGGCCCCGGTTGGCCAGGTCGTAGATCGCGGGCAGGAGCTTGTGACGAGCCAGATCACCAGTGATGCCGAACATCACTAGGACGCAGGGGTCCGCGATACGCGGAAGGCGAAGATCGCGGGCGTCGAGAAGCGGGTTGGCCGCCCGCGTGGGTCTCGACGACGGGAACGGAGTCGCAGAATCGGAGCTGGACACGTCAGCCTTTCTGAGGATCGACGAACAGCGGACTAAGCGTCACCAGCGGGCCGTCGGCGCACTGCGGCGATCTGACTAAGACGGTGACGTGTCCGGTCGGGGCTGCCGCACCGGCTCGAGGAGCCGTGCTGGCCGCACACGTCACTGTAGCGCCCCGGGGAGCAGCGCACCCGGCAGGGACAGGCCTACCGTGAGCCGTCGCACGTCTTTCGGGGGACGTCTGAACCACGGACGCTCCTCGTGCGCGAGGCCCCGACGCGGTAGGGTCGTCGAGGATGACAGGTGCCGGTGGGCACTCATCGGCATGGTGAACCGGAAGACCGACACGCTGTTGCGGTCTCGTAGAGCGCAGCCAGTGTCGTCCGCCACCAAGGCTTGGAATCGCAGCGCTGTCATCAGGGGCTGCGGCACAGGAAAGGACTTTCATGACCAGCTTCACCCCCGCACCGGCCACAGCCGACCTCGGTGTCTTCGGGCTGGGGGTGATGGGGGCGAACCTGGCCCGCAACCTGGCTCGTCATGGCCACGCGGTCGCCGTCTTCAACCGCACGCTGGCCCGCACCGAGAGGCTCATCGAACGCTACGGCTCCGAAGGTGACTTCGTGCCCGCAGCCGACCTGAAGGACTTTGTGGCCTCGCTGCGCACGCCGCGCGTGGCCATCATCATGGTTCAGGCCGGAGCGGCCACCGAGGCGGTCATCGAGGAGCTCGCTGCCCTCATGGAGCCCGGTGACATCATCGTCGATGCCGGCAACACGCTCTACACCGACACCCGGCGCCGCGAGGTCTCCCTGCGTGAGCGCGGGCTGCACTTTGTGGGCATGGGGGTCTCCGGAGGCGAGGAAGGGGCACTCAACGGCCCCTCGATCATGCCCGGCGGCACCGCCGAGTCCTACGACCGCCTAGGGCCGATGCTGGAATCCATCTCCGCCCACGTGGACGGCACGCCGTGCTGCACCCACGTCGGTCCCGACGGCGCCGGCCACTTCGTCAAGATGGTCCACAACGGCATCGAGTACGCCGACATGCAGCTCATCGCCGAGGCGTACGACCTGCTGCGCCACGTCGGCGGGTTCACGGTTCCCGAGATCGCCGAGGTCTTCCGCTCCTGGAAGGACTCCGAGCTCGACTCCTACCTCATCGACATCACCACCGAGGTCCTGTCCCACACCGATGCGGCCACCGGTGAGGCCTTCGTCGATGTCGTCGTCGACGCGGCCGGCCAGAAGGGCACCGGCGTGTGGACCACCCAAACGGCCCTCGAGCTGGGAGTGGCCGTGCCCGCCATCGCCGAGGCCACCTTCGCGCGAGCGGTCTCCTCCTCCAGCGCGGCGCGGGCCGCGGTCCAGGCCGCTGATATTGCTGCAGGAACCACACAGACGGCCCTGACCGACCCCGAGGAGCGACGCGCCTTCGTCGATGCCGTCAAGCAGGCCCTCTACGGCTCCAAGATCGCGGCCTACGCCCAGGGCTTCGATGAGATCGCCACCGCCTCCAAGCAGTTCGACTGGAAAATCGACCTGGGCGCCATGGCCCGTATCTGGCGAGGCGGCTGCATCATCCGAGCCCGCTTCCTGGACGACATCACCCGTGCTTACGCCGAGAACCCCTCTCTGGCCAGTCTGCTCACGGCGCCGGTCTTCGCCTCCTCCCTGGCGAAGGTTCTGCCCGCCTGGCGCCAGGTCGTGGCCACCTCCGCCACCACCGGCGTCCCCGCCCCGGCCTTCGCCTCCTCCCTGGCCTACGTCGACCAGCTGCGCTCCCGGCGCCTACCGGCCGCCCTCATCCAGGGGCAGCGAGACTTCTTCGGCTCGCACACCTACCACCGCACCGATGACGTCGAGGGCGTCTACCACACCCTGTGGGCCACGCCCGAGCGCACCGAGGAAAAGTGGGACTGAGGTTTGGCGAGGCCTGGTACCCACCTCGTACCAGGCTCGCTGAGGTCTCGGCCGCGACCGCATGCCGCTAGATTTTGCCGCATGACGACCACCGCGCCCGCCCGCTCCGACAGCCCCACGAACCTGCGTCACGAGGAGGCCGCCTGGCGATCCTCCGTGTGCCAGGTGCCCTCTGCCCACGTGGCTGTCGATGTCACCGGGGCCATCGACCGCCACGAGGCCGCCTTCAGCGTGCGTTGCCTGATGGGGCTGGACATCAGGCAACGCGCCGAAGGACTCTGGGTGGACTTCGTGGGGCAGACGGTCGACTCCCTCAGCATCGACGGGCAACCCGCCCCGGTGACCTGGGACGGGGCCCGTATCGAGCTGCCCGTCCTCGACCCGGGCGAGCACACGGTGGAAATCGCGGCGCGCGGCCTCTACTCCAACTCGGGTCAGGGGCTGCACCGCTTCCACGACCCGGTCGATGGCGCCACCTACCTCTACACCCACTTCGAGCCCTCCGACGCGCGCCGGGCCTGGCCGGTCATGGAACAGCCGGACATCAAGACCCGCTTCTCGCTGGAGGTCAGGCACCCCCGCGGCTGGACGGTCATGTCCAACGCGCGACCGACGGCGGGCAGCTCGAGTGTCTCGGTCGGCACCGACTCCGGCTGTGAGACGACGTCCTTCGCCGCCTCCAGGCCCCTGCCCAGTTACCTCACCGCACTGGCGGCCGGCCCCTGGCACCGAGTGACCGGGCAATGGACGTCCCCGAGTCGGCCGGGCCTGACGGTCCCGCTGTCCTGGTCCTGCCGCGCCAGCCTGGCTGAGCACCTCGATGCCGCCGAGCTCCTCGACCTGACCCGCGCCGGCCTGGACCTCTACGACCGGGCCTACGCCTACGGCTTCCCCTGGGACTCCTACGACAGCGTTCTCGTCCCCGAGTACAACCTCGGAGCTATGGAGAACCCGGGCTGCGTCACCTTCAACGAGGAGCTCTACCTCTTCAGGGGACCGGTCACCCGCTCCCAGAGGGCCGGACGCGCCAACACGATCCTCCACGAGATGTGTCATATGTGGTTCGGTGACCTCGTGACCCCCATGTGGTGGGAGGACACCTGGCTCAAGGAGTCCTTCGCCGATCATCAGGGCACCTGGGCCGAGGCCGAAGCGGCCGGCTACACCGAGGCCTGGGTGAGCTTCGCCTCCACTCGTAAGGCCTGGGCCTACCTGGAGGACTCCCGGCCGGCCACCACCCACCCCATCGTCGCGCAGGTCGACGACGTCGAGGCCGCCCGGCAGGCCTTCGACGGCATCACCTACGCCAAGGGCGCCGCCGTCCTTAAGCAGCTCGTCGCCCATGTCGGCCAGGAGGCCTTCTTCAAGGCCGCGGGGCTCCTCTTCGAGCGCAGGGCCTACGGCAACGCATGCCTGGACGACTTCCTGGGCGTGCTCTCCCAGGTCTCGGGCCGTGACATGCACGACTGGGCCCGCGCCTGGCTCCACACCGCAGGCCCCTCGGTCATCACCGACGAGCTGGCCGTTCATGAGGGACGGATCGCCTCCCTGACCCTGCAGCAGGAGGGGATCGACCCGGTGACCGGGCAGAGCGTCCTGCGTCCGCACACGCTCGTGGTCGGTTTGTACTCCTTCGACGGGGATGGGGCGCTGGTACGCACCCACCGGCTGCCGGTGGTCCTGGAGGCCGAGCAGCTCGACATCGTCGAGGCCGTGGGACTGCCCGCTCCCGATCTCGTCATCGTCAACGACGAGGACCTCACCTACGCCGTCGTGCGGCCCGACGACACCTCGCTGTCCTGTCTGGCCGCTTCGCTCGGAGCCCTGCGCGATCCCATGGCGCGGTCCTTGACCTGGTCGATGCTGCACAACCTGGTGCGTGACGCTCGCATCGATGCGGCGCTGTTCGTTCAGGCCGTCCTGGCGCACGCCGACGACGACACCGAGCCGAGCACCCTGACCGTCCTGCTGAACCAGGCGCTACGAGTCACGAGCAGGTATGTCGGCCCGCACACGCGGCGCGCGCTTCTGGAGCGCCTCGTGGCCGATGACTCGACCGAGCCCTCGAAGATGACGGACCCGGCTTTCCTGCACGGCGGGTGGGGCAGGCTCCGCGCTGCCGCGCCGGGCTCCGACGCCCAGATCGTCCGGGCCCGTGCCTGGCTGGAGGCTGCAGGGCAGGCGCGGCTGCTCGGTGAGGCGGGCAGCGCTCAGGCGGCTGCTCGTGCACGGGAGATACTGGACGGGGCTCTTCCCGGACTGGAGCTGGACGCCGACATGCGATGGCGGGCCCTGACCGCCTTGGCGCAACTGGATGCCGTCAGTGCCGACGAGCTCGAGGCGCAGCGGAAGGCGGACCCGACGGCCAGCGGCATCACCCATCACCTGCAGGCCTCCAGCTCGATGCCCCGCCAGGACCTTAAGGCCGAGGTCTTCGACAGGCTCCTGGGCGACACCGCTTTGAGCAACGACCACATCGACGCCCTCGTGGCGGGTTTCGCCGTCGACGCCCACCGGGAGCTGACCGGGGCATTCACCCGCCGCTACCTCCAGGAGCTCCAAGGGCTGTGGGGTGCGCGCGGCCAGGAGATCGCCACCCGGTTAGTCGTCGGGCTCTTCCCCGCCTGCGGGGACGAGGCGGACGTCCAGGCGGTCGAGGACTGGCTCGCGACGCACCCCGAGGCGCCGTCGGCTCTGCGCCGGCTCGTCCTCAAGAGTCTTGACGACCTGCGGCGTGCTCTGACCGCTCGACGCACTGGTTCAGAGGATCTCTGAGGGCTCAGACCATCTCCGTGCCTGTGAGACCTTTGTCCTAGCCTGACCAACATCAATGCGGAGCCGTGACCTTATTGAGACCCTCAAGTGGTGCTCCCGGTCTTCTCGAGGGCATTGCTGTGAACCTGCAGCCGGTAGGCTCGTGGCCAATCATGAGTGGTCGCGTCGTGGTGTTGACTCGACGGCGCTGCAACGAACGGTATGGTGGTCCCTGAGGCGGCGCACCGGGCGCCGCAACGAACCGAGGGGCAGGAATAATGTCGAGCAGTCCGATCGAGCAGGATCCCTCCTCCACACAGACCTTCGGGGTCGTCGACGTCGCCAGCTCAGTGGACTCCCCGGTGGTGGGACTGAGTCAGCAGGACGCCGCTGCAATCGCTGCCCTGCCGTCGGGAACGGCGCTTCTCCTCGTCCACCACGGACCGACCACTGGTGCGCGGTTCCTCCTGGATGCTGAGGAGACCACCGTGGGGCGCCACCCCCGTGCCGACATCTTCCTCGACGACGTCACCGTCTCCAGGAAGCACGCGGTCTTCTCGTCTCTGCCCGATGGCGGGTACGGCGTGCGTGACTCCGGTTCGCTCAACGGGACATACGTCAATCGCACGCGCGTTGAGCAGGTGGCTCTTCGCTCCGGTGATGAGGTCCAGATCGGCAAGTACCGGATGACCTACCACCCCGGCCCCCAGAGCGGAGCCGCGTCTCGGTGAGCGCTGCAACCGCACGAAGCAAGAAGAGAGACGCCCCCTCCTCCTTGCTTGAGGCCTCTGAGTGCCCGGCAGGCGAGACCTGGCCCCGCGGCATCTCTCGAGAGCCTGTGATGAAGATCGGGCAGGTGGTGGATCTCCTCAAGGTGGAGTTCCCTGCCCTGTCGATCTCCAAGGTTCGTTATCTCGAGGGTGAGGGGCTCATCAGTCCTCACCGTGTCGGTAACGGGTACCGTCGCTACTCGCAGGCGGACCTGGAGCGTCTGCGTTATGCCTTGGCGGTGCAGCGCGACGAGTACCTCCCGTTGCACGTCATCCGTGACCGTCTGGCGCGGCTGGATGCTGACGTCGAGGCCCCCGCTCCACAGCCCGTGGCCAGGGTGGTTGCCCGAGACGGACAGATCGTCGACGACGGTCCCATGGATCTGGAGGCACTCCTGGCCCACTCTGGTGCCAGCGAGTCTCAGATTGAGGAGCTCGTCGCCGTCGGACTCATCAGTCCCGATGTGCGTGGGCGTTATAGCCAGCAGAACCTCAGGACCGTGCGCCTGGCCATGGAGATCACCCGCAAGGGAGTGCCTCTGCGCAACCTGCGCGCAGTACGCGCCTCAGCCGAGCGGGAGGCGGATACGATCGACCAGGCAGTGGCTCCGCGTCGGTCGCGGTCGCGCAGCGCCGGTGAGGAGACGGCCCGGGAGCTGGCCGAGCTCGTCGCGGACCTGCACACGATTCTGCTGCGTCGCGCCGTTGAGGCTCTGGGCTGAAGGCGGCGTGCACGACCGATGGGTGGCCACCTGGCCAGGCCGGGTGCGTCGACGAAGGTCAACGTGCATCGGTTGCGTGTTCCCGGGACAGGGCTGACTACCTCCCGTAGGGTTGGAACGTGCCCTTGATGCAATTGGTGGGTGTCAGATCCACTGATCCTGATGACGGCCTGGTCGCCGTCCTCGTGGAGGACGGCGGGCCGGCGATGCTGGCCATTCCGGTGACGGCGCACGAGGGGCTGGTGCTTCAGGCTCATGGCTCGCACCGCTCACCCTCGTGGCCCAGGCTTCTTGATGACGTCGTCGAGGCGCTGGGCGGTCGCATCGGGTGCACTGAGCTTGACGTCGATGATGACGCACGCATCGTTGCCAGGCTCGTCGTGGAGACTCCTGCCTGCACGAGTCGGTTGACGAGGGTCGCCTGCACTCCCGGAGAGGGACTGCTCCTGAGCGGATACCACCGGTTCCCGGTGCACGCCAGCAGCTCGCTGACGCGTCTGAGGTCCGTGGACCTCAGTGATGACCAGGGAGCGGAGAGGCTGGAGAAGTGGCAGCACATGTTGTCGCAGACCGATCGACTGGATGACGACGACACGCGGGACTGATGTGACTCGTGTGACTCATGTTGTAATCTACGTCACTTGCTGTTGGTGCAGTGCTGGCAGAGAACTGGCTTCATCGCAGGGAATAGTCGACACTGGGATGAAGACTGTTGACCTCAGCTAGAGATTCATGCCTGACGGCACACTGAGATGGGGCGTGCCCTTCGTTGAGCATCGCCTCAAGTGGCCCTATCGTGGAGCCGTGGCCGCACGAGGCGGGCCGCCGCACCAGTTACGGGTGCGTGTTCTTCCGGCGACAGGAGCAGGTCGTGAGCATGAATGAAGCCAGTGCGATAGCAAGGCCTCAGCGTACTCAGGGCATGCTGTTCGGCGACCCGCTGCCCCAGCTCGATGCCGATTCTGGCTACCGCGGACCGGTGGCCTGCCGAGCCGCCGGCATCACGTATCGCCAGCTCGACTACTGGGCGCGTACCGGGTTGGTTGAGCCGTCGATTCGAAGCGCTAAGGGATCGGGCTCCCAGCGGCTCTACTCCTTCCGCGACATCCTGGTTCTCAAGGTCGTCAAGCGCCTCCTGGACACTGGGGTCTCGCTCCAGCAGATCCGCACGGCCGTCAGCGCCCTGCACTCCCGCGGTGTCGAGGACCTGGCCTCCATCACCCTCATGAGTGACGGCGCCTCGGTCTACGAGTGCACCTCGGCTGACGAGGTCGTCGACCTGGTCGCCGGCGGCCAGGGCGTCTTCGGCATCGCCGTGGGGCGGGTGTGGCACGAGGTCGAGGGAGCGCTGGCGGACCTCCCCGTCGATCACGCTCAGGCCCTCGGAACTCCTCTGGTTGAGGACGAGCTGGCCAAGCGTCGCGCCGCCAAGCGGCAGCAGGCCATCTGAGCACTGCGAGGCGCACATCATCAGAACGCCTGTTCGCTGAGGCTGGAACCGTGGTGACGGTTCCAGCCTTCAACGTATTCTGGCCGAGTCGATCCGATTCATGACAAGGCGTGTGTCGCTGCGGTGCAGCTTCCGGCGGCGCTCTCGCACCAGGAGGCAAGATGACTGGAGCTCCTACCCGTACCCTGGCCGACCTGAGGATCAGCCCCATTGGGCTGGGAGGCAACGTCTTCGGCTGGACGGCCGATGAGGCGACCTCCTTCGAGGTGCTGGACGCCTACCTGGACGGCGGCGGGAACCTCATCGACACTGCTGATGGATACTCCTACTGGGCTCCGGGGAACTCAGGAGGGGAGTCGGAGACCGTGATCGGCGCCTGGCTCGCCTCACGTCCTGTCCGTGAGCGCGTGGTTCTGGCCACGAAGGTCTCCACCAAGCCAGACCGTTCCGGCCTGAGCGCCGATAACATCCGCCGGGCGCTGGAGGAGTCGCTGTCGCGGCTGCGCACCGACGTCATTGATATCTACTACGCCCACTTCGACGATGAGTCCACTCCGCTGGAGGAGACCGTCGGCGCCTTTGAAGAGGCCCGCCTCGCCGGCAGGATCCGGCACGTGGGCCTGTCCAACTACACGCCCGAGCGCATCCGACAGTGGTTCGCCATCGCCGACGCTCACGGGTATGCACGGCCCGTTGTCCTTCAGCCCCACTACAACCTTCTCCACCGTGACGACGTTGAAGGCTCGGGTGCCAGGGGTCAGGTGGCGGCCGAGCTCGGTATGGGACTCGTGCCCTACTTCGCCCTGGCCGCCGGTTTCCTCACGGGGAAGTATCGCCGAGGCGAGCCGATCAGTGGTGAGAGGGCTGGAATGGTTGCCGACTACCAGCGGCCGGAGTGCTATGACGTCGTCGAGGCCGTCGTCAGGGTTGCCTCGGATCACGGGGTGGAGCCGGCAGCCGTGGCACTGGCCTGGCTGCGCGATCGGCCCGGCGTCACCGCTCCCTTGGCCTCGGCGCGCAACTTGAGTCAGCTGCGGCCGATCGTGGAGGCACTGAGCCTCGAGATCAGCGACGAGGAGACCCGGGATCTCACCCGAGTCTCCGACGCCGCGCGCTCTTGATCCCCGCTGCGGGGCCGGCCGGCGCCTACAGGGTGCGCCTGCCCAGAACATAACGGCGGCTGTATCCGTCGGAGAGGTCGGTGATGGTGACACGAACCAGGCCGGCCTCATCGACGCGGTAGTGCTCTTCAATCCGCGGACCGTGATCGCGCCGCTGCACCGAGTAGGTCCTCAGCTCCTCGTCGTCGACGTCCCGCAGCGAGGCCTCGAGGGGGAAGACGATGTCCTGGTAGGGGGCGATCTCGCCGCAGGGCTCACCGCTCTCATCGACACCGGCGCACTCCACGAAGCGGTACCAGCCGATGTTGTGTGCCGCGTCGTACTCGCGGGTCAGCACCGTGCCCTCCCGGCCCCCGGGCGAGGCCTGGACGGACTCTGGGCTCAGGATCGCGTCGAAGGTGAGACGGTGGCCGCCGTCGGCCTCCCGGAAGACGCCGAAACCCCTCGAGAGCCGGTCGGTGAGGTCGTAGTCGCTGGTGCGGTCCGCCGCGATCGCCAGGCCGATTGCGGTGGAGGCCCCGGGGTAGGGGGAGCGGTGAACCCGACGACCGAAGCGTTCCCGCAAGAGCCTGGGCACCAGGGGAAGACCGGAGGCGCCGCCGACCAGGTAGACGCCGGCGATCTCGGTCAGGTCCGGGCTGCCATCGTCCAGCCTGCCGACCAAGGGGGCCATCGTGGCCAAGGACCGCTCAATAAGCGGTGTGCAAGCTGTGTACAGGTCGGTCACGGGCAGAACGACGTCCTGGCCTCTGAGGATGATGAGCACCCGACGGCTCTGAGGGGTGAGGTGCTCCTTGGCGTCGCGGCACTGGTCCAGCAGGTCGTCGAGCTCGGTGGGGGAGAGGTCCTCCTCGGAGATGCCCGCCCGGCTGAGGGCCATCGTGGCCATGAGCAGATCGACGTCGTCCCCGCCCAGGTCTCCCAGCCCGTGAGAGGCCAGCACCTCGTGAGACGTGCCGACGACGTCGACCAGCGAGGTGTCGAAGGTGCCGCCGCCCAGGTCGTAGACCAGCACCCGGGTGCGCCTGGATGAGACGGTGGTCGCCTTGCGGTGGGTGTACTCGAATCCGGCCGCACTGGGCTCGTTGAGCATGGCGGCGACGCGGAAACCGGCCTGCTGGAAGGCCTCAAGAGTCAGAAGACGCTGCGCCCCGTAGGCGTGGGCGGGTACGGCGACCACCACGCGGGCGCGTGCGATGTCGATGCCCCGATCGGCGAGCTCGCCTTCAAGGTGACGCAGATAGCTGGTGAGAACCTCCAAAACGGAGAATGTCTGGTCTCCCAGCGGTACCGGTGTGGCAGCTGTCAGCGTGGGGGAGGCCAGGACCCGTTTGAGGCTGCGCAGCAACGGAGCGCCCTGGTGAGCTGCCTTCCTGGCGGCGAAACCGTGAACGAGCGTCCCCTCGTGCAGCGCTGTCAGCGAGGGGATGAAGTCGTGCTCGTCGCCGTGCTCGTCGGTGAAGCTGATAACGGGATAGTTCCCCCGGTCAGCACGTGCCACGACGGTGCGTGTCGTCCCCAGGTCGATTCCCAGATCGATGTCTGTTGCTGACTCGTGGTCGATTCCCTGGTCGGGGAGGGTGCCGCTGCCGATGCTGTCCAGGTTCTTCATGGTGTCCGCTGCCATGCGGTGACCCTATCGTGACGAGCCCCTCCTTCTGGGCTAAGCCACCACGTCGGTAGGAACTTGTGGAACGTGACAATTGGCTCAGCGACTTCGTCCCTGAGATGGGACGAAAGACCGTGTTGCTGAGGAGTGGGCATGACGCGCTGATGGCACGTCCGGAACCGGCGTGAGGCTCCTATGCGATTGGTTAGGCAGCAGGGGGGTCGGCGGGTAACAATACTGGTGGGTTGCGCTCACGCGACCCGGACCTCCGCTGCCGTCTGCCAGGGCGGCCGAGAGGGTCAGCCAGATCTCCCATCGGGAACGGTATGAGCACCATTCTCTTCCTCGTGATCGTTGTCGTCGTGACGGCCCTCGTCTTCGACTTCACGAACGGTTTCCACGACTCGTCCAATGCCATGGCGACGTCGGTGGCGACAGGCGCCTTCACACCCAGAAGAGCGGTTCTGGTCGCCGCCGTGCTCAACGTCATCGGTGCCTGCCTGTCGACCGAGGTCTCCAAGACGATCTCGCACGGGATGTTCGACGACACGGTGATCGAGGCGGCGCCGGCCATGATCTTCGCTGGTCTGGCCGGCGCCATCCTGTGGAACCTGGCGACCTGGCTGTTCGGGCTGCCATCGTCCTCGTCCCACGCGCTGTTCGGAGGACTCATCGGAGCGGTCGTGGTGGCGGCCGGGGTCCAAGGAGTCCACTGGGGGACGGTGATCTCCAAGATCATCTTGCCCGCTATCATCGCACCGGTCGTGGCCGGGCTGGCGGCAGCGCTGGCCACGGCACTGGCCTACCGCATCGCGCACCCGACCAACCCGTACTCTGAGAGGCTCTTCCGCAACAGCCAGCGGGTCACCGCATCGCTGGTGGCGCTGTCTCACGGCACCTCTGATGGGCAGAAGACCATGGGGGTCATCACGTTGGTGCTGGTGGCCGGCGGCTACCAGGAGGCCGGTACCGGGCCTCACTGGTGGGTCATCGCGGCAGCGGGCCTCGCCATCGGCCTGGGCACCTACTCAGGCGGGTGGCGCATCATGCGCACCATGGGGCGTGGGCTGGTGCATGTCGAGGCGCCGCAGGGCTTCGCCTCCGAGACCGCCTCGACGGTGGCGATCCTGGCCTCTTCCCATCTGGGATTTGCCCTGTCCACCACCCACATCTGTACCGGGTCGATCCTGGGCTCCGGGATCGGCCGGGGCACCAAGGTGTCCTGGAGGACTGCGGGCAAGATGGGGATCGCCTGGCTGGTGACGCTTCCGTGCTCAGGCCTGGTGGGGGCCGCCACGTCGTATGTAGCGGTCAAGGGCGGCGTGCTGGGCACAATCGCGGTCATCTGCCTGCTCATCCTGGGGGCCCTGGCCATCATCCGACAGGCGGGGCACAACCGGGTGGACTTCTCCAACGTCAATGACGCCTCCGAGGTCGTTGTCGTCAAGCAGGATCCGGAGCTGGGGCGTGAACCGCGGACGCTGGATGAGGTGCGTTCCGAGATCATCGGCGGTGTGACGGACCAGGACAGCACGCATCGGATGACGACAGGATCCATGGCATGACCGGTATGGCGATCGACTGGGGCTCGCTGGGACTGGTGGCGTCAGTGACGGTGCTGGGCACCGCCTTCATCCTTACCATCTGCTCGCTGGCGGCTCGCATGCTGGCCACCGTGCACGCCAAGCACGAGGCCGGCGAGGCTGAAGGGGTGCGTCTGGCTCAGGTGCTGGCGGTTGTCTTCATCGCCATCGCCGCCATGATTGCGTTGTTCGGCCTGTGGCTCATCGTCCCCTACTTCCACTGAGTACCGTCCCGGCACACGACAGTGGTGCTGCTAACATCCGACCGTGACTGAGGACCTCAAGCGCCTGGCCCAGGATGCGATTACAACATCTGCAGCGGCCGACGACCCGGACTATCCCTGCTTTCACGTCGTCCCGCCGGTGGGCCGACTCAACGATCCCAACGGGCTGCTTGTCGACGGCGACACCTATCACGCCTTCTACCAGCTCAGTCCCTTCCATCCCCACCGCAAGCTGGTCTACTGGGGGCATTCCTCCTCGACGGACCTGCTGCACTGGAGCCACCACGCGCCTGCCATCATCCCGGACTCCTCCTACGACCGCAGCGGCGCCTACTCCGGCAACGCGATCGTGCTGGAGGGCCATGAGGTCGATGCCGCCCCTGCGCGGGTTCCGTTCCAGCTGTTCTACACCGGGAACCTCAAGGACCCGGTGACCGACGAGCGCACCGCCAGCCAGTGCCTGGTCACCAGCGGCGACCTGACCGACTTCACCAAGTGGCCCGGCAACCCGCTCATCCCCACCCACGCCGAGGGCTACACGTCCCACTACCGTGACCCGCAGGTCTTCCGAGATCCTGACCGGCCGGGGGAGTACCGCATGCTCATCGGAGTCCAGCGCGCCGATAAGACCGGCGCCGCCGTCCTGTACCGCTCCCTGGACCTGGTCTCTTGGGAGCTGGAGGGCGAGCTGAGCTTCCCTGGAGCGGGAGGCGCCTTCGATGCCTTCGGGTACATGTGGGAGTGCCCCGGCCTGGTGCGGCTGAAGGATGAGGACACCGGTGAGGACTGGGACGTCCTCATCTGGTGCCCGCAGGGCATCGAACCCGACCGGGAGGGCTTTGAGAACATCTTCCCCTGCGTCTACACGGCGGGACACCTGGTGGGCACTGAGCTGCGAGACACCGGCGGGGTCTTCTACGAGGTTGACCGGGGTTTCGAGTTCTACGCCCCTCAGGTCTTCGCCCGGCGGTCCTCCGAGCCGGGGCCGGTGCTGCTGACCGGGTGGGCGGGCAACGCCTCCGAGGACGATCAGCCCTCCATCGAGACTGGGCAGTGGGTCCACGCCCTGTCCATGCCTCGGATGCTGAGTCTCAAAGCAGGCCGACTCATCCAGCGCCCCGCCGCCTCACTGCAGTATGACGCCGGGGAACCGGCTCTCGTGGGGGAGAGACTGAAGGCGGGCCTCCACGAGGTCGATGAGCTCAGCGGGCATCGCAGCTGGCAGCTGCGCCTGGAGGCAGACGCCGAGCAGACCACGGGGGCGTGGGGACTGCGGATCGGATCGGATGACTCGCACGTGGACATCACCCTGGATGGGCAGGTGCTGCGAGTGGACCGCACCACCTCCCGCTACGCCCAGCACGGATCGGTGCGCAGCGTGACGCTTCCTGAAGGGTGTGCGCCGGTGCTGGAGGTCATTCACGACCGATCACTGACCGAGGTTTTCGTCGGTGATGGGGCATTGGTCCTCACGCTGCGCAGCTTCGTCGCCATCGACAGCTCGGGAGTACGGCTGATGGTGGACAGGGACCTCGCGTTGACGGCTGGCAGCACGAGGACATTCACACCGTCCTGAGCCCTCCCCAACATGGCGTCATGATGGGGGTGAAGGGCTCCTGAGCAGGGTGAAGACAGGGAATTGACCAGGGGCTTCTCTCCGGTTGCAGGGTGCTCTAACTCACTGTAATGTGACGATCGATTGACACAGGTGTGGCCGCAGGGGGTCAGCGATGTTCCCGACCGTTGGGTTTTCCCGCCCTCCCAGGTGCTGCGGTCCCATCACGAGAAAGGAAACCTCCGGGTGGCAATGGATCACGCCCGCGTGGCGAAGGACGTCCTGACGTACGTCGGTGGCGCCGACAACATCAACGCAGCAGCGCACTGCGCAACGCGTCTGCGTCTTGTCCTCAATGACATGGACAAGGTCGACCAGAAGGCTCTCGACAATGACCCTGACCTCAAGGGCACCTTCATTGCAGGCGGCATGTTCCAGATCATCGTGGGACCGGGAGACGTCGACCTCGTCTTCTCCGAGATGATCCGAACCGGAGGGGTTAAGGAGGTCTCCAAGGACGAGGCTAAGGAGCAGGCCGCTAAGAGCGGTAACCCGCTGTCCCGTTTCATCAAGGCCATTGCGGATATCTTCGTCCCGCTGCTACCGGCCCTTGTTGCCGGCGGTCTCATGATGGCGATTCATAATGTCCTTACGGCCGATTTCTTCACTGCGTCCTCCTTCGTCACGTCGGACAACCCCACTGGTGCCTACGGACTCGTCGACCGGTTCTCATGGCTTGCCGACTACGACGACGTCATCAACCTCGTATCCTCGGCAGCCTTCGCCTTCCTGCCGGTGCTCGTCGGCTTCTCCGCAGTCAAACGCTTCGGTGGCAACGTCTACCTGGGTGCGGCCATGGGGGCCGCCATGGTGTCCACCCAGTTGACCAGTGCCTACGAGATCGAGACGGCTCGACAGGCCGGCACTATTGAGGTCTGGCACCTCTTTGGGCTGACCGTGGACAAGATCGGTTACCAGGCCATGGTCATCCCTGTCCTGTGCGTGTCATGGTTGCTGGCATACATCGAGAAATGGCTCCACAAGCGCCTGTCGGGAACTGCCGACTTCTTGCTGACCCCGCTCATTACGCTGCTGGTGACCGGCTTCCTCACCTTCGTCGTCGTGGGCCCTCTGGCGCGGGAGCTCTCCGACGGTATTACCAACGGCTTGAGCTGGCTGTACACGACCGCCGGACCCGTGGGCGGCTTCCTCTTTGGCATGGTCTACTCGCCGATCGTGGTGACCGGATTGCACCAGTCCTTCCCGGCCGTGGAGCTGCCTCTCATCGCACAGATGAGCAGTGGCGGTCCCGGCTCCTTCATCTTCCCGATCGCCTCCATGGCTAATATCGCCCAGGGCGCTGTGACCCTGGCGGTCTTCCTCCTGACCAAGGATTCCAAGATGAAGGGGCTGGCCGGTGCTGGTGGTGTCTCCGCGATCGTTGGTATCACCGAGCCCGCCATCTTCGGTGTCAACCTGCGTCTGCGTTGGCCGTTCTTCATTGGGATGGGTGTGGCCTCCCTTGGGGGTGCCGCCGTCGCCCTGCTCGATATCCACAACCAGGCTCTGGGCGCCGCCGGATTCGTTGGTTTCGTCTCGATCGTTCCCGACGACATTGTCAAGTACCTCATCCTCGAGGTTATCGTCTTCTTCGCCGCTTTCGGCGCCGCCTTCGCCTACGGCACTACTCGAGGAAAGGCATCTCTGGCCGGCGATGACGTCGACGCCGATGAGGCCGCCCTGGAGGCCGAGGCCATGGCCGAGCACGCCGAGACCGTCGAGCTGCCCGCTGAGGCCACTGAGGACTTCACCGTCACCGCTCCGATCCAGGGACGTGCGATCCCGCTGTCCGAGGTGGAGGACCAGACCTTCGCCTCAGGCATGCTCGGTCCGGGCATGGCCATTGCACCCGCCGAGGGGCCGGTTGTCTCCCCGGTCGACGGCGAGGTCCTCGTGGCCTTCCCGACCGGTCACGCCTACGGCCTACGATCCGCCAGCGGAGTCGAGCTGCTCATTCACGTCGGCATGGACACCGTCCAGCTCGAGGGCAAGCACTTCAGCCCCAAGGTCAAGGCCGGCGACAAGGTTCTGCGGGGCATGCCGCTGGTGGACGTCGACTGGGCCGCCGTCGGAGCCTCCGGCTACCAGACCGTCACCCCGATCGTCGTTTCCAACGCCCAGGGCTACGAGGGGATCGAGGAGCACGGTGCTGGAACGATTCACCGAGGCGATGCGCTCTTCGACGTCGTGCGCAAGGCCGATGACTGCGGTGCCGACAAGACGGATGTTCAGGCCGACGCCGCTCAGGCCAAAGCCTGATCCAGTCAAGGATCGTCCGTGATTCGGATGCTCGTGGGCCCCGACCATGCAGGCCGGGGCCCACGAGCATCGTCAGCGGATCACTAGGTGGTGCGGCCGGGCAGCAGCTTCACCGGCATGGGGGAGGGGACCTGCAGGTCCTCCACCCCGGGACCACCCGACTGCGTGCTCTGCGCGGAGACAGCGGTGGCCGAGTCGATCCGCTTCAGGAGCAGGTCGACTGCCGCCCGTGCCAGCTTGGTGATGGGTTGCTGGATCGTGGTCAGCGCCGGCAGCGCGTGCTGCATGGCGACCGTTCCGTCGAAGCCGATCACCTTGAAGTCGTCCGGAATCCGCAGGTCGCGCTGGGCCGCCCACTCGATCACCTGCGCGGCAGCCAGATCGTCGGTCGCGAAGACCGCGTCAATGTCGTCGGCCACGAGGTCGAGCCGTTCGCGGATGAGACGGGGGCGCTCACTGTTGGGTGTGTTGAAGTCGACGGTCAGGACCACCGGCTCGATGCCCGCCTGCTGGAGCACTTGGCGGTACCCCTTCTCCCTCAGGTTGTGGATTCCGGTGCGAGACGTTAGCAGGGCCGGACGGCGCGCCCCCCGTGTGAGCAGGTGCTCGGCGGCGAGTCGACCGCCGGCCTCGTTGTCGCAGCGGACATTGGGGACGATGGGGGAGAGGTCCCGATCCACACTGACCAGGGGCAGGTGAATCGAGCTGTAGTCGGCCAGGCCGTCATTGTGGGCGCTGGAGATGATGCCATCGACCCGGTGGGAGACGAGCAGGTCGAGGTACTCGCGCTCCCGATCCGCCTTGCCCATCGAGTTGCAGACGAAGGTCCGGTAGCCGCGCTCTGCGAGGAAGTCCTCGACATGCTCGGTCAGCTCGCCGAAGAAAGGCAGGGCAACGGTGGGGACGATCAGCCCGATTGAATGCGTGGACTTTCCGTGCAGTGCTCGGGCGATCTGATTGGGGCGGTAGTTGAGCTGAGCGATCGCCTCAGCCACCCGCTCCCGTGTCTCTTGGGAGAGGTAGCCGCGGTTGTTGAGTACGCGGGAGACTGTCGTCAGCGAGACGCCTGCAGCCTGGGCGACATCGGCCAGTGTGGGTTCGCGGTGTGACTCCACGAGGGTCCTCGAGCTCCTTCAGTCGGTCACGGTGAGTGCGATCTGCTGCCAAGCATATGCCTCGAGGGAGTCATTACCCAACTGACCTGCGTAAACGTGGGTGGAAGTGTTACGCGCTGGGCAGGATCTCGGTGTAGAAGGAGATCATGGCGCGAGCCATCCGGGCGTGTCCGGCGTCGTCGGGGTGGATCTGGTCGATGGCCAGGCGGTCCTCGTCACCGTTGATGGTCGTGCTCAAGGCATCGGTCGAGGTCAGACCCAGGGACGTGGCCTTCTCGTGCACGAGACGGCGGATGGCCTGGAAACGCGGACCGACCTCCAGGGAGGGGAAGTAGGGGGCGATGATGACCGGCGCGCCCCGCAGGCGTGTGGAGATGAAGGTGAGGTCATGGTCGATCGCCTGCTCGACCAGCTCACGCTGAGAGGGGAGGAAGGCGGCGTCGTTCAGGCCCAGGCTGATCGTGACGATGTCGGGCTCGCAACGCAGTACCGCTTCCAGCCAGGTCGTGTCGCGGCACGACGGCGAGCGCTGCCCGCCGGGCAGGTGGCCCCCACGTCGTGCGAAGAAGCCCAGGCCGTCCGCCGCCAGGTTCACTTCCCGCCACCGCTGATGCTCACACACGAGCGAGGTCCAGCGATTACGAGGATGGCTCAGGGCTCGCCAACCGGTGGTGATGGAGTCACCGAGGAAGACAGCAGTGGGGAAGTGGTCGGAGTGCGGGATCGTGGACACGGCTACCGACTGTAGTTCTCCATGCGGGGAGGAGCCAGCGCTGCTCAGCGGTCATCGCGTGAACCGCTCTGGCGCTCGCTGTCCTTGGGTGCGTCCTGTTCGGTCAGGACACCGTCGTGCATCGCCAGGACCCGGTCGCATACGGGAAGCAGCCGCTCGTCATGAGTGACCATCACCGTGGCCTTGCCCAGCTCGTGGGTCTGGTCCGCAAGCAGACGAGCGACGTCCTGAGCCCGTCGGGTGTCCAGGGAGGCGGTGGGCTCATCGGCCAGGATGATGTCCGGGTCGTGGTAGAGCGCCACCGCGATGGCGGCGCGCTGACGCTCGCCCCCGGAGAGCTCCGAGGGGTAGGCGTGGGCGCGCTTCGTGATGCCGAGTGAGTCCAGCAGATGGTCCCGTCGGTCGGTGTCGCCCTGCGTTCGTGCCGCTCGGTCGTGCAGGCTGAACTGGTCGTTGAGCCTGAGGAAGGGAACCAGCCCCGAGGCCTGGAGGACGAAGCCGATGCGCCGAAGTCGGAGCCTGGCCCGCTGTTTCTCTGGCAGGCTGGAGAAGGGCTGACCGGAGATCGTCACGCGGCCACTCGAGGGAGTGCGCAGGCCGCCCATGATGGTCAGGAGCGTGGACTTCCCTGATCCTGAGGGGCCCAGGATCCCCACCAGCTCACCAGCGCGCAGCTCGAGGTCCGTGCTGCGCAGGGCGTGAACGGTCTCATCTCCCTGACGGTAGTCGCGGGTCACCGACTCCAGGGACATGACCGGGGTTGCCGCTCCACTTGCTGCTGCTGATGCGGTCATGAGATGGCCTCCACGGGATCGATGCGGGAGATGACCCGGACGGAGATGAAGCCTCCGATGACGGAGATGGCGATGAATGCCGTGACGATGAGCAGGTCCAGGGGAGCGGAAATCCTGAAAGGCACGGCGCGGGGGAGGACCAGGGACGTCGCCATCGTCAGAAGCAGGCCGATGCCGATGCCGGCTACCGACAGCACGAGGGTCTGGGCGCATCCGGAGCGGATGAGGTAGCCGGTGGGGACGCCGCGGGCTTTGAGGATGCCCAGGACCGGTCTCTTCTGCAGCGTCAGCACGTAGATGAAGATGCCCAGAACCGTGGAGGTGATGATGATGAGTGAGCCGATCATGAGGCTGAAGGTGAGTACCTGGGCCGAGTAGCCGGGGAGCGTGCGAACGAGTTCCTCGGTGGTGAGGATCGTCAGTCCTGCGTCCTTGGCGGACTGCGTGGCCTTGCTGTCGGTGGTCAGGTCGGAGTTGAAGACGACGGCGGAGACGGCTGGGGACAGGCTGGTGGGGCCGTGCTGGCGCAAGGCCCGGCTGTCCATGGTCACCACGGGAGCCGCCTGGAAGGTGGTGTCATGGGTGAATCCGACAACGGTCCAGTCGTGGTCAGAGCCCAGCAGTCGAATCGTGTCACCAACCGCGAGTCCCTTGGCCTTCAGCGAGTCGTCGACGAGGACCTCGCTATCGGGGGCGGAGATCGTCCGCCCGTCGGCCACAGGCGGACTGAGCTGTCCGTCCAGATCGATTCCGAAAGCGAAGACATCCTCACGCAGCGCCTCGCCGTCCTCGTCATTGACGTCTGGCGCCTGGGCAACAGCGGCCGTGCTCATCAGGGCAGAGGCTGTGGTT
Organism: Actinomyces oris; assembly: GCF_001553935.1. Lineage (NCBI taxonomy): Bacteria > Bacillati > Actinomycetota > Actinomycetes > Actinomycetales > Actinomycetaceae > Actinomyces > Actinomyces oris. The sequence goes on along the minus strand of NZ_CP014232.1, from coordinate 2,758,743 downwards.
CCGTTGTCCTTGGCCAGGGCCGTGGCCGCTTCCAGCTGCTTGTCGCTCAGACGGGAGGCGGAGAGGTTCTCGTTGGAGGCGTCCGTGACGGCGACGCTGGCGGTGTTCCAGCCGTCGATGCCGGCGCGGTAGCGGTGGGCGAGGCCCACAGCCAAGGAGGCCAAGAAAAATGTGAGGTAGGCCACCAGGGTGATGACGGAGATGATGAGCGTGAAGCGCACGGGTTCGTGGCGGATCTCGCGCAGCGCGAGGAACATGGGGCTCCCTGAGGGATAGTCGGCAGCGGGCCGGCTGGCGCACTCCGTGAAGGCTACATGCCGCGAGAGGTTCGCAAGGTCGAGGGTTCAGGGGTAGCGCTCGCCTTAGGGGTGGCGACCAGGCAGGACGCCGCCCAGTTCCTACCGCGTGTCGCGGGAGAGTGTCGCTCCTGCAAGAATGACATAATGTGCATTATCGGCGTTCGGTAAGTGGGGCTTGTTCTCAGGAGCGCTGTGCGCGGCATCGGGTCCGGGACATCCGGTCGTCGGCGACGTCTGGCAGTCCGGCACAATGGTGCGTGTGACTGGAAGGGCTGCTGGAGACAACCCCGCCGATGCGCATGACGTCATCCGTGTCGTCGGGGCTCGTGAGAACAACTTGCGCAGTGTCGACGTCGTCATCCCCAAGCGCAGGCTGACGGTCTTCACCGGCGTATCGGGCTCGGGCAAGAGCTCGCTCGTTTTCGCCACGATCGCCGCCGAGTCGCGCCGTCTGGTCAATGAGACCTACCCGGCTTTCGTGCAGGGCTTCATGGAGACTGGCACACGTCCCGACGTCGACCGTCTGGAAGGACTGACGCCGGCGATCGTCGTGGACCAGGAACGCCTGGGATCCAACCCGCGCTCAACCCTCGGCACCGTCAGCGACGTCGGAGCTCTCCTGAGGGTTCTGTACTCGACGCACGGCGTGCCACATATCGGCTCACCTCAAGCCTTCGCCTTCAACGTCCCGTCCGTCACCGGTGGTGGTGCGCTCACCACGCAGCGTGGCAGCCGCAAGATTGTCGAGCGCAAGACATTCACCATCCAGGGCGGGATGTGCCCGGCTTGTGAAGGCATGGGTCAGGTCTCAGACATCGATCTGACGCAAGTGCTCGATGAGACGCTCTCCTTGAATGACGGCGCCATCACCGTCCCAGGATACGCAACCGGTGGCTGGCAGGTGCGCAGCTTTACTGAATCCGGTCTTTTTCCGGCAGATGTTCCGGTAGCCGCCTTCACGCCCCAGCAGCGAGACGATCTGCTCTACAAGGAGCCCACGAAGATCAAGGTCGGCGGCATCAATGTGACCTATGAGGGGCTCGTTCTGAGAATTCGACGGTCGATCCTGTCCAAGGAAACACAGGCACTGCAGCCTCATATTCGCTCCTTCGTGGAACGGGCCGTCGTGTTCGGAACCTGCCCGCAGTGTCATGGAACCCGCCTGTCCGAACCCGCCCGCAGTTGTTTGATCGACGGTAAATCCATTGCTGATGCCTGCGCCATGCAGATCTCGGATCTGGCGCAGTGGATCACTCGTCTTCAAGGGATTCTGACCGGTGCCGCTCCCCTGCTGGATAATCTGAAGGACATGCTGGACGCCTTCGTGCTCATCGGGCTGGGCTATCTGTCACTGGACCGCCCGGCCTCGACCCTCTCGGGCGGTGAGGCTCAGCGCACCAAGCTCGTGCGCCACCTGGGCTCGGCCCTCACCGATGTCACCTACGTCTTCGATGAGCCCAGCATCGGTCTGCACCCGCACGACCTCCACCAGATGAATGAGCTGCTGCTGTCGCTACGGGACAAAGGAAACACTGTGCTCGTCATCGAGCACAAACCCGAGACCATCTCGATAGCCGACCACGTGGTGGACCTGGGGCCGGGAGCGGGAACCCGAGGAGGCCGGATCTGCTTCGAAGGAACGGTCGAGCAGTTGCGCGGCTCCGACACTCTTACCGGACGCCACCTAGCGGACCGGATGCGAATCAAGAACAGCCACCGCTCCCCCACGGGAAGAATCGAGATTCGCGGCGCCAGCACGAACAATCTTCACGACGTCGATGTCGATATTCCCCTGGGAGTTCTCAGCGTCATCACTGGAGTGGCCGGATCTGGCAAGTCGAGCCTCATCCATGGTCACCTCTCCCCCATTGATGGCGTGGTGACGATCGACCAGGCACCGATCAAAGGCTCCAGGCGCTCGAATCCCGCCACCTATACCGGACTGCTCGACCCTGTTCGCAAGGCCTTCGCCAAAGCCAATAAGGACCAAGGTGCGAAACCCGCGCATTTCTCGGCGAACTCCGACGGGGCCTGTCCGGTGTGCGGCGGAACGGGTGTCATTGAGACGCAGCTGGGCTTCATGGAGACCGTGGAGTCCCGATGCCAGGCCTGTGACGGTCGGCGTTTCAGGGACGAGGTGCTCGCCTATCGCCTCGCCGGATACAGCATCGCCGATGTCCTGGACATGAGCGTCGAGGCGGCGCTGGCCTTCTTCTCCCAGGGCGGGGCTCGTCTCCCCGCGGCAGCCAGAATCCTGTCACGGCTGAAGGATGTGGGGCTCGGCTACCTCCACCTCGGCCAGGCCCTGACCACCTTGTCCGGTGGTGAGCGTCAGCGGCTCAAGCTCGCCGTCCACCTGAGCCAGGAAGGCCGCATCATCGTGCTCGATGAGCCGACTGTCGGACTGCACCCGGCCGACATCGAGGCCATGCTGACGCTCCTGGATCACCTCGTAGATAGCGGCCGCACCGTCGTCGTCATTGAGCACCATCAGTCCGTGATGGTGCACGCCGACTGGATCATCGACCTCGGCCCCGGAGCGGGCCACGACGGCGGCCGCGTCGTGTTCACCGGAACTCCGGCCCAGATGGCGGCGGAACGAAGCACGCTGACGGGGAAGTACCTTGCCCAGTATGTCGAGGAGGTGAACGACGATGCCCCCGAGTGAGGCGCAGGGTGATGGACGTGCCGAGGCGGCATGTACCTATCGGATCCGCCCGGCGACGATGGCTGACTCTCCCGCGATCCGCCGGATCCGTAACGCCGCCGTGCGGGAGTCCCTGGCCATCTGGACCAGCATTGAGCAGGACCACGCCGGGGCCGAGGCCTGGCTGGCGCCCATGGTGCAGCGCGGAACCGCTCTCGTCGCCCACGTCAGCGGTGAGCCGCACGACGTCGTTGGCTTCGCGGTGGCCGGCCCCTGGCACTCCTACGAGGGCTACGCCCGCACCGTTGAGGACTCGATCTACCTGAGCCCTGCGGCACAAGGCAAAGGTCTTGGTGCCAGGCTCCTCGCCGCCCTCATCGAGGCCTCACGGCGGGCCGGGGACCGCACGATGATCGCTCTCATCGAGGCGGGTCACGCGACCTCGGTGCGCCTGCACGAGCGCTATGGTTTCACCACTGTCGGCACTGTCCCGCAGGCCGGCGAGAAACATGGTCAGATCCTCGACCTGACCCTCATGAGCCGTTGCATGAAAGGACCCACCGTGTGCGAGAACCAGAACGAGCCCTCTGACAGCCTCCGACGGGTCAACACCGACCAGGCCATCCAGCTCCAGCCCGAGGAACCCGCCGTCACCCAGTGGCAGGTCAGTGCCACCGATGAGCTCGTTGCGCACCTGCTTAACCTGGTCGGCACGCCCCAGGGACGGCCGGCGATCATCGCCGTCGACGGGAGGGGCGGATCGGGCAAGACCACACTCACCACGGCGCTGGCCGCAGCCGTCCCCGGCGCGCAAGCCTTCCACCTGGACGACCTCATCTGGAACGAGCCGCTCTACGACTGGGACCAGCTGTACGTCGACACCCTGACTCAACTGCGTCGGGTCGGCAGCCTCGACCTGGTCCCGGACAAGTGGCGCGAGCACGGCCGCGAGGGCTCCATCCGGATCCCAGCCGGCTCTCCCCTGGTCCTCGTCGAAGGGACCGGGGCGGGCCTGGCCGCAGTGCGCAGCCTCATCGACGCGCACGTATGGGTCCAGACCGGCGACGACGTGGCCGAACGCCGCGGCATCAAGCGGGACATCGCTGAGGGAGTCAACGGCGACGCCGAGGAGTCGGTGCGTTTCTGGCACTGGTGGATGGCCGGCGAGCGCCTCTTCTTCGCCAAGGACCGTCCCTGGCGGCGCGCAGACGTCATCGTCTCCGGTGACGCGCCCACCGGTGTAGGTCCAGGAGAGATCGCCTGGACTCCGGGGCCGCTCCTGGCCGGCTGAGGCCCGGTTCTTCGTCGGGGCTTCAGTCCCCCAGCGCGGTCCCCACGGCACGTGCGGCCTGGATCCACTCATGGTCGGCCGGAACGAACTTGGTGTGGCCGGCCACCTCCTTGAGCGGTACCAGCTCCGTGCCGTGACCACGGTCGGCGACCATGACTCCGAAGTGGCCCTCCGCAATCGCGTTGGCTCCGGCCACGCCCAGACGCGTGCCCAGGAGACGATCCGCTCCGCAGGGCGAACCACCACGCTGGACGTATCCCAGGATGGACACGCGCGCCTCCAGTCCGGTCAGGCTCTCCAGCTGCTCGGCCAGGGTGAAGGTGTTGGCACGGTGGGAGGCCTCCAGGCGCTTGACGCCCCGCTTCGCCATGGCCTTGCGCTCGGGACTGGAAGCATCCTTGACCAGGGCGCGGGCGTGCTCCAGCTCGGCGTGATCCGTCACTGACAGCGCCCCCTCGGCCACGGCCACCACGGAGAAGGACGACCCGTGGGCGCGGCGCCGCTCAATCTTGTCCGCGATCGCGTCCACCGAGTACGGAATCTCCGGCAGCAGAATGACATCCGCCCCACCCGCAATGCCGGCGCCCAGGGCCAGCCAGCCGGCCCGGTGCCCCATGATCTCGGTGAGGATGATGCGGTGGTGGGAGTGCGCCGTCGAGTGCAAGCGGTCCACAGCCTGAGTGGCGATCTCCAGAGCCGTGGCGAAGCCGAAGGAGGAGTCAGTGTGGACGATGTCGTTGTCGATGGTCTTGGGCAGGTGAATAACGTTGAGACCCGCATCCATGAGGCGTTTGGCGTTCTTCGCGGTCCCTCCCCCGCCGAGACAGACCAGGGCGTCGATCCCGTCCTTCTCGCAGTTCTCCACGATGGTGGGCACCATGTCGCGGGGCTCGCCGTCCACCATCATCCGATGCACCTTGTCCCGGCTGGTTCCCAGCATGGTTCCGCCGGTGGTGAGGATCCCTGAAAGGGCAGCGGGGTCGAGCTCAGTGAAGCGGTTCTCGGCCAGGCCGCGCATGCCGTCCCGGAAGCCGACGAGCTCCCAGCCGTGCTGCTGGATCGCCGCCTTTCCGAAACCTCGGATCGCCGCGTTGAGTCCCGGGGCGTCGCCGCCCGCCGTGAGAATGCCGATGCGCTGAGCCATGGAACCAAGTATGCCGGTCCCCGCTGGTCCGCACAGGCGCTAACTGAAACGGATCGACGCCACCGCGTTAGACGCCAACCGGTATCATCATTACCCTGATCGCGTCGATGCCGGGGGAACCCGGCGGGAGCCCATCAGAACCGGGACACCACGAGAGACGAGCCACAAGGAGACCACAAGCATGGCAGACCGCGCACTGCGAGGCATGACCATTGGCGCGAAGTCGATGGAGTCGGAGGACGGCGTCGAGTTCGCCGAGCGGATGATCGTCAGCTACGAGTGCCCGATGGCGCACGTCACCAGGATCCCGATGTCCACCGAGGCCGAGGTGCCTCCCACCTGGGAGTGCCCCGAGTGCGGCCAGCTCGCCGCCCGACGCGGCGAGGACGAGCCCGAGCCCGACGAGCCCAAGAAGACCCCGCGCACCCACTGGGACATGCTCCTGGAGCGCCGCAAGGTCGATGAGCTCGAGGTTCTCCTCAACGAGCGCCTCGAGGCGCTGCGCAGCGGTGAGGTCTACCGCGAGCGGGTCAGCGGCTGAAAGCCGTCAGGAGCGCTTCTGCCGCGATGAGCTCGTCGGACGCTGCTGCTGGTACCCGGCGGCGGCCCGACGGCGCTTGTCGCGGGCGGCGCGCAGCCTGCTTCCGGCGACCTTGGCCGCATCGAGCAGCTGGCCGGAGCGCTTGGCCACACCCCAGCGGGTCACCAGGGACAGCTCCTCGGTGAATATACCCCCGAGAGCTTGGACTGCCCGGCCTCCCGCTCCAAGAAGGTGATCGGCATCTCCACGATGCGTCCGCCGATCTCGTCAACCAGTTTGGTCATGTTGACCTGGAACCCGTAGCCGAGGGCCTCGACCTTCCCCAGGTCCATGCGGCGCAGGATCGAGGCGCGGAAGACCCGGAAGCCCGCGGTGGCGTCCTTGACGCGCAGCCCCAGCATGGCGTTGATGTAGAGGTTCCCGGCCTTGGACAGGGCCACGCGCTTGGCGTCCCAGCCCTCGGTGGCGCCGCCGGAGACCCACCGCGAGCCGATGACGAGGTCCGGCTCGTCCGCCATCTCAGCGCGCTGAATGAGCAGGGCCAGGTCCTCGGCGCGGTGGGAGCCGTCGGCATCCATCTCCACGATGAGCTCGTAGCCGGCGGCCAGTGCCCAGGAGAACCCGGCGAGGTAGGCCGGGCCCAGCCCGTTCTTCTCCGAGCGGTGCAGGACATGGATGTGGGAGTCCTCGTCGGCACGGGTGTCGGCGTAGTCGCCGGTGCCGTCGGGGGAACCGTCGTCGACGACGAGAATGTCGGCCTCAGGAGCGTGCTCGCGGACCCGGTCCAGTGCCGTGGGCAGGGACTCGATCTCGTTGTAGGTGGGGATGACGACGAGTGCCTTCACTTCAGTCTCCAAGGTTGGGGTCGTGTGGCGCCGAGGCTAGTGGCGGCGCCCTGAGGTTATCTGAGATCAGTGACGACGCCGGCGATCTCCGGCCGCAGCTGCTGCCTTCCGCCCTGAGCGCAGCCGGCTCAGAATACCGGCTCCCACCAGTGCGCCTGCACCGGCGAGGAGGACGATGCCGGGGGCGGCACCGAGCCGGTCGGCGACGGTCTGCGAGCTGCGCAGCGGAACATCTGCCACGAGGCTCGCCTGAGTGTAGGGCCGGGTGACCTGCTCGACCTCACCGCGGGGATTGATGATCGCGGTGTAGCCGACGGTGGAGGCCTGGATGACGCTGCGGCCGTGGACCACGGCCTGGACACGGCCCTGAGCGAGCTGCTGGGCGGCCTCACCGGAGTCGAGGAAGGAGGCGTTGTTCGTCGGGATGATGATCGCCTGCCCTCCCTGTTCGACGCCGGTGCGCAGGGCGTCGTCGTAGGCGACCTCGAAGCAGATGCCCATGGCGAAGGTGACGTCCCGGCCCTGGGTGACGGCCGGAACCGCCAGCGTGCTGGGGCCGGTGCCGGGCAGCATGTCGATACCGACCCGGTCGACCTGGGTGGTCAGACGCCGTACCAGGGAGCGGGAGGGGATGTACTCCGCGAAGGGCACCGGCCGGTGCTTGCGGTAGTAAGGATGAGCCGTCTTGCCCGAGACGTCTCCGGGATTCCAGACGAGGACGTCGTTGTAGCGGATGTCGTCGACGACAGGAACCGCGCCCACGAGCACCGGCGCCTGGACCGCCTGGGCTGCCTCATCGACAATGGTCGCCGAGGCCGGGTAGTCGCGAGGGTCCAGGTCAGCGGAGTTCTCCGGCCAGATGACCATGTCGAGGCTGCCGGGGCCGACGTCGGCGGCCAGCTGCTTGGTCGCCTTGGCGTGGTTACCGGTCACCTCCAGGGCCCGGTTAAAGGCGTCCTCGAAGTCGGTGGCCACATTGCCCTGCACGGCTCCGACCCGGACGGTGCCGTTCTCAGCGCGCGTATCCAGAGGCAGTGACCGCGGCGCAACGAGCACAGCCGCAGCGAGTGCTGCGCAGGCGAGGACCGGCATGGCGCGGCGCTCATAGACGGACCGAGCCGCGTGAGCGAGACATGCGGCCGCCAGCGCCACCAGCAGGCCCACCCCGGCGCTACCGACATAGGCCGCCGCCGGCAGGACGGGGGCATCCGCCATGGCGAAGGCCAGGCGCCCGAAGGGGAAACCGCCCAGCGGCCACACCGAGCGCAGCTCCTCCACCCCGGACCACAGCAGGGCGAAGAAGAGCACGCCGGCCGCACCGGCCGGCACACGCCGGGTGAACCGGCCTCGTCGGGCAGCCCCCTGGAGCAGCGGCAGACGGCTCACCAGGGACCATGCCCCGCCGAGTGCGGCCAGGTAGAGGGACTCGAAGAGCGTCAGCGCGATCCAGCCGATCGGGTTGCCCATGCCCACCATCGTGAAGTGCAGCAGAGGAGTGAACAGGCCGAAGCCGTAGAGCAGTCCCAGACCGGTGCCCGCCCAGAAGCGGCGGCCGCGGATCAGGAGCATGAAGGCCCCGACCCCGATGAGGGCCGACCACCACAGGTTCACCGGGGGGAAGGCGGCGTAGGTGGCCAGACCTGCCAGCAGCGCCACCACCGCCGGGGCTGATCGACGAAGCCAGCTGGGGGACTGAGAGAGCATCCGGGAGGGCAACCGAGAGGGCACTGTCACGCGGTGAAGCATACGGGTATGTTGATAGTTAACCTTTGTGACGGCGGGCCAGAGCGTGATGCACGGGCCGCCAGGCCAGGGCCAGCAGGGTGCCGATGACGGCTCCGATGAGGCAGGACATGGCTGTTCCGGTGATCCAGGACAGGACTGGGTTGTGGGTGAGTTCCTCGGCCCACTCGATGGCGTGGTGCAGCGGGTGGAAACCGACCTTGGCGAGGTTGGCCGCCAGGATGTGGCCGCCCACCCACAGCATCGCCACGGTCCCGATGATCCCGATGCCGCGGAAGAGGGCCGGCGCAGACGTCACGATCGCGCGGCCCATCGAGCGGATGGCGCCGGTGCGGCCCTGTCCGGCCAGGTGCGCGCCGGCGTCGTCGAGCTTGATGAGAGCCGCCACCAGGCCGTAGACGGCGAAGGTGATGAGCAGGGCGATGAGGACCAGCACGATGATGCGCCGCATGGAGGACTCCCCCTCCACCTCGGCCAGGGCCAGCAGCATGATCTCAGTGGATAGGACGAAGTCCGTGGTGATGGCCTGACGGACGATCTGGGCCTCGTCGATCGGACCGGACTCCTCCTCGACGTGAGCAGCGCCGCCGAAGCGCTCCAGGATCTTCTCCCCGCCCTCGAAGCACAGGTAGGCGCCACCGATGACGAGCGCCACCGGCAGGAGCCATGGCGCCACGGCCGTCAGCAGCAGGCCGATCGGCAGGATGATGAGGAGCTTGTTGCGCAGCGAGCCCAGCGTGATCTTCTTGATGATCGGCAGCTCCCGGTCCGGGGTGATGCCGGTGACGTACTGGGGGGTGGTGGCGACGTCGTCGACGGCGGCCGCCGAGACCTTCGCCGAGGTCTTGACAGCCATGGAGGCCGTGTCGTCAACAGTGGACAGCGTCAGCTTGGCGAGCGTGGCGATGTCGTCGAGAAGGGCGAAGAAGCCTGACATAGGGGCATGAGTCCTGTCGTCCGGAGTATCGGCTGGAACGAGAGTACTAGCCGCCGCGTCACACGGCCGACCAGCTCACTACTCCCCTATTGAGATCCAGGGAGGCCTCGGCGGCGCGCATCGACAGGTCGGTGACCGCCCTGGCCTGCTCGGAGCTGGCATTCGGTGGCGGTGAGAGGCTCGCGATCTGCCCGACGACGTCGAGCAGCTGCTTGCACCAGCGCACGAAGTCCCCGGCCGTCAGCTCCGTGGCGTCCAGGATGTCCGCCAACTGCGCGCCGTCGCACCAGGCCTGGACGGCCCCGGCCAGCGCGGGCTCCGCGCCCGAGGAGGCCTCGATGCGGGCCAGGGACTCCAGGTCGTGGATCCGGTGCGAGACCCCCAGCTGCGCGCGCAGGCACTGGCCGAGCCTGGATGCGGGCGCTACGGGCAGCCCGATCGACTGGGCGCTCAGTCGCGGCTCGTAGACGCAGGCGCTCAGTGCCCCGGCCAGCTCCGCGGCACTGAGGTCCTCGAAGACCCCCGTGCGCAGGCACTCGGCGATGAGCAGGTCCCGCTCGGCGTAGATCCGGGCCAGTACCTTGCCGGCACCGGTGACCCGCAGCTCACGCTCCGGGTGCCCCCGGTCCGCCGGGCGCAGGTAACCCAGCTCGAGCAGCACCTCGCAGACGGCATCGAAGAGGCGGGCGATGGTGCCGGTGCGGGTCTCGATGCGCCGTTGAAGGCGCTCGGCCTCGGCCTTGGCCCTGGACCACTTGCGGCCCACCCGGGCGTGCTCCTCCCTGTCGGGGCACCCGTGGCAGGGGTGGGAGCGCATCTCCTGGCGCAGTCGCTCGAGGTTCTCGATCGCGCTGTCTCGGCGGGCCTGCGCGCGGCTGGAGCGGGTGCGTGTGCGCTTGCCGCTCCCTTCCAGGTCCCCGGCGCGTAGAGCGTCGACCAGACGCTGAACGAGTCGGTCCCGGTCCCGGGGCCGGTGCGGGTCCACCGAGTCGGCCACCCGCAGGGCGCCGACGCGCATGACCCCGTCCGGTGCCGTGTCCGGAGTCAGGGCGACGACTCTCGCATCCTCCCCCAGCACCGTGATGGTGGGGGTCCCAGTCCGGTCGGCACCGACTTGAAGGACGATGCCGTGGCGGCGGCGTCGCCCCTTGCGGAAGACGATGACGTCACCGCGTCCCAGCGAGCTCATGGTCCGTCCCGTCTCGCTGCGGCGCGCCGCGGACTTGTCCCGCGACAGGTCCGCCTCGGCGTCGGCAATGGCCTGGCGCAGGGAGGCGTACTCGCGGAAGTCACCCAGACGGCACGTCATGTCCTTCTCCAGGCCCTCCAGGCTGCGGCGCTTGCGGCGAGCCTGAGCGGCCAGCTCCACGACGCCGCGGTCGGCCTGGAACTGGGCGAAGGACTGCTCGAGCACCTCACGCACCCGCGTGCGCGGCATGCGCTCGAGCAGGTTGACGGCCATGTTGTAGGTCGGGCGGAAGGCGGAGACCAGCGGGTAGGTACGCCGGGAGGCCAACGAGGAGACCGTGGCCGGCTCGACGTCGTCGGCCGCCAGCACGACGGCGTGGCCCTCCACATCGATGCCACGGCGTCCGGCCCTCCCCGTCAGCTGGGTGTACTCCCCCGGGCTGAGGGTGACGTGAGCCGAGCCGTTCCACTTGCGCAGCGACTCCAGGACCACGGTGCGAGCGGGCATGTTGATCCCCAGCGCCAAGGTCTCGGTGGCATAGACGACCTTGACCAGGCCCGCGCTGAAGAGCTCCTCCACCGTCTCCTTGAACACCGGTAGCAGCCCCGCGTGGTGGGCCGCGACGCCGCGCTCCAGGGCGTGGGCCCAGAAGTGGAAGCCGAGGACTCCCAGGTCGCTGACAGGGATGTCAGCCGTGCGCCGCTCGATGACCTGGCGGATCCGGGCGGCCTCGGCCTCGGTGGTCAGGTCCACCCCGGCGCTGACCACCTGGTGGACGGCCTGCTCGCAGCCCGCCCGGGAGAAGACGAAGACGATCGCGGGCAGCAGGCGCGCCCCCTCCAGGGCCGTGACGACCTGCAGTCGGGAGGGCGGCTTCAACCTGGCCGTGCGGGCTCCCCCCTCGCCACGGCGAGGCGCCCGTCCCCCTCGGGCGGAGCGCTTCCAGGGCTGCGGCCCTCGGGCCGAACCGCCGCCGCGGCCACGGTAGCTGTTCTTGGAGGCGCCACCGGAGGCGGCGGCACGCCGGGCCTGCTTGACGGCCTTGAGCAGCTCAGGGTTGAGCGGGGGCTGCCCCGTCTGCTCCGCCTGCTCCGCTTGCCGCTCCAACTCGGTCTGCTCGGACTGCTCGGACTGGTCAAGCTGGTCGGACTGCTCAGGTACCTCCGCGGGGTGGGAGTACAACGGCAGCAGCCGGCGTCCGACCATCATGTGCTGAGTCAGCGGGACGGGGCGCTCCTCGGAGACGACGACGGCGGTCCTGCCGCGCACCTGGCCGAGCCAGTCGCCGAACTCCTCGGCGTTGGAGACCGTGGCGGACAGGGAGATCACCTGGACCTCGGCGGGCAGGTGGATGATGACCTCCTCCCACACCGGTCCGCGGAAGCGGTCGGCCAGGTAGTGGACCTCGTCCATGACCACGAAGCCCAATCGGTCCAGGTCACGCGAGCCCGAGTAGAGCATGTTGCGCAGCACCTCGGTGGTCATGACCACCACGTCCGCGTGGGGGTTGACGGAGGTGTCACCGGTCAGCAGCCCCACCCGTTCCTGACCGTGGCGGGCCACGAGGTCCAGGTACTTCTGGTTGCTCAGGGCCTTGATGGGGGTGGTGTAGAAGGTCTTGAGTCCCCGGGCCAGGCCCAGGTGCACGGCGAACTCCCCCACCACTGTCTTGCCGGCGCCCGTCGGGGCGGCGACCAGGACACCCTCTCCCCGCTCGACGGCGCGGCAGGCCTCCTCCTGGAAGGGGTCGAGGGGGAAGTCGTAGCCCTGGGCGAAGCGGGCGAGCTCACTGCTGGAGGCGGCCTGTCGACGTCGAGATGCGGCATAGCGCTCGGCTGGTGAGCTCATGGCAACACCCTACGGGCCCGATCAGCTTTGAGCCGGTAGGAGCAGCCGGACGGCGTCGGGGACTGCCTCGAGGCGCAGGGGCAGCTCGGCCAGCGGCTCGCCGTCGGCGAAGGGGTGAGGAGGCGGGCGCAGGCCCCGGTCATGGCCGGTTCGCTCAGTGAGCGCCTCAATGGTGACGGTACGGCTGCGCTCGAGGTGGACGGCCGGGTCGGTCAGGTGCGTGCCGCGGAAGAGCCGGCGGAAGAGGGCGAGCAGGCGGGTGCGGCCCACAGGATCCAGGCGCAGCACCTCCAGCAGGCCGTCAGTGGGGTCGGCCTGGGGAGCCAGGTCCATGCCGCCGCCGACGTAACGGGTGTTGGCCGCCGCCAGCAGGAGCGCCGGTCCCTCCCAGGCGCCCTCGTCGGTGGTGACTCGGTAGCCGTAGGGCGCCAGCGTCGCGAGCTCGGCGGTGAAGGCGCGCACGTAGCGTCCCTCGCCGGCGGGCCAGGAGAGGGTGTTGGCGCGGGCGTTGACGGCTGCGTCCACTCCGGCGCTGACCACGGCCAGGGACCAGCGACGCTGCGGGGCGAGCAGGGTGCCGTCGGGGCGGGAGGCGTAGATCGCGTCCACCGCCGTGATGGCGCCCTTTCCGGACAGCGCCTGGTTGATGAGGCGGGCAGAGGCCTCCGCATCCCGGCTGGGCAGACCGAAGTGCCGGGCGATGTCATTACCGGTACCGGTGGCCACGATGCCCAGAGGCACACCCGTCGTGGCGACGACATCCACCCCAAGGTGGACCATGCCGTCTCCGCCGACGACCACCAGTGCCTCAACGTTCCGGTGCGGACCGTCCCCCAGGAGGGCCCGTCCTGCGTCACGCGCCTGCTCGTAGGAGCTGCCACGCACGTGAAGGACCTCGTGACCGGCCTCGGTGAGGATCCGGCGGGCGACGTCGTCAGCGGCCGCATGACGTCCCCGACCCGAGGAGGGGTTGGACAGCAGAGCGATACGCATCGAAGGAAAGGCTGGGACAAGTCAGGCAGGGACGGGGTGAAGCACCCTGCTACTCGGCCAGGGCGGCCTCGAGCTCGGCATCGAGCTCAGCGCGCTTCTTCTCCACCCGTTTGTCATGCATGATGGAGATGAAGCAGGCCAGGAAGTACAGGCCAGTGACTGGCAGTGCCATGAAGATCATGGACCAGGCATCGGGTAGCGGATTGGCGAAAGCCATGAAGGTGAAGATGGCAACGACGGCCCAGCGCCAGCCCTTGAGCATCGTGGAACCCTTCATGAGCCCCAGCATATTGAGGGCGACGAGGAGCTCGGGCAGGAGGAAGGCGAGTCCGAAGACGACCACCAGTCGCATGGTGAAGGACAGGTAGACGCCTGCGTTGATGAGGCCCGCCGTGGGGCCATCAGGAATGAAGCTGGTGAGGATGGCGACCGCATGCGGCATCACCCAGATCCCCAGGGCAGCGCCGGCGGAGAACAACAAGAGTCCCACGACGCCGTAGGACCAGGTGTAGGCCTTCTCCTTGCGGGTCATGCCCGGTCCGACGAAGGCCCAGAACTCGTACATCCACAGTGGGGCGGAGAACAGGACGCCGAGCCAGATGGAGACCTGGAGTCTCATATCGAAGGAGGCCAGGATCGTGTCGAAATTCAGAGTGAGGTTGGCGCCGCGGGCATTGGCGGCATCGATCGGCCGGGTGATGAGGGAGAAGGCCTGCTCGTACAGCACATAGCCCACAACCGACATCACCAGGACGCCTAGGGCAGAGATGAAGAGCCGGTTGCGCAGCTCACGCAGGTGGTCCCCGATCGACATGCGTGCCTCGGGGTTGTCCTTGCGCCTCGATCGCTTGATCTGAGGGAGCTTGGGCACCACGGCCTCCTTCGTCTGCAGGTCACCGGCTCTGGCCGGATGACATCACTTCTGGGATGAGCCCTCGGCGCTCTGAGCGGTCTGGCCGGACTGGGTGGGCTCGGTGTAGTAGGTGCCCTCCTGCGGCTGCTGAATCTGAGCCTGGGGGTCCTTGGAGTCGTCGTCGCGCAGCTCCTTGACCTCCTTCTTGAAGACCTTCATGGACTGGCCCACGCTGCGGGCGATGTCGGGCAGCTTGCTGGAGCCGAAGACAAGCAGGACGAGGACAAGCAGGACGACAATGTGTGTCGGAGTGAACTTCACGGTGCTGCTCCTTGTGGTAGGGGCTATCGATACGGGCTGAGTGTAGCCTCCCGGGCGGGCGCCTCAGAACGAGGGTCCTGATGGTTCTCCCCAAGGCGGACGGGGCAGGGCTCAGCAGTCGTATGAGGTCAGAGCCTGTTTGGCGGATGCTGCCGCCTCCTGGGCGAGGTCCGGGGGCTCCACCGCCACGAGATGGCGACCCGCTGAGAGGACCAGGCCGATGAGCCAGGCGCGGTCGCGTCCCTCGACGACGACCCTGAGGCATCCGTCCGCGGTCTCCTCCTGCGAGAGGTACGGGACCTGCTCGGCGAGCCAGCGGCCCGTGGGTTGGAGAACCAGCGTGGCGCGAGGTCTGTCGCTCGCGGAGTGGTCGGCCTCGGGCTGGTTCCTTCTGCGTGAGGAGCGATGCCGCACGGCCGGGGTGTCAAGCGCCTCAGCCGAGGTGATCCGGTCCAGGCGGAAGCTGCGTTGGGCCTGGGCACTGAGGCACCAGCCCACCAGCGTCATATGTGATCCATCACTTTCCAGGGTGATGGGATCGACGTCTCGCTCCGAGGGGGTGTCGGTGGCGGAGACATAGACCAGGTGGAGGCGCCGTCTGTTCTGCAGGGCGGAGCGCACCGTGGCCAGGATCCGGGACGCATGGCTGGAGCGTCCGGCGTGTACGGGGCCTGGGCCCGTGGTGGTGACGGTTCCCGGATCGACGCGGGCGTCGGAGTCCTCGGTGGAGGCGCCTGAGCTGAGCAGGGCGGTCACCGCCTGCTGGGTGGAGGCGATGACGGGTGCGGAGGCGTCGTCGTCGGCCAAGAGATCGGCGAGCACCCTGAGTGCCATGAGCAGAGAGATCGCCTCCTGCCGGGTGAGGCGAACCGGGCGGTCCAGCCCCAGTGGTTCGGACAGGCGCAGGCGCCCGGCCTCGAAGTCCGCGGCGTCGAAGTCCACGAGGTCCCCGTGCATGCCTCCGGGCAAGCCGGAGACCCACAGCGTGTTGATGTCGCGCTCAATGACGGCCGGGGTGACGCCGAAGTGCTTGGCGGCCTCCGTGACGGTCACGCCGGGGTGCTCCGCGACCCAGGCGGGCAGGGCCAGCAGTCGCGTGAGCTGGTCGGAGGCGGATACGCGCGCCATCGTCACTCCCCTTCCGGTGCCGCAAGCCCGGCGGCGCCGTGCAGGTGGGACAGAACCGCCTGGCGCAAGGACTCGGGGGCGAGGACGACGACCGCGTCGCCAAGTGCTGCCACGGTTCCGGCGAAGGAGAAGGGATCCTCGTACTCGACGGCGATGAGATCACGGCCTTCCAGGTGCGCCGGCAGGTCGGCCGCAGAGGCCTGAACCGGATCGAGGTGGGCCCCGGCCAGGCGCAGTCCTAGAGCCCGCCCCGGCAGGGCGGCGAGCAGTGCGCGCTGGCGGCTGGGCGCCTTGGCGGGAAGCCGGGTGAAGGCTCCGGGGTTTCCGTGAACGGTGACTGAGCCAGTGATGCGAGCCAGTCGGAAGGTCAGCAGCCCGACGGCGGTTCCTTCCGCTTCCTCCGGTTGCCTGCTGGCGTCTGGGCTGTGGGCGCCTGCCGGCTCGACGGCGTCGAGGTACCAGGCGCCCTCGGCCAGGAGCAGGTGGTGCGGCTCGACAGTGCGGGCCCGGGTGCTGCCCGAGCGGGCTGAGACGTAGTCGAAGGTGACCAGGCGGCGCTCGTCGACCGCGGTGATGAGCTCCTCGGGGATCTCCTCACCGGACAGGTCCGCGGTGAGGACCGGCAGGCTGGTGGGGCTGCCCCCGGTCGGTCCCTCGCTGACGGCGCGCAGCTTGGTCAGGGCCCTCCGGGCAGTGGCGGGAAGATCGCCGTCGCGCCAGGCGGATGCGGCCAGGCTCAGGCAGGTGGCCTGCTCGGCGCTCAGGTGGAGCGCGGGCAGGGTGTAGTCCTCCTCGATGATCCGGTACCGGGGCTCCTCGGGGCGTCCGGTGGTGGTCACCTCGATACCGAGCTCGCGCAGCGTGTCCTTGTCCCGCTCGAACTTGCGGCGAGCCGAGAGCGGATTCGTGGAGGGGTCCGCCAAGCCGTATCCCGGCACACTGGCCACGAGCTCCTCGGCACTGAGACCGGTGGTGGTGTTGCGCAAGGTGAGCAGAAGGCTCACCAGGCGCTCCTCGGTGCTACGGGTCGGCTGGCTCACGGTGCCCCAGCCTAGGAGAATCCGGTGGCCTGCGGCTGGTGGCGCGCGCGCCCGGATAGTCTGCCGCCATGATGTGGCGCGACGGCGTAGTGACCGGGACCAGGACGGCATGGGGACCCGTGGGGCGATCCTGCGTCGAGCTGGACGTGGAGATCGTCGGGGCCCCAAATGGTGCGGACGGCCTGCTGCCCGGCCAGCGGGTCCGTGCGGTCGCCTACGAGGCCCTCACTGGGCTGCCCGACTCTGGGGAGCGGGTGAGGCTGGAGGTCTCGGCCCTCGACCGTGCCCTGGGCACGGGTGGGCACGCCATGGTCAGCTCTCGCCTCGACGTCCTGCCCCCCGATCCTCCGCGCGAGGGGCACCTCGTCAAGGCCCGCTACATGCCGGACCAGGTGATGGTCACCGGCGTTGACGAGCAGGGCACGGCCCACCACGGCCTGCTGTCCCAGCCGATCGGCAGCCTCCATCTGGAGGGGATGCCGGTGGTGGTGGCCGACCTGCACTCGAGTCTGCCGGCGGTGCTCGCCGGGCTGCGCTTCCCCGACGGCCAGGAGCAGCCACGAGTCGCCTACATCATGACCGACGGCGGGGCCTTGCCCTTGGCCTACTCGCGTGTCGTTGCCGCCCTGAGCCTGGCCGGGTGGCTGACCGGGACCATCACGGCCGGGCAGGCCTGGGGCGGTGACATTGAGGCGGTCAGCGTTCACAACGCGCTCCTGGCGGCCCGGCACGTCCTGCACGCCGATGCCGCCGTCGTCATCCAGGGGCCCGGCAATCTGGGCACCGAGACGCCCTGGGGCTTCTCCGGGGTGGCCTGCGGGGACGCAATCAACGCCGTCGCCACGCTGGGCGGACACCCGGTGGCCTGCCTGCGTGTCTCTGACGCCGATGCCCGCGCCCGCCACCGGGGCGTGTCCCACCACTCGATGACGGCTTACGGGCGAGTCGCACTGGTGGGGGCCGACGTCGTCGTCCCCGACCTGGAGGGGCCACTGGGGGCACAGGTGCGTCAGGAGGCCGAGGCCTTGTGCGCGCCCCGGCCGGGCGCCGGGCAGCACCGACTCGTCGAGGTTCCCACCGACGGGCTCCTGGAGCTGCTGCGGGAGGTGGAGGCGCAGACCGGGGTGAGGCTGTCCACCATGCGACGAGGTTTGGATGAGGACGCGGCCGCTTTCATCGCCGCAGCGGCGGCCGGTCGCCACGCACGGCGGGTCCTGGACGAGGGAACAGCGCATGGCTGATCGAGACGGCCAACCGGGCGCGACGGCCCGCAGCGCGGTGCTGCCGACGACAGCGAGTCTGTCAGCGGCCTACGACTGGCAGGCCCGTCACCGCATGGTGCCGGGACGAGGAGGTCGCTGGGCACACTACTCGATCCCGGTCGTGGATCTCGCCCTGGGGATCGTCTTCCTCGCCTTCGCACTGGAGTCGGTCACCTTCATCCTGCGCTTCGGCGGCTATGCCATCTATGTTGCGGACTTCGCCCTGTGTCTGGCGCTGGCGCTGACGCAGTTCGGACGGTTGCGTCTCCTGCGTGTCTCCTTCATCGCGACCTACGCCCTGCTGGCGGCCTACGCGATCCTCGTGGTCCTCTCTCCCGTCAACCTCGGCCTCAACCCGATCATCGCCACGGCCATCACCAGTCTCTACACCGTCACCCGCTGGGAGCCCGACCGGCGCTGGGGCACGGCGGCACTCCTGCTGGCTCTGGCCGGCGCCCTGGTCAACCCCGTTACCCTCGCCTCCTACACCCCGCCCTACGAATCAGACGCCGACCCGACGACAGGCTCCGGCTGGGACGGAACCATCCTCCTGGTCAGAGCACTCTCCAGCCTGGTCTTCGTCGGTGCCGTGGTACTCACCTACCTGCTGGCCTCCTCCCGGCGCCGGATCGCCGAGAGCCAGGCCCTCGACGTTGGCATCGCCGCGGCCCAGGCGGTTGCGGCCGAGCGCCTCAGCCTGGCCCGAGAGCTCCACGACCTGGTGGGCCACAGCCTCACCACGATCAAGGTGCAGGCCGCCACCGGCCTGGCCCTGGGAGGCGAGGAACGGCTGCGCAGCACCCTGACCACGGTGCGTGACACGGCCGATGCCTCCCTGGCCTCCGTGCGCCAGCTCGTCTCCGTGCTGCGCTCCGACGCCGGCGAGATCACTCCCCTGGCGGACCTGCGGACCATCCCGGCCCTCATCGAGACCACTCGCAGTTCGGGGAGCCGGATCAGCGCCGTGCTTCCCGAACCGGAGGTCCTGGAGCGGTGCAACTCGGCGTGGTCTGCGATACAACGCCTCACCCTCGTGCGTCTGGTAGGAGAGACCCTCACCAATGCCGTCAGGCACGGAACCGGCCAGATCGAGCTGAGCCTGACACTGTCGCAGGACTCCTGCCACCTTCACGTCGCCAACCCGGTGCCCGACGTCGCAGAGCACTCCCCCTTCGGTGGCAGCGGACTCGTCGGCCTCGAGGAGCGGCTCAGGCTCGTGGGCGGAACCATGACCCACGGCGTCCACAACAACGGGGACCACAGCTTCTTCACCATTGATGTCGACTTCCCGGTGGCGCCGCTCGAGCTGCCCGCGAGCGCCATGACGGCCGGCGAGACAGAATCAGGAGACTGCAGATGACGACCAGGACGACCGGTGTTATCAGGGTGGCTGTTGTCGACGATCAGCCGCTGCTGGTCAGTGCCTTCAGTGCTCTCGTGGCTGCACAGCCCGACATGGAGGTGGTTCTGGAGGCCGTCAACGGGCGTCAGGCCGTGGAGGGTTTGACCGCTCGAGCCACCGGTCTCCACGCAGGGGCCGACCTTGTGCTCATGGATCTGCGGATGCCGGTCCTGGACGGGGTCAGTGCCATTCGCGAGCTGCGTGCCGCACCGGCCACTGCCTCGTTGCGGGTTCTGGTCCTGACCACCTTCGATGATGAGGAGCTCGTCCTGGCCTCGCTGGGTGCCGGCGCCCACGGCTTCCTCCTCAAGGACGCCGAGCCGGCGACACTGCTGGAGGCGATCCGCGTCGTCGCCGGCGGAGGGTCCTGGCTGGATCCGGCCGTCACCGGAACCGTTCTGGCGCATCTTGATGCAGGTACCGGACCTGGTGCCCCGCCGTCGTCGGCCTCCCGGTCGGCACCGATCGATGGGGCTGTGCCCGTTGTGGGGGCGCCGTCGGGTCCCTACGAGGCTCTTACTGTTCGGGAGGACGCCGTACTCGCGTTGGTGTGCCAGGGGTTGAGTAACGCCAGTATCGGTGAGCGGCTCCATGTCGCCGAGTCGACGGTCAAGTCCCATGTCAAGACGATCCTGGGTAAGACGGGCTGCCACAACCGGGTCGAGCTCGTCATTTACGCCCTGACCACGGGACTCGTCCAGCCGCGGTAGCTCTCCTCCTCAGGGAGGAGACGGGAGTGTGGGAGCGGATGCGGACTGTATCCCTGGTGGGGATCCGTTGAGGTACTGGTGCGCACGAGCATGGAACCATGACAGCCACCGCAGTATCATCACTTCCCCCCTCCCCCGCCCACGCCGTCGGCCTGACGCCCGGTCTCAGGCTCGCCGGGATTTCCAAGTCATTCGGTCGCCAGAAGGTCCTCACCGATCTGGACCTGTCGGCCTATCCCGGCCGTGTCTACGGGCTGCTCGGTCTCAACGGGGCGGGCAAGTCGACCGCCTTCAACATCGCCCTGGGGCTGCTCACACCCGACGCTGGGCGTGTGGAGATTCAGGGTGCTCCCTTCTCCCGTCGCAGCCTGGCCCAGGTGGGGGCCTCCATTAACGGCCCCGCCCTTTTTCCCCAGCTGTCCGCGCGACGCAACCTGCTCGTCCACTGCCGTCTGACCGGTACCTCGCCGCAGGCCATTGCCCCGCTCTTGGAGCGTGTCGGGCTGGCTGGAGTCGGCAGGAAGCGTGCTGGCTCCTTCTCCACGGGCATGAAGGTGCGCCTGTCTCTGGCTATGGCGCTTCTGACCGACCCGGAGGTCCTCATCCTCGACGAGCCCCAGAACGGACTGGATCCTCAGGGCATTATCGAGCTGCGTGATCTCGTGCGGAACCTGGCTGACGAGGGACGCACTGTCGTCGTCTCCAGCCACCAGCTCGGGGAGATCGCCCGCATGAGTGACGACATCGGGGTTCTGGCGACCGGGCGCCTCGTCTACGAGGGGCCGCTGGCCGACTTCGCCGACGCCGACGACGAACGGGCCATGGAGGCGGCATTCCTGGCGGCAGTCACCGGAAGCGGACGCCCTGTCGGGACGGAGGTGCGCGCATGAGCACCGTTGTGCAGCCGCAGACCCGGGTGAAGGCACAGGGGACGGCAAAGGTGAGAGTAGGCCTGTGGGACCTGGTGCGCGCTGAGTTCACCCGCAGTCGGCGCACCTTCACCTGGGGCGTGATCGGGGCGACTCTCATCTTCACCGTTCACACCATCATCCTGGCGAACGCCTCAATCTCCTCAGGAGTGGTCACGGAGCTCCAGTGGAACGGCAATGCCCTGGCGTGGATGCACATGTATGCCGGGGGCTTCGCCGTGCCTCTGGGGCTGCTGACCGGGGCGATGGCCCAGTGGCGTGAGCAGCGGTGGCGTCAGGGTGGGACGGCATGGCGCGCCGTCGCGCCGCGCCGGGTGGCGGGTGCCCGCCTCGTGGTCCTGAGCCTGTCCGCGTTGGCCTGCCAGGTGGCGCTGGTCGCCCCGGTGGTGGGGCACGCCCTGATCGTTGGCAACGGCTGGGGTCCTTGGGACCGGTACCTGCTGTTCGCCACCTACATGTGGATCGTCGTCACCGGCGCCTGCGCCTGGGGCATGGCAGCCTTCCACGTGCTGCGAGTTGTTTCCGTAGGGGTCGCCCCTGTCCTCGGCTTCGTCTGGTCCGTGGCGGGCGTGGTCCAGGCCGAGCGGAGCGACTGGTGGATGCTCCCGTGGGCCTGGACGGCGAGGGTCCCGTTGCCTCTGCTGGGTGTTCACGGCAGCAGCGTGCTGCTTGAGGCAGACTCGCCGGTGTGGGGCTACCCGCTCCTGCCCGGGTTCCTGCTGACGATCGGCCTGACCCTGGCCGGCGTCGGACTGGCCGTGCTCTGTGGGGTTTCTGGTGGTGCTGGGGCCTCGGCGTCGTCGGTTTCCCGGCTCAGCCGACTGCTTCCTGGCGGAAGGGATGCCGTTGACGATCAGTCGGAGACCGTCTCGGTGCAGTCACTGGAGCAGGCCCCGGGCGCGCGACCCCAAAGCATCCCGATTCGTGGAGCCACGCCCACCACCCGTATGGCCCGTGTTCCCGGGCCGCGCAGTGCCGTCCTGGCGATGGCCGGCGTTCTGCCCTGGATCGTGTGGGTGGTCCTGGCGGTCCTGCTGCTCGCCTTCCTGGGGATCCTCCACATCGTGTACCCACCCGGGTACGGGCAGAGCTTCCTCGAGCTCATGGGAGTGCCGGTTGCCGCAGCCCTCGTCGGCATCACGGTGTGGGGACGTCTCCAACCTGCCTGGCGTGCGCTCATCACCCGCCGAGGTGCCGGGGCCATCCTGACCTCAGCTGCGGTCTTGAGTGGGTTCTTCCTCATCCCGGTCCTGGGCGCCTCCTGGGGCATGACGGTCCTGGGCGACACGTTGACCCGCACCGACCCGAACCTGCCGGCGGTGACCGGCCCGGTCTACGGGTTCATGGTGATGCCGGTCGTTGCCTTCATGATCGCGGCCGTCAGCCTGGCGGTGGCTCTGAGCACCCGGATCGTCGTGGCGATCGTCCTCAACATCATCCTTGTCATCATGGGGCTGCTCATCGGCGGTAACGAGGTCTTGGCGGCCACCTGGCTGTGGCGGCTGGCCCCCTGGGTCTGGATGAGTATCGCTCACCAGTTCCCCGAGCGTTGGCTGATGATCGTCGTCCTCAGCTTGCTCGTCGGATCGGTGGCGATGGGGACAGCGGCCCTAGGTGCCCGGCGCGCCGCCATCCGGGACTGAGTGGGGGTGGTGTCGGTGTGCCGTGCGCCCTCGGTGTCACGGTTGGCGACTTTTAGGCTGTTCGTCGGCTGGCGTGCCTGGGCCTGTGGGGCTCTGGCCTGCGCATATGTGTCAGGGTGCGGTGGTTGTCGGGCCGGGTGTGGTCTTAAAAGTCGCCGTTTGTGACACCGGTTGTGGAGTGAGGTGGGCGGTGTGGGGTGTGGGCGTGGGTGCTGGGTGTGGGGGTTAGTGGCCTTGGGCTTCTTCGGCGTCGTCGGTGAGGTAGGTGACGATGCGGACCAGGTCGTAGGGGGTGGAGGTCTCGGTGGTGGTGATGGTGCCCTCGATGGGCCGCCACTGGTCCTCGCTGGCGGGGCGGTACCTGGTGGTCCAGGTGGTGGTCAGGGTGGTGGTGACGCCGGTGGCGGTGTGCTGGTAGTGGTGGGTGACGGTCTGGTGGGGGTAGAGGGCTCCTGGGTCGGTGGTGGTTGTGGTGGTGCTGTCTCCCCAGCCCCAGGTGTAGGAGGTGGGGGTGAACTCCACCTCGATGGAGGTGCCCAGGATGGTGGTGGTCTGGTAGCGCACGGCGGGGTTGGTGTAGACGATGAAGGCCTTGGAGATGATGACCTTGGGTCCTGGGGGCTGGCGGGTGATGCCTGAGCCCGAGGCGATCAAGGTGGCGGCCTGACGGGTGGTGACCGTGACCGTACGCGGACCACCGGCGGTGGTGGGTTGGTCGGGCCCACCGGGGCGGTTGAGGGTGGCCAGGTTGCACTTGTACTTGTCCAGCCCGTAGGCGTCCTTCTCGGGCGAGCACTCCCGATGCGACTGCTCCTCCCACATCGACGGATCCGAAGCCTGAACGGTTGGAGAACTGGATGAAGGGTCTCCTTCTCCTGACGATGGAGATTCGATGGTTACCTGCTTATCTCCGGTAAACTCAGTCGAGTCACCCGAGTTGTTTGCACCTAACTGAACATTAGTTCCCGAAGAGTCTTTACTATTTCCCTCATTGTCGCAACCAATGCCGAGAGCGGCAGCCTCGACCGAAACAAATAATGTCAACGATAAGATCAGATAGGCAGCAATAGAGGAAGGTGTATGGTTCATTGCAGTACTTCACCTTCCCGGATCGCCCAGCCCCCGTTGACGTACCTAATGGCGAAACGCACTTTCTGTCCTTCGGTGGGAGGTGCAACACTCTTTTCCCAACTTCCCCCAGAATAAGAGGTCATTTCTCCGTAGTTTATGGTTGCCTCGATTCGACTGTAATCATATCCTTCGAGTTTGTCGTAGTACCTGACGTTCGTGATGTCTTGGTCCCACTTATCAGCCCATCCTCCATCTTTGTGTAGTTGATTTGCTCGGTCGATCACTGATTTACAGAAGACGCATCCGTTCTCGCTCATGGAGTCAACCTCTTTGGTTTTCCCGGTCATGAAGGCGTAGCGGTAGAGGTTGAGGAAGTAGCCGACGCTGGCTGCTGCGCCCTCGGCGCTCTCCTCGTTCAGCTGTGGGGGCTTGGCCGGGGCGGGTTCGGCCAGGGCGGCGTCGCGCTTGGCGCGCAGCTCAGGAGTCAGGGCGGCTTCGCGCGAGGCGGTCGCGCTGGCGTTGGCATCCGCGATGCCCTTCTCGGCCCGAGCAATAGCCGCTGACGCGCTGGCGCTGGCGCTCGCGCTGGCCTCCGCCTTGGCGTCCCTTGCCGAGCAGGCCGCCACCCCCAGCGCCAGCACACACACCGCCACCAGCCCAGACACACCCCTCCGACGTCCAAGACGAGTCCCTGGCCGCCGACCGCGCCCCAACAGCACCGGCCTGCTCAACCACTCCGGCCCGACCGCCAGCCGGGCCCACTCCGCAGACTCACTAATGCCATGACAGTTCAGCCGGCCGCCACGGCCGTGCGCGGCACAGCCCCGCTGCGACACTCTCCACCGGCCCGGACCGGGAACTGGCTGCCGCGCACCCACGGGCGCAGCAGATCGTAGGGACGCACTCATCACGGAAGCCTCCTCGCCACCGAAACAACTCGTACCCCGCCAGGTCGGGCGACACTGCCCGTCCAGACGGTGTATTGACACTACCCGCCCCAACACCCCCACACCAGCCCCCAAGGACACCCTGTGGAAAACCTCAGGGTGGGACGGCCTCAAGCCCCTCACAAGGGGCAGCAGACTTCGCGTAGTTGCCGATCGTCGGGCTCATCCCGAGCATCTGGCCGGTGGCGATGAGGTCAGCCGCCCCGGGCAGCCAGAGACGCCTCCATCCGGGATTGAATCAATCTGCGGCAGCTGGTCTCTGCGGCCATAGAGGCCTGCCGTCGCCTCGGGGCAAAACGTCACTCGGAGATGGCTGTCTGCGTCACCAGCACCGAGCGCTGCGAGCCGGCCCGGTTCTACCGAGGTCATGGGACAACGGTCGGTCAGTGTCTCACCGGCTTTCCGATAGCCTAGGTCCATGAAGACCTTTGAGGACCTTTTCGACGAGCTGCAGCACAAGGCGGCCACCCGCCCTGAGGGCTCCGGGACCGTGGAGGAACTGGACCGTGGGGTCCACTTCATCGGCAAGAAGCTCGTGGAGGAGGCCGCCGAGGCCTGGATGGCCTGCGAGCACGAGTCCGATGAGGCCGCCTGCGAGGAGATCAGCCAGCTGCTCTACCACGCCCAGGTCATGATGGTCGCCAAGGGCTACAGCCTTCAGGACGTCTACCGCTACCTGTAGGCCCCCAGGCCCCTCGCGCCTCCTACTCGACTCCCCCACCACAGATCAGGAACCGCTGTGCTGCGTATTGCTGTCCCGAACAAGGGCTCCCTGTCCGACCCCGCCATCACCATGCTCTCCGAGGCGGGCTACCGCACCCGCCGTACCGGCCGCGAGCTCGTGCTCGTCGACGAGGCCAACGACGTCGAGCTGTTCTTCCTGAGGCCGCGCGACATCGCCGTCTACGTCGGTCAAGGCACCGTCCACGCCGGCATCACCGGCCGCGACCTGCTCCTGGACTCCGGGGTCGACGCCGTCGAGCACCTGCCCTTGGGTTTCGCCCGCTCCACCTTCCGCTTCGCCGCCCCCAAGGGCACGATGAGCTCCTTGGCCGATGTCGCCGGACGCCGCGTGGCCACCTCCTATGACGTCCTGGTGCGCAGTTACCTGGCCGCCAGGGGCGTGGATGCCCAGACCGTTCACCTCGACGGCGCCGTGGAGTCCTCCGTCCAGCTGGGCGTTGCCGACCTCATCGCCGACGTCGTCGAGACCGGAACAACGCTGCGGGCCGCCGGCCTGGAGACCTTCGGGGACCCGATCCTTGTCAGCGAGGCCGTGCTCATTACCACCGAGCAGTTCCGCGCAGAGCCCGGGCTGGCCACGCTCGTACGGCGGCTGGAGGGGGTGCTGCGCGCCCGCGCCTACGTGCTCATCGACTACGACATCCCCATGAACAAGCTGCACCTGGCGGCGGCCCTCACCCCGGGCATCGAGTCCCCCACTGTCTCCCCGCTGCAGAACCCCGACTGGGTGGCGGTACGCGCCATGGTCCCGCGAGCCGACATGAACCGGGTCATGGACGAGCTTTACGAGGTCGGGGCGCGCGCCATCCTCGTCTCCTCACTGTTGGCCTGCCGGCTGTAGACGCCTTCCCCCGGTGACGTTTCCGGGGCGGACGCCCTGGCCCACTCCCCTGCGTTCTACTGCCCCAGGGGCACGCAGACATCGGCGGCCTTGGGTGTCTTCTTGTCGCCCAGGATCTTGTGGGAGGCGAGGAACTCGATCATCGGTGTGAAGTCGTCGACCCGCACTGAGCCGACGGCCGCCTTGCCCTCCCCGCTGACCAGCTTGCCCGTGGCCACGGCGACCTCGCGGGCGTTGGCGGCCTGAGTGGAGTCAACCAGGTCCTGCACGTACTCCTTGGTCGCCTCGACCGCGGCGTCAGGATCCTTGACGAACGCGGTCATGCCCTCCACTGAGGCCTTGACCGCCGCCTGAAGGTCCTCACGCCTGGAGTCCAACAGCTTGCGGGTCGTCACCAGGGAGACGCCGATGAGGGGGATCGACTCGGACGGCTGGATCGTGCGCACCGCGGTGCCGGCCTGCTTGATCTGCACGGCGTCGTTGTTGGAGAAGCCGACGACGGCGTCAACCTTGCCACCCACGAGCGCAGCCTGCTGGGTGTAGCCGATGTCCTGGATCGTCAGGTCGGACTCGCTCAGCGAGGCGGTGTCCATGGCCAGTTGGAGGGCGTACCAGGTCTCCCCCTTGCGTCCCGGCGTGCCGACGGTCTTGCCCTTGAGGTCCGCGGGTGTCTTGATTGGCGAGCTCTCCGGCACGATGAGGCAGGCCGGATAGGACTGGTAGTAGCCGCCGACGACGACAAGGTCAGACCCGTTGGAGGCGGCGACGACGGCCTCATCGGCTCCCGCCACGACAAGCTGCTCCTTTCCGCTCAGAAGAGCGTCGAAGAGCCCCTCCTGGGCCCCGTGATGACGCAGGCTCACCCCGGAGGCGTACTTGCTGTTCTTTTTTGCCATGTAGATGGGGGCGAACTGGATGTTGGGCGTGTAGGTCAGGCCGATGGTCAGTGGGCTGCTTGACTGTGAGGAGCAGGCGGCGAGCACGCCGGTTCCGCTCAGGACGAGACCACTGGCGAGCAGGTGGCGGCGCGAGAGGGGCATGAGTGTTTCCTTTCCAGGCGGATCAGGGCAGGGCGATGGGAGCGAGGGCGCGATGGTCGGGCAGCTCAGCCGGCACGCCGGCCACGCAGGGCGTCCACCGTGCGGCTGCGCTGCTCGAGCTCGTGGAGCGCCCAGTGGATGGTGGTGGCCAGGATGCACAGGAGGGCAATGGTGGAGAACATGCCCGTGGTGTCCACCTTGTCGCGCTGCGTGGACAACAGCATTCCCAGGCCGTCACCGCCCATGATCATCTCTCCGACGACCGCGCCGGTGATCGACAGGGTGAACCCTGTGCGCAGTCCGGTGTAGATCGCCGGAAGCGTCATGGGCAGCTCCATGTGCACGAGCATGCTCAGCCCGTGCGCGCCGTCGAGCCGGGCGGCGTCGATGACGTCAGTGTCCAGGCCCCGCAGCCCCAGAAGCACGGTGATCGTGATGGGGAAGAACACCATAAAGGCGCACAGAATCACCACCGGCAGAGTGCCGTAGCCGATCCACAGGACGAGGAGCGGGGCTAAGGCGATACCGGGAACCGCCTGGCTCGCAGCGACATAGGGCAGCACCGCCCGGGAGAAGAACCGCCAATGGTGCAGCACCCAGGCCAGTGGCAGCGCAAAGGCCGCAGCCAGCAGACAACCCAGCAGCGCCTCCTTGAGCGTCACCCCGGCGTAGGCGGCCAGCCCAGCCTGGGTCAGGCCCAGCCACATCCGGTTGACGACGGCCAGCGGGCTGGGCAGGAAGATCGCCGGAACGGCGCCTGAGGCCGCGGCGGCCTGCCACGCGACGAGCAGAGTAGCGCCGAGAAGGAACGCCGGCCACGGGCCGCGACGGCCTACTGCGCGGATACGAGGCTCATGGTGAGCCGGAACTGTGCGCGGCGACTCTGAGGCAGACCCCGACGGCGAGGGCGCTGGCGAGCCTGAGGACGTCACCGGCTCGTGGGCATCGCGGGATACTGCGGTGGGGGAAGCGTAGGAGCGTGCGGCCTTGCCGATGGGGCTGGGGCTGTACACGGCGGTGTCCTCCCGGATCGTTCCGGGAACGGGTGCTCCCGGCTGCACCGGGGTCCGCCTGTGTGCCGTCGGTCGGCGCACACACGTGCTGGGCGCTCGCCCGGTTCACCTCCCGGTGAGCTCACGGCTGTCCGTGAGCTTGGGACGTTGTCTCGAGCTGCGGGTCTCCCCGCTGAGCGCCACGCGCATCCTCCCCTCCGGACTTTCACCGTCGGTGCCGGGATTCCACCGGCTCAGCCGCTGCATCCATGGCCGCCTCAAGCGGCTGCGGTGCGAGCGGGTCGCGGACTGTGACCGCCGGTTCGGACTTTCACCGACCCCGGAGCACGTTGCTGGCCGCAAGGATACAACGTTGATCGCTACGGGGCCACTGCCGCTGCGGTGACCATCGTTCTGGGTCACCACAGCAGTCGTGGACCGCTCAAGGCGCCATGATGATCCACAGCGCCGCGAGCAATGGTGTGGGCCGGCTACGCCCGTGAGGCCGCAACGGCGGCGTCGAACTCCTCGGAGATCTCCTTGGAGGGCTGACTTGCGAGAGATACGGCCACGGCCACAGCGAGGTTGCTCAGGAATCCGGGCACGATCTCGTAGAGGTCGAAGACGCCGCCCGGGCCACCGGAGACGTTCCCCCAGATCATGACGACGACGGCCCCGGTGATCATTCCGGCGAAGGCTCCCATGGCGCTCAAGCGCTTCCAGTACAGCGACAGCAGAATGGTGGGGCCGAAGGAGGCGCCGAAGCCGGCCCAGGCGAAGGCCACGAGGTCGAGGATCGTTTTACTGGGGTTCCAGGCCATGACCGCCGCGACCAATGCGATGGCGAAGACTGCCATGCGTGAGTAGAGCACCATGCGGTTGCCGCTGATCTTCTCCTCCCGGGTGCGGGCGAAGGAACCGTACAGGTCCTCGATGAGCGCCGAGGAGGTCACGAGCAGCTGGGAGGAGATCGTCGACATGATGGCGGCCAGAATGGCAGCCAGCATGAATCCGGCGACCAACGGGTGGAAGAGCAGCTTGCCCAGGGTGATGAAGACGGTCTCCGGGTCGGCCAGCTGCTTCTTGTCGTGCTGGTAGGTGGCCACGCCCACGATCGCGGTGCCGGCTGCACCGAGCACGGCGAAGAGCATCCAGCCGATTCCGATGGTGCCTCCGGCCACGGCCTCCCTGGGGCTGCGGATAGCCATGAACCGGACGATGATGTGCGGCTGGCCGAAGTAGCCCAGGCCCCAGGCCAGCGCCGAGATGACGCCGAGCAGCGTCGTCGTCGGCCCCCAGATGACCCAGTAGTGAGGGTCGACCTCGGCGATGGCCTGCCTCAGGTTGGACAGTCCCCCGAGCCGAATGACACCCGCGACGGGCACCATGACCAGGGCGGTCACCATCATGACGCCCTGGACGAAGTCGGTGTAGGACACGGCCAGGAACCCGCCGATCAGCGTGTAGACCACGGTGATGGCGGCGACGATGACCATGCCGAGGCGATAGTCCATTCCGAAGGAGGACTCGAAGAAACGGCCGCCGGCGACCATGCCGGAGGAGACGTAGAAGGTGAAGTAGACCAGAATAATGAGACCACTGGACCACCGCAGCAACCGATGCGTGTCGTGGAGTCGGTTGTCCAGGAAGCTGGGGACGGTGATCGAATTGTTGGCGACCTCGGTGTAGGCGCGCAGACGAGGAGCCACCAGCAGCCAGTTGGCCAGGGCCCCGACCGTCAGTCCGACGGCGATCCATCCCTCGACCAGTCCACTGACGTACAGGGTTCCCGGCAGTCCCATCAGCAGCCACCCCGACATGTCCGAGGCTCCCGCCGACAGTGCCGCCACCCAAGGATTGAGGTCGCGGTCGGCGAGCATGTAGTCGTCGAAGTTGTCCGTTCGCAGATAGGCCCAGCCCCCGATGGCGAGCATGGCCACGAAGTAGACGATCATCGCGATGGCTTGATAGGTAGTGGCAGTCATCTATATGTCCTCACGTCGGTCAGAGAAGAGATACACCGCTACCGCCGTTGGAGAGAGGACTTCTGGAGCCTCTTGAACGATTCAGGTCGGCGTGCGCGGTATATCGCGGCTCGTCGTTGATGTTTCTGATGGCGTGACCATGAGTGACAGACAAGCGCCTCGGATGATGTGGACATCCGTACGTGACATGACTTGACGGGCAGCAGTGACCGCTCACTGGATCATGGTCGAGGTTTCTTCATCGTTCCTTCTGTGTGGGTACGACTCAACGCACGTGAAGGACGATGGCCGCGGCGTAATCGCCGTCATGGCTCAAGGAAACCGGCCAACACCCTGGGGTTGATACCTCCTCTCCGAGGCTGTGCTCAACAGCTTGGGCAACGGTGCCGCTCAGGCGCAAAGAAGGCCGGCCCCACCGATCGGTGACAACCTCGATCTCACGCCAGTCGACGTCCTCGGCCAGGATAACCGGAGAGGTACTCGTTCCGCGACATTTTGCACACAGAACGTGTGCCTGGCTCCAGGCCTTGATGAAGGACTCCTTGGCCGCCCATCGCGCTGCCAGGTGCTGGGCCGGGGTCGTTCCCCTCTCCTGCGAACGACTTCGGGCCTCTCGGAGCTCGCGCGCCGTGAAGGCGCGTTGTGCGAAGACGCTGCCGGGCTGATCGAGCTGGGCGGAGAAACCCGGAATGTGCACCAGGTCCGTACCCACTGACACAACAGCAGAACCGGGGGAAGGCTGTGGAGCATCTGGAAGCCGCGGCTTTGTCATCGCCGAGCCCCAATGAAGAAGAGCTTACAAATCATCGAGGAATTTCCTTTTGGAAAGACTGTGCGAGCACAGACAGGACCGGTTCCACGGAAATGGAACCCATTAGCCGTGAAACCGGTCCTGTGAGCGCTGAGATGAGGTGGTTACTCCCCCGCGTGGTAGACGCCGTCGGAGCCCAGACGGGCCTCAGGGTCGAGCAGCATGGCGGCCTCGACCTCATGCGGGTCGCGCTGCTTGGACTCCTCCCCCAGACGACGGCCCTGAACCTGCTCGAACAGCGGGGCCCGACCGATCATGCCTGCGCGGCGGCGCCTAGTGCCGGCGGCCAGGCGGGCATTGGCTGAGGCCAGCCAGGCGTCAACCGCCTCCTGGCCCTCGGCCTGCCGCAGGGCGGCCTCGAAGGCACCGGGGTGGACGATCGCGATGAGGCCGGAGACGTGTCCGAAGCCCAGCGAGGTCAGCAGACCGGCTCGCACCGGGCCGGCGCCCGGGACGCGCCCGTCCTGGCCACCACGACCGGCCAGACGGATGGGCCTGCGCGGCCACACCCAGAAGGCGTCCTTGGCCAGGGGGGCGTCCACAACGTCCAGGGAGGCGTTACCGGGAGCCACACCGGAGGCGAGGATCTCGGTCAGGCCCGCGACCTGGAAGACGGCGGCACCGCCCTTGGCGTGACCGGTGATGGTCTTCTGCGAGACCGCCACCAGCGAGTTGCCCTCGGAGCGTCCCAGGGCGCGCGCCAGACGCGTGTGCAGCTCGGACTCGTTGGGGTCGTTGGCACCGGTGGAGGTGTCGTGCTTGGAGACCAGTGCGATGTCGTCGGCCTCCACGCCCAGGGCCGCCAGGGCCTTGGCCAGGCGCGAGCTGCGCCCGCCGCGGCCGGCGCCCAGGGCGCCCAGGCCGGGTGCCGGGATCGAGGTGTGGGCACCGTCGGCGTAGGAGGAGACGAAACCGACCACACCGGACACCGGCAGCCCCATACGGGCCGCCACGGAGCCACGGGCCAGGATCACCGTGCCGCCGCCCTCGGCCTCCACGAATCCGCCGCGACGGCGGTCGTTGGCGCGTGAGAAGTGGCGGTCGGAGATGCCCTTGGCGCGCATGGCCGCGGCCTCCGCGGTGGCGTTCATATTGCCGAAGCCGACGACCGACTCGATCGAGATGTCGTCGATGGCGCCGGCCACGACGACGTCGGCCTTGCCCAGGGCGATCTTGTCCCAGCCCTCCTCAATGGAGACGGCTGCGGTGGCGCAGGCGCTCACCGGCTGGACCATGGCGCCGTAGCCGCCGATGTAGGACTGCATGACGTGGGCGGCCACGACGTTGGGCAGGGCCTCCTGGAGGATGTCGCTGGGACGCTCCTCCCCCAGGAACCGGCCGACGAACATCTTGCGCATCGACTCCATGCCACCGAACCCGGTGCCCTGCGTGGAGGCCACATCGGAGGGGTGGACGGCCTTGAGGAGCTCGGCCGGGGTGAAGCCGGCCGACAGGAAGGCGTCGACGGCGGTGACCAGGTTCCAGGAGGCGATCGGGTCCATGCCCTGGGTCATCGAGGCGGGGATGCCCCAGCGCTCCGGGTCGAAGTCGCGCGGGAACTGGCCGCCGACCGTGCGCGACAGCGCGGCGCGTCGCGGCACCCGGGCCAGTGAGCCGGCCAGTCGGGTGACAGTCCACTCGCCGGTCTCGGCGTCGGGAACCACGAGCGTGTGCTCGGGGTCGGAGGCCTCGATGGTGCGGGCCGTGGCCTCGTCAGGAACCGACAGGGTGATGTCGCGGTCGAGGTAGACGGTGACCTCCTCGTCGGCGATCGGCGCGATGACACCGTCGTCGACGAACTCGCGGATACCGCAGCGGGCCACGACCTCGTCGCGGTAGCGCTCCAGGATGTCGGACTCCTCGACCATCTCTCCGTCGGTGTCGTACCAGCCGGCCTTGGGGCTGTCCTGCCAGGTGAGCAGACCCATGCCCCAGGCGAGCTCGAGGACGCCGGCGGCGGTCAGGTCGACGTCCTCCCCGCCGCTCATTCCCAGCTCGGCCTCGCGGCGCGTACGGCCCGATCCCCAGGTGGAGACCTCTCCGGTGGAGATGATGACCACGAGGTCATCCAGGTCGGCGCTCACCTCGCCCCACTGGGGGGCGGTGGGCTGGGTCGGCACCACCGGGGTGGGCAGGGCCTTGATGACGGCTGGGGCCTCGGTCTCCTCGGCGGGCGCAGCGGCTTGCGCGGCGGCGTTCTCACGCAGGGCCACCAGGTCGATGTCGTCACCCAGTCCCCCCGTGAGGTCGGCGTTCACCGGGGCCTGAGCCGCCTGGGTGCGCACCTCGGTGGTGCACAGGCCGGTGAGTTCGGAGGCGATCTCCTCCGTGGTCCAGGTGCGCACCCCGGCTGCCTCGACAGCGGCGACGAGCGGGTCGTTACCGCCCATGAGGCCGGTGCCCTTGACCCAGCCGATGCGCGGGTGGGCCAGGGTGACGCGCTGGGCCCAGGCCCGCTCCGAGGACCAGCGGTTGACGATCGCGTCCAGGGCGGACTTGACCTCGCCGTAGGCGCCGTCACCGCCGAAGGTGCCCCGGTTCGGGGAGCCGGGCAGGACCACGTGCAGACGGTGGTCGACGTGGGTGTCGGTGCCGATGGCGCTCAGAGCGGCGATGGTGCGCTCCACCGACCACAGCAGCAGGCGGGTCTGGGACTCGGCCGCCGGGCCGGCGTCGGCCAGCGTGCCCGAGACGCGCGGCGCGGCGAAGGGGAACAGGAGGGTGGGAACCAGGGCCTCCTTGACGACCTTGGTGGAGCCGCCGGAGGTGACCACCTGGTCGTTGCCGATCCACTCCGCCAGAGCGTCGACGTCTCGGTAGGAGGACAGGTTCGCGGGAACCATCCACAGCTTGGCGCCGGCCGCGGCGTGCTCGCGGTACAGGGTGGTGGCGAACTCGAGGCGCTCGTGGGTCAGGCGCGAGCTGGTGGCCACCACGGTGGCGCCACCGGCCAGCAGCTCCCCGACGACGGCCGCGGCGATGGACCCGGGGGCCACACCGGTGACGACGGCGACGTCCTCGGACCAGCGCACTGTGGCGTCACCGGCCTGCGGGGTCTTCGGCGCGGCCTGGGCGATCGCAGTCAGGACGGCGGTGCGCTCGGCGCCGTCGGCCAGGTCGGAGGCCTTGGCCTGCTTGGCCCACCAGGTGGCGTGATCGGCCACTGCCTGTCCCAGACCCACGAAGCGCTCGGGGGCCAGAAGCCGGCGGGAGGCGTCCAGGTCGGTCTCGCCGGAGCCAAGGCGGGCGACGTCCTCACGGGCCGTGGCCCAGCGGTCATCGATGAGGACGGCGCGCTCAGGGGCGAAGGCCGGGGTGACGGACTTGACCCATCCGGCGCCGAGCTCGGCGTCCAGGGCGGCCATGGCGGCCCGGGTACGGGAGGCCTCGTCATCGGCATCAGCCGGGACAGTGGCCTTCTCGGCCAGCCCCAGGGCGTCCAGGAGGGTGCGGGCCGTGGTGGCCAGGACACCCTCGGAGCCGGTGACGCTCTGGGCGAAGGCGTCCAGGGCCGCGGAGTCGACCACTGCGCCCCCGGCACCGCCGGCACTCGGCTTGGCGACGCTCACACCGTGGTCGGCGGCGACGGCCTGGACGGCGGAGTCGATGAGGGAGTCCACGGCGCTCGCACTGGTCAGCGGGGCCGAGGAGCCCAGGGAGGCCAGGTCCTCGCCGCGCATCGAGGCGCCCTCCCGGGTGCCCAGGAACAGGGCGGCGGTCACGTGAGAGACCCAGCCCTGCCCCAGTCCCCAGGTGCCGGTGACGCGGTCGGCGATACGGGAGGCGCGCACGCCGGAGGGGCCCAAGAGGCGGCCCAGTCCCACGCGGATGGCCTCGGTGAGGACCGGACCGAAGGCCTTGTAGCCGGGGGCGCCCTTGGCGACCGTGGCGGCCAGGGCCGTCATGTCGGCGTCAGCGGCACCGTCGATGGAGGCGAGCTCGAGCTCGGTGCCCAGGTCCATGAGGAGCTGGTTACGGCGCGAGGAGACTCCGTTAGTGAGCGTCTCGGTGGTGTCCGTGGCGCCGATCTGCTCGGGGCGGATGCGCGAGGCGTGGGCCAGGAGCACCGTCAGGGCGTCGGTCGCACCGAAGGGCAGGTCGTCCACCGGTCCGGCTGCGGCTGGAGCCGGACCAGCGGGTGCGGCCTCGGCCGCGGGGGCGGGAGCCTGCTCGGCAGCAGCGGCCTGCGCGGGAGCCTGGGCCTCAGCAGCCGGCTCCTCGGCGGCCGGGACGTCGAAGTCCGGCTCAGTGAGCTCGACGGCTGGGTCGGTGTCGGTGGCCAGCACCCGGGCCTCGTCGCGACGAGCGTTGTGCACGGTGACGTGGCGCCCGGCGTGCTGGGGCAGACGCAGGGTGTTGGTGGCCAGGTTCGCCAGGGTGGGTGAATTGGCCAGGCCCACCTCAACGATGTGCTCGATCCCCAGGCCGCCCTCGCTCGGGGAGGACAGCAGGACCTCCTGGGTCTCGATCCAGCGCACCGGAGAGGCGAACTGCCAGGCCAGGAGCTCTACGAGCAGGACTCGGGCCAGCTCGGTGGGGCGCTTCACCCAGGAGTCCCAGTCGGCCAGGATCTCCTCAACGGGCTCGGAGGGCACGACCTCAAGGATCGAACGGGCGAAGTCCTGGGTCAGCGCGAAGGGCCGGGCCACGAGGTTGGGAACGTAGTGGCCCACCAGGCGCGCGACATCCAGGTCCTCAGGGACGAGCTCAAGCAGGCGGCCACGGAACTCCGGCACGCCGGGGCGCAGCACCTCGGAGTGGAAGGGCACGTCGATGCCGGGGACGAACATGAAGGGGTTCTTGCCCCCGCGGGCCTTGGCCTTGGCACGGGCGTCCGCGGCCAGGGCGTCCAGGCCCTTGATCGTGCCGGCCACGGCGTACTGCACGCCGGCCAGGTTGTGGTTGACGATCTGGAGGAACTCGCCGGTGGCCTCGGAGATCGAGCGCACGTAGGCCTCGACCTCGTCGGCCTTGATGCCCGCCTGGTTGGGGCGCAGCGCGCCCATGCGGTAGTTCGAGGCGCCATCGGCGTCACGGGGCACCAGCGAGTGCATGGTGGAGCCACGCTGGAAGACGATCGAGATGGTCGTCTCCACGGGCATGACGCGCCCATAGGCGCTCAGCGCCGTGTACTCGCCCAGGGAGTGGCCGGCGAAGGCGGCGCTGTCCACCAGGGCACCGGCCTCGGCCAGGCGCGCAGTGGTCGCCATGGCGACGGTGGCCAGAGCCACCTGGGTGAACTGGGTGAGGTTGAGCAGGCCCTCGGGGTGGCGGTAGGTGACGCCGCGGGCGGTCATCTCGGTGGGGTTGTCGCGCACCAGGTTGATGACGGAGAAGCCCAGCTCGGCACGGGTGTGGGCATCGGCCCGCTCCCAGATCTCCCGGGCGGCCTTGGAGGAGTTCATCTCGTCCAGGCCCATGCCGGGGGCCTGGATGCCCTGGCCGGGGTAGACGTAGGCGGTGGGCTCGGGCGTCGTCACGGCAGTGCCGCGGGAGACGACCTCGCCGTTGATGCGGCAGACGACCTCCAGGACGTAGCCGCCGCCGACCACCAGTCCGGTGCGCTCCACGGTGATCTCGACGTCGTCGCTCAGCTCGACCGGACCGGTCATGACGTAGGTCCAGCCGGCTAGGACGTGGCGCGAGCCGTCGGCCGCGGTGGAGGCCGCCACCTGCTGGGCAGTGGCCGACAGCCACATGCCGTGGACGAGCGGGGCCTCCATGCCGGCCACGTGGGCGGCGTTGTAGGAGGTGTGGATCGGGTTGAAGTCACCGGTGACCCGGGCGAACGCGGTCATGTCCGCGGGTGCTGTGACGGTGGTGCGGCGCAGGATGCGGCGTGCGGCCGGGGCCGTCTCGCGTCCGGTGCCGCCGGCGAGCTCGGGGGCGCTGGGCACGGCGTTGCCGGAGGCGCGGCCGCGGATGGCGAAGCGCTCACGCATGAGTGCCACAACGGTGCCGTCGGTGGCGTCGGTCAGCTCCAGGCGCACGTCGACGACGCGGCCGGCGCTGGACTCCTCCAGTGCGGCGACCCAGCCGGTGACGTTGATCGTGGGGCTGGTCGTGGCTGCGGCCTCCTGGAGCTGGTG